>BJGB01000155.1:0-2414 GCA_014190215.1 Actinomycetes bacterium | reverse complement strand
TGGGTGAGCGAGGGGTTGAGTCCAGGAGTGGTCACATGAATGGGAGTGGCTCCAAGATCGGTCGCCCAGTCGCCGACCTCATCGTCATCACAGACCACATAGCGGTCGCACACTGCTGAGCGAGCGAGAACGCGAGATGCACAATTTTGAGCCAATTGTCGGCGTTGCTGAGGGCTGAGGATCGTGCTTAAACGACTTTTGGCATCGTCAAACCCACGAATCGGGACGACGAGTGCCACACGGTAAGCCACGTGCCAATCCTACGACTCGTTGCGCACCTCGGCGTATCCGCTCAGGGGACAGTTGCAAGGGCGAGCCGGAGGCGCTGTCGGTCATCACAATGACACCATCGCAATGACAATGGTCGCACAAGCACCCAAGAGGGCTCTGACGGTGCTTGACTTGGCGTGCAGGTCTTAGATGCACATGCCAACTCCTGATCAAATGGTGGGCGGCATGCCACTAAGAGCGAAGAGCAGTTGAGGCTGTGTGCTCATTCGTGCAACGACAACGGAGAAGTGACGGTGACGGAGAATAAAACTGCTGACCGAGATATGAACGGTCGAACGATTGGGATTCTTGGTCATCCTTGGCGTGCAAATGTGACGCCAGCCGGCGATATTTATCCGTTGGGCAATGAGTTGCCGATTCGATGGTATGTGGCGGCCGATGATCGTTGGCACATACCAGCCGATGAGGTTGCCGTTCGACAGACGGCGGTCTCAGGCGCACCAGTTATAGAGACTCGATTGCGAGTTCCGGGTGGTGATGTCATCCAACGGCTGTGGGTGGCATCGGGGCGACAGGGTTCGTCAGCGCTGATGATGGAGTTTGAAAATGATTCACCTATGGCGGTGGCAGTTGCCATCAGTCACGACGATCTGTTGGTCTCGCGCCCAGTTGCTGTTCGCAACGTCAGCGGCGAATGGCCGGCTCCCGGTCTTAAACTGGATCAAGTTCCCACGGTTCTTCCTGTGGGGCATCGTACCTCTGTGCGAGTCGCTTTGGTGTTGAGTGGGTCGTCCCCGACGATCAACATTGAAGATTTCGCCAATCATGATTCAGTGGCCCGCGGTTGGGTCGCTCTGAGTGACAGCGCATCTAGGTTCAACCTTCCCGATGTCATTGAAAGCATTCCAGCAGGCGATGTCATAGTTGCTGAACGGTCTGAACTTGCGTTGTCTCCTGCGCCGAATGTGTTCACCAATGGTGAAGATTGTGTCCGTTGGTTAATCAGTCAGCGTGAACTGCAACGTATGTCTCTTTCACAGGTTGATCCTGTCGACCTTGCCGGAGCTGTTGAGGTTCTCGCGCGGGCAACACGACGCAACAAAATTTCTCGTGCTCTTGCAACGGATGGATTTCGTAGCGCGCTGTTTCTGCTTGGAATGGATCAGGAGCGGGCAGTGTCCGATTTCTCAAAAGTGCTTGCCAAGGCATTATCACTGCGCGGTCAATCGCTAGCTGAAATGCTGGCCCAAAAAAATGATGATGGCGCTCTCGGCTTCTTTCATCTGACAACTCTTGAAAATGAACTGGCGCTATTGACTGATGAGAATGTCGCCACTTTGTTACCTGACGGCATTGCTCACAATCGTCTCGGAGTGCATTTTGAGGTCCACGACATTGCTGTTGGCGCGCAACACAGGGTGTCTTTTGCAGTGAGATGGCATGGTCCGAATGCCGCAGTCCTTTGGGAAGTAGTTGGCCCCGCAGGTTTGATTCTGCGCTCTGGAGTTGACCCATCGTGGTCCAGTTACCAAGCGACGGGCGAGGCGTTATGGAAGGTGGAAAATGTCCCAACTGCGACGATCATCGAGAATCAAAACCTGTCCTTTTCCTGAGTGGCTGAGCGCTCGGTGGTGGTTGGCGCGAGCGTTGTTTGCTTTAGTTGCCGGGGGGGTAAAGTGTTCGGGATATTTAGTCTCAGTCGATGCCGTAGGGGGTTTTGTGATGTTTGGTTTTGTGCGTGGTGTTCGTGGTCGGGCTGTGGTTGTGGTGTTGGTTGTGGCTGGATTGTTGGGTGGTGTGACTGCTAGTTCTGTGGCAGCTGCGACGAGGACGACGGTGACGTGGAAGGTGTCGTCTTTGTCGGCGGGTCAGGTCAAGAGTTTGTCCGATATCGTGACATCGAACTCGCGTGGCCTCAAGACATGGTCAAAAACGGGTTCGTGTGTTTTGTCGCCGAAAAGTGATCCACCGAAATTGACGATGGGTGCAGGTGCATCGTGCACGTTGACGTTGAAGATCGCGAAGTCAGGTAAGTATCCGGCGAAAACGTCAACGAAAATAATCACCCAGACGACGGTTGCGCCTACGACGACGGCTGTTGCGCCTACGACAACTACTACAACGACGACGACGGATGCGCCTACGACGACGACGGTTGCGCCTACGACGACGACGGTTGCGCC
>BJGB01000154.1 GCA_014190215.1 Actinomycetes bacterium | reverse complement strand
TGGAGCGACCAGTGAGCGAATACGACTTTCTAATTTTGGTAATTCTGTGTTGCCCATCAGACGAGCACAACTGCGAAGACCTATGGCAATCGCTTGCCAAACTGCGAGATCACGCTCGGAAGAAAATTCCTCAACTAGAGAAATAAACTCGATGGCCTGTAATCGTCCGGCAACGACGGCATTCCAAGCGTCGTCAACCAAACTGTAACGCTCGATTGTCGCCAGAGATGCAATCTCCGAACCCTTCAGGCGACCGAGCAGTTCGGGGGCATATGCGACACGGTAATAGCCGTGGCCTCCAGCATTAACCACGATTGTGGCGTGCGAATCGGCGACATCGATCTCAAGTGAATCACCGATCAGTAGATGCTTGCTGACCTGATCATTGATGCGGATATGGATCGGAACGAGCCATGTTTGGGTGAGTGCATGTGAATCGTGATCAAAAGAAAATCGTTGTTGACGCAAGGTCAGGGCATTGCCAGCCGCATTGAGTTCGGCAGTGATGAGAGGATAACCCGGTTGCCAAATCCATGAATCCATCAACTCGCGTACTGGTTCACTACCGTGTTGAGAGGCGGCATGTTCAATCGAATCCCAAAGGTCACTGGTCTCGGTGTTGGCGTAGGAATGTTTATGGAGATAGTGGCGCACTCCTTCACGGAAGCGATCTTCACCAAGAAACTGCTCAAGCATGCGCAGTAGTGAGCCGCCCTTTTCATATGTCAGGACATCAAACATGCCCTCGCAATCCTGCGGTGAACGTACTTCAAATTCCACAGACCGAGTGTTGACCAATGAGTCCACCTCAAAGGCGGCGGATCGTGAAAGTGAAAAGTTTGTCCATCGTTCCCACGCTGGTTTAAAAGAATTGACAGCCGCGACTTCCATAAAAGTAGCGAAAGCTTCGTTCAACCAAATGCCATTCCACCATTTCATTGTGACAAGATCACCAAACCACATATGCGCCAATTCGTGGCTCACGACATCGGCTACGTTTTGCCGTTCAGCTTGCGTGCTGGTTGCTGGGTCAACAAGTAACAAACTTTCGCGGTAAGTGATGCAGCCAACATTCTCCATCGCTCCGGCAGCGAAGTCAGGTAATGCAACCATGTCAATTTTGGCATCGGGATATGGAATGCCGTAATAGTCAACGAACCAGCGCAGGCTTTTCGCGCCAACATCCAAAGCGAAATCGGTGAGGTGACTTTTTCCAGGTACGTGGATAACGCGGAGAGGTACACCATCGACATCAATGGTCTGCGTTGCCTCAAGTCTTCCGACAATAAAGGCAACCAGGTAGGTACTCATTGACATCGTGTCCGCAAATTTCACGGCGACTTTGTTCCGAATCCCCGAGCTTTCAAGGACAGTTCGCGAGATCTCTGGACCATTACTGATCGCCATATGCTCAGCATCGGTCACCAGAGTTATGGAGAACACGGCCTTGAAATCGGGTTCATCAAAGCAAGGAAATGCCCGACGACAATCAGTGGATTGCATCTGCGACGCAGCGATGACCTGAGTAGTGCCGTCTTCGTCGGTGTAGGTGCTGCGGTAGAAGCCGCGCAACTTGTCATTGAGGATTCCCGTGAAAGTGATATCGATCATGGCCGTGCCAGGAAGTAAATCCTCCAGCAGACCGATCAGCAGGCGGTCAGATTCTGGGTCCAGTCGGAATGGTGAGGGGAGACCATCAACAAAAACGGAGATGATCTCTAAGTCCTTGGAATTGAGGACAATCATTCGGGTTGACGACATAACTTCAGCGGTGATAGTGACCTGACCGGTAAAGGTTGCCTCTGCTAATTGAGGTTCAAGTTCAATCTCGTAGCGATGAGGAACAATATGTCGTGGTAACCGATAGGGATCCAGTTGATCTTCATGACCAGAGACTTTGGGGGAATTACTACTCATCGCTTGAGCGTAGCGTTGAATGATGCACCAAGAGTATGCGAAACCTTCTTCAGGGCTACTTCGCCGAGTAGCGTAGAATCTCGTGTCCACACAGTCTGAAAATGCTCCGATCTACGATGTCGTCGGTATTGGTAATGCCTTAGTTGATGTTATTGGTGAGGCTGATGACGCCTTCATTACCGCACAATCTTTGGTTAAAGGTTCGATGACTTTGATTGACAGCGATCGTGCGCATCATCTCTATCGAGCCATAGGGACCGCTGTGGAGATGAGCGGTGGTTCAGCAGCCAACACGGTTTGCGGAGTCGCCAGTTTTGGAGGCAAGGCTGCCTATATTGGCAAAGTTAGTGAAGATGATTTGGGACAAGTCTTCGGGCATGATCTGCTGGCTGTCGGAGTGCATTTCAGCCCAGGACAGCCGCTTGATGGGATCGCTACCGGACGCTGCATCATCGTGGTGACCCCTGATGCCCAGCGCACGATGAATACCTTTTTGGGAGTGTCATCTTTCATGGAACCTGCTGATGTTGATGTTGACGTTGTTGCTGCCGGCAAAGTGCTCTACATGGAGGGCTATCTTTTTGATCGCGACGATGCCAAGGCTGCTTTTCGCCATGCCGCTCGAGTCGCCCATGCAGCCGGCAGGGAAGTGTCGTTGAGTCTCTCGGATAGTTTTTGCGTGGATCGTCACCGCGAGGATTTCCGAGCGTTAGTAACTGATGAGGTTGATATTTTGTTCGGAAATGAACAGGAGTTGTTATCGCTGTATCAACTGCAGAGTTTTCAAGATGCAGTAGATGCCGTTCGACGGGATAGTTCTCTAGCAGTAATCACGCGTGGACCACGCGGAGCATCGATTATCACTCGCGATGAGGTGCTTGACGTGCCCGCGCAAGACGTTCCCCATGTCATTGATACCACCGGTGCGGGAGATCTTTTTGCAGCGGGATTTCTCTTTGGTTACACCAATGGATACTCCCTGAATGATTCAGCGATTTTGGGTTCGATAGCGGCCGGGGAAGTTATTTCTCATGTCGGTCCGCGTCCACTAGTGGAGTTGCGTACGCTGTTGCCACAGTTCTAAGGATGCATGATGAGTCGTGAAGAGGCACAGAAATGGTTAGAGGCCGAACCTGACGAAGATATGCGCCTGCAATTGCGGGAATTACTGGCAGGTGACGAATCGCAACTTGAACGCCGCTTCAGTGGTCGCTTGATGTTCGGAACAGCCGGACTACGCGCCCCGATTATGGCTGGTCCTCTTGGGATGAATCGTTTGGTTGTGCGGCAAACAGCGGCAGGTTTAGTGGATTATTTGTTGCGGACAGTACAAGGGGCATCTGAATCTGGTGTGTTGATTGGCTTTGATGCGCGTCATAAAAGTCATGACTTCGCAGTAGACACGGCGCGGGTTGCCGCAGCACGTGGAATGAAAGCCATGTTGTTGCCCACTGTTTTGCCGACTCCAGTGTTGGCTTGGAATATCACGGCTCTTGGTGCCTGTGCTGGTGTCATGGTGACCGCAAGCCATAATCCGCGTGAGGACAATGGGTACAAGGTCTATTTGGGTTCGGGTGCTCAGATCGTTCCACCTCATGATGTGGCGATTTCTCAGGCCATTGCCTTCTTCGACCCCACAGATATTGAAGTAGCCGCTATTAATTCGCCTCTGATTCAGACTTTGGATGATTCCTGCGTCGAGAATTATCTGCAGTGGATCCCGTCGGTGCGCTTATGCCATTCGGTGCCAGCGATCAAGGTGGCTTATACGGCGATGCATGGAGTTGGAGGAGCGACCGCTCTTCGGGCTTTTGAAGCGGCTGGCTTGTCAGAACCGGTTGTGGTTGATGAACAACAACAGCCAGATGCGATGTTTCCGACGGTGGCCTTCCCGAACCCTGAAGAACCTGGCGCCATGGACCGAGTCATCGAGGTTGCGCGGATGTCGGGAGCGGCACTGGCATTGGCCAATGACCCCGATGCTGATCGACTTGGAGTTGCAATACCCGTTGGCGCGTCCTGGCGCTTGTTGCGTGGCGATGAAATCGGCTGGTTGCTCGGAGATCACGTGTTGCGCCACACCCAAGGTGATGATCGTTTGGTTGTAACAACTTTAGTTTCATCTTCGCTGTTAGGAAAAATGGCTGTCTCGCATGGGGTTGCCTACGAGGAAACATTTACTGGCTTCAAGTGGATCGCAGATGCGGCACTGCGACACAGCGACAAGCATTTGGTGTTCGCCTACGAACAAGCTTTGGGATATTTAGTGGCTGATCGCCCGCTCGATAAAGATGGAATCGCTGCCGCTGTGTTAATGACCGAGGTGGCGGCATTGGCCATAGCCGAAGGGACGACTGTGCAAGGTCGACTAGATCAGATCGCACAGCAATACGCACGGCATGTGACGGGTGAGTTGAGCGTCAAGATGGATCCGAGTGATGGAGTATTAGCGGTGGACCGTTTACGTTCTTCGCCACCAGAAACTATTGCCGGACGAGTTGTGGCCAAGGTGGAAGATTTCAAGGAAGCCAATTTGTTGCGGTTGTGGCTTGATGAAGTTGGTGGGGCGGGTGTGCGTCTACAGGTGCGTCCAAGTGGAACCGAACCAAAGGTCAAGTTATATGGCGAAGCAGTGGATATGGAACCAGATACTTTGCAATCGTTTTTGTCAGCCCTTGCAGCAAT
>BJGB01000153.1 GCA_014190215.1 Actinomycetes bacterium | reverse complement strand
TAGAAATTGAGGGCTTGATCACGGGCGTTGGCCCATATGAGATAGGCATTCAATGACAGCGCATGATCAACTCCGGCGGCCAGAATCAGGGCTCCAATTCCTTGGTTTTGGACAGAGACAGCCGTGGCCATGCCACGCAGTTGTAGCGCCCGCAGATGAGGTTGTTGGTCAAGGGCACGCTCCAACCATGTGCTCACACCAACGATCTCGCCGTGCGAATCTACGGCAACCAAATGTCGCGTCGTGGCGTCATCATCGCCTTCAAAGTCGACTGTCTTGTTGGCTGTATGAGCCCGCAGAACTTCAAGACGCAATGGTCGCACCTCGGCAGTCGTCGCAAAGCGAATAGTGACTGTCACTTTATGCGACCTCGATATCGAGCAATATTCATTCCATCAGCCTATTGTCAATGGGGTTACGGGATGTGGGTGATTGCGTCAGCAATGGTGTGGGCCTCAGCAAGGTCATGAGTGACGAGTAAGGCCGTGGTCTTAGATGTCTGCAGTATCTGTCGCAGATCAGTTGCTAAACGGTCGTGAAGTTCATCATCAAGTCCAGTCAGGGGTTCGTCCAGTAACAGCACTTGTGGTTTGGGGGCTAGAGCCCGCGCCAGGGCCACTCGTTTGGCTTGCCCGCCAGACAAAGTGGAGACCGATTGTTGCGAGTGTTCCGTCAGCCCCACTAGATTCAGCAATTCCTCGCAACGCGCAGCAATTGCTGATCGACTTTGATGAGCCATCTTTAATCCGAAAGCCACATTATTGAAAACGTTGAGATGCGTAAAGAGTTGATTGTCTTGAAAGACCAGACCCACAGAGCGCAGGTGTGTGGGAGTAGCGCTGACATTGATTCCATTGATCAGGATTTCCCCGTGACTTGCAACGAGTAATCCGGCGGTGAGTCGTAACAAGGTAGATTTTCCTGAACCAGAAGGTCCGACGATCGCCATGGTCTGTCCACTTGCTACTTCAAGAGAAAAGTTATTCAGCAGTTCTCGCTCATTATAAGAAAATGAGAGATGGCGAATTGACAGGCTCATGAGTACGAACGCCGATCAACGCTAATGACCAAAAGACCCGTGATGAAGATCAATAAAGTCGCCGCAGCCATGCCGGTGCTTCGCGGAATATCGCCTGCACGACTAAAAAGATTGGCGATTGAAATCGGCAAGGTTGAAGAATTGCGACGCGTGAGAAAACTGGTTGCCCCAAACTCGCCTAAGGACATGGCAAGAGAAAATGCCACCCCGGTTGCCAGGGCAGGACGAAGGAGAGGTAGATCAATGTTTAGCCAGCGTCGCCAGGGACTGGCGCCTAAGGTTTCTGCCGCATGACGTAGATCGGGTGGAATGACATCCCCCATCGCAATCGTGGCCCGCATGACGAATGGCAGAGCGATGGCGGCGTGAACGAGAGGAATCAATAGCCGACTTGAGCGAAAATCAAATGGCGCATGGTCATAGGTAATGAGGATCGCTAAGCCGAGAACAACGGGAGATGTTGAGAGCGGTAGAAGCACGGCGGTGTGAATCCAATGACGTCGGGCGAAGGCCGTGGCTGCCATTCCCACGGGTACTGCAATGGCCGTAGCAGCAAGTGCGTAGACCAACGAAGTCGCAAGTGATGAGGGCAAGTCAATATTCAGACCACGGACATCTTGTAGACCGAAAAGAACTTTCCACCCCGTCAAACTCCACGAATCACGGGTATGCAAGGAAGAAAAAATGAGAGCTCCGAGGGGTGCGGTAAATGCTGCTGTGGTGAGAAAGATAATGATTCGCGACGATCTGTTCAGAGCACGAGCACTGTTGCGATCTCCAATTTTGGAGAATTGTGCTCCTTGTGAGCGCGACCACCACGCAAAAGCACAGGCGATGCATAAGGTTTGAGTGATGCCAAGAACTGTGGCTCCAGAGATATCGCCGAGTTGTACAGCCCGACGGTAGATCTCGATGTCGAGTGTTGCTAGACCAGGGCCTCCAAGAATTTGGATGATTCCATATGAGGTGAAACACATCACGAAGATCAAAGATCCAGCGGAGATGATTGTGGGGCGGGCAATCGGGAGAAGGAGATGACGGTACACCTGCGCTGGCGATGCACCTAAAGTTTGTGCCGACTCAATGAGCCCTTGGTCAACGGATCGCCACAGTGGTCCGACAGTTCGTACGACGACAGAGATATTGAAAAAGATGTGCGCTAACAAGATGGCCCAGGTCGTGCGATGTAACGAAGTTGGTAGCACTGCTAAAAAGGCTGCGCCTACGGCAATTGTCGGGAGAACAAATGGCACTGTGACGAGAGCAACCAAGATTGAGCGACCGGTGAATTGGTAACGCGCAAGAACCCATGTCGGGAAGAGTCCGAAGGCCAAGGTGAGGAGCGTTGACAACATTCCCTGCCACAAAGAAAAAAACAGAGCGTCTGTAACCCCTGGCCGCTGCCAGATAGCAAAAATATCAACGGACGCGATGTGTTGAACGCTGATCGCCAATAATGGGATTGCTGTACTCGCAGCGACCACAACAAGTGCGGGGGCACTGGCGAGACGGGTCCACAATTTGCTCATCGCAGGGCGAGATCTGACCATTGTTCGAGCCACAATTCGCGATATGTCGCAATGTCTTTCGAAGGCAGAGTGAAGGGCTGAGAGATCTGAGGTGCGTATTTGATAAACGACTCAGGTAACTCAACATCGGCGTTGATGGGATAGACGAACAAACTTTCCGGCAGGAGTGTCTGAAAATCTTTGCTGATCAAATAGTCAATGAGCAGTTGTGACTCCGCGGGGTGATTTGTTCCGCGCAGAATACCTGCATATTCGGTCTGTCGAAAACAAGTTTCGGTGGCGACACCCGTCGGGGCAGGGGCATCTTGGGCCATTGGGGGATCAGCAAAAATTACTTCTGCTGGTGGACTTGTTGCGTAGCTCACGACAAGTGGGCGATCGCCCCCGTAACGAGTGAATGAGGTGTAATAGGCATCATTCCAACTGTCGACAATGAGCACATCATTGTCAATGAGTTTCTCCCAATAGTTTGGCCAATTATCTCCGAAGGCGGCGATCGTTGCCAGCAGGAAAGCTAATCCAGGGGAGGATGTTGTGGCATTTTCGATAACCAGCATGGATGCGTATTGATTAGAAAGCAAATCATCAAGAGTCTGTGGAGCGTCAATGCCGCGTTCGGCTAAGGCTGCAATGTCATAGTTCACGCAGACATCTCCGTAGTCAACAGCCACAGGTTCACCATCGAAGACTTCACTATCGGTAGCTCGCGAAATGAAAGCGTTGTCCACACCCCACATCACATCGCCTTCTGGGTTGCCAGCGGTGAGCGAGGCTTTGGCAACCATCTCTCCTGCATCGCCCGATAATGCGATCGTGACCTTGATTCCAGTTTGATCTGTGAAGGCGTCAAAGGCTCCTGCAGGGGCGGTGAATGATTCATACGCAAGCAGCGTTAGTTGTTGTGTCTTCGGCGAGTCTGATCCACAGGCTGTGAGACCTACAAAGGTCAGGGCGATGACGAGACGTGATGTTTTATGGGCGAGGGAATATTTCATTGTTGGCTACTTTTATGCTCTTGAGGGGTAGTGAGAAAACCGGGGTAGACGATCGCCAATACGCCCCGATCAATACTGATCTGGATCGCACTTTTCTCGACCCTATTGCTCACTGAACGGGCGCTATGAGCCGATAATTCTTCGTTGTCAAGATTCCACATCAGACCTGCGGTCGTGACCCCGTGAACTGAACCACCAAGTGGGATCAGGCTCAGGGTGCTTGCGATCGGCGCAGTACTGTCCAATTTTTTCGGACCGTGCAAAATCTCTACGCGGTCTGATCCAATCCAGGCGAGCAAAGTTCTCATTGCGCTGAGTGACGGATCGGCCAAGGCGGCCATGACACCCAGAATGTGGTCAATGCGATCACCCGAACCCCACAGCAGTGTGACATGTTGAAAGTTGTGTGCAACGGTGTAGGCGAGAGCCAACTCTGTATCTGTTTGGTCTTTATCGGAATCGTGGGTGATGATTTCCCAGTTCTCATGGCGGGAGCGTTCAAGAGATACTGCTGAGACAGAGTCCATATCGCCGAGAAACACATCAGGTGTAAGACCAAGGGCCAGTGCATGGTCCAGTCCCGAGTCAGCACAAATGATGACCGTGTCGGGATCGAGATAGGCGAGCGCTTGGGACATCGGGGCATGTCCGCCGATCACAATCAGCGCTCGTGTGAGTTGTCCGTTACCTATCATCCAAATCCCTCCGCTGGCATTACCCAGTTCAGGTTCTCGGGTCGGTGATAGCAATCACCCTCTCAGCACACTGATCTCGTGAGCTCCCCGTTGTGTAGATGTGAGCCTAGCCCAAGATTTATGGGCGCGAGATATCTGGTTCAATAAATATGAAAAGTGCTATCGGAACGCTACGGCGCACTAATACTTCAAGCTCATCGATCACAAGCGATAGGTCGGCGACCGATAGGGACTGATCAAACTCAACCTTGGCAGCAACAATTAATTCTTCTGGTCCGACATGTTCAGTACGCAGATTGATGAGGTGTAGCACTTTGGCATGGTCAGTGATCGCAATCTCGATCTTTTCCACCTCACTTGGCAGCGCTGCCTCGCC
>BJGB01000152.1 GCA_014190215.1 Actinomycetes bacterium | reverse complement strand
AGGACCGACGCAACGCTGCTGGATTCGATATTTGTCCGCAGATCTTTCACCATTTGATATGGCTGCAAGACATAACTGCGAATCTGACTCCCCCAGCCCACTGTCGCCTGCTTGCCAGCAATGCGCGCCAGTTCCTCTTGATGTTCTTCTTCGATCTTGGCTGCGACCATTGCCTTAAGGCGATTCATCGCCTTCTCACGGTTCTGTAACTGACTGCGTTCTTCTTGAGAAGATGAAACCAATCCCGTTGGCTCATGAATCAGTCGCACAGCAGATGATGTTTTGTTGACGTGCTGTCCACCAGCACCTGAAGCACGAAATACTTCCATGCGTACGTCAGTCTCATCGATCTCAATATCTGGGTTTTCCATTGCCGGCCACACTTGCACTGCAGAAAAACTTGTTTGCCGTCGGCCCTGATTATCAAAAGGACTAATCCGCACCAGACGATGAGTGCCGCGCTCTGAGGTCATCAGACCGTAGGCATAACGGCCCTTAAGAGTGAACTCAACAGACATGATGCCCGCTTCAGTCCCAGCTGAAATGTCATCTATTTCAAAGCCCATGCCACGACGTTCCGCCCATCGTTGATACATCCGTAAGAGAATTTCACTCCAGTCCTGAGCATCAACACCACCGTCTTTGGTATTGATGTGCACGATGCAATCCAATTCGTCATGCTCTCCCGTAAACAGACTGCGCATCTCCAGTCCGCTTAACTGCTCAGCGATGGTCTTAATCCCCGTTTCAATCTCAGTTTCTTGAGAGGCATCATCCACCTCACGAGCCATCTCGTGAAGAACTTCAACATCTTCAAGTTGGCGCGCCAAGACATCGTAAATCTCGATATCACCCTTAGTATTGGCATATTCAGTATTTAGTTTCTTGGCTAAATTTTGGTCATCCCAAAGACCAGGTTTAGATACTTCAATCTCAAGTTCCCGAAAGCGCTCGCGCTGAGCTTCAATTTTGAGGTAGACATTGGCTTCAGAAAGCCGGCGGCTGACTTCGCGCAAATCGTCCGTAAAATCGCGCATCAGAATTCAGTTCGCGCCGTGGCACATTTTGAATTTTTTACCCGAGCCACACGGGCAGGTGGCATTACGCGGAGTCTTTGACCAACCCTCATGAACAATCGGTTGCTGTTTCACTGGAGCACTCGGTTGTGACCCAGTCATACCAAGACTGGCAGCTTGGTCTGCAGCAGCCGAGGGAGCGTCAGACTTTGACTGCCGAATATTCTGCACAATCGGCGCAGGCTGATCATTTTGCACAACTTGTACATGCATCACATATTTTACGAAATCTTGGGCGATCCCCTTGATCATCGAGCCAAACATCTCATAGCCCTCACGCTGCCATTCAGAAAGCGGATCTTTTTGACCCATGGCACGCAGGTTGATTCCCTCTTGCAAATAATCCATTTCCTCGAGATGTTCACGCCAACGTTGGTCGATAATTCGTAACATCACTTGACGCTCAACATCGCGCATGACAACAGGTGTCAGTTCGGCTTCACGCTGTTGGTAGTACGCCGTGGCATTGACCATCACGATGTCATACATCTTGTTCGTTGAATCGCACTGAGCCAAGTCATTAAGGGTTAACTCATTGGGCCAATAGGTCTTGAGTTCTTTGCTCAGACCTTCGAGGTCCCACTCGTCATCAACCTCGCTCACGCAGTATGTCTCAATCAGCGAGTCAACCGCTTCGGCCATGTATTCAAGAGCCTCAACCTTGAGATCTACGCCCTCAAGAATTTGATCACGGCGCATATAAATGACTTTGCGCTGCTCATTCATGACTTCGTCATATTTCAAAACATTTTTACGAATTTCAGCGTTACGAGTTTCAACCGTGCCCTGCGCGCGCTCAATCGCCTTGGTCACCATTTTGTGTTCAATCGCTTCATCTTCGGGAAGGGCGCGACCCATGACCCAACTCAAGGCACCAGTGGCGAACAAACGCATCAATTCATCTTCAAGGCTAAGGTAAAAACGCGTTGATCCAGGGTCGCCCTGTCGACCAGAACGACCACGCAATTGGTTGTCAATACGACGACTTTCGTGGCGCTCTGAACCAATCACGTACAAGCCGCCGGCAGCACGGACCTTGTCGCCCTCAGCCTGGCAACGAACAGAAATTTCCTTGAGTAACACGTCATAGCGCGACTGCGCCGCCTGTCGTGCCGCGCGATATTCTTCGGGCATATCGGCTAAGGGTAGAGGTAAAGCAAACTCGTCAGCCAAAGTATCGGCAGCGTGACCTTCACTGAGAACGGCAACACGGGCTAGTCCTTCTGGGTTGCCGCCCAAAATAATGTCCACTCCGCGACCAGCCATGTTGGTAGCAACGGTCACTGCTCCTAATCGACCCGCTTGGGTGACGATTTCGGCCTCCCGCGCGTGCTGCTTAGCGTTGAGGACCTCATGCTTGACCCCATTTTTGGCGAGTATTCGTGCGAGGTGTTCACTCTTTGCAACGCTGACGGTTCCAATCAGAACTGGTTGCCCATTGGCGTTACGTTCAATGATGTCCTCGACAACTGCGTTGAATTTGGCCTCTTCTGATTTGAAAATAAGATCGGCAGCGTCTTCACGCACGACGACACGGTTTGTCGGGATTGGCACCACCTGCAGGTCGTAGGTGTTCATCAATTCAGCCGCTTCAGTCTGCGCGGTTCCGGTCATACCCGACAACTTGGTGTACATGCGGAAATAGTTCTGCAAAGTAATTGTCGCCAGGGTTTGATTCTCTTCTTTAATCTTGACGCCTTCTTTGGCTTCCACCGCTTGGTGAATACCTTCGCTCCAACGACGACCTTCAAGAATGCGGCCCGTGAATTCATCGACAATCTTCACTTCGCCACCCTGGATGATGTAGTCCTTATCGCGGCGGTACAGCTCTTTGGCCTTCAATGCCACCTGCAATTGGTGAACAAGATTGCGCTGGACTTCGTCGTAGAGATTTTCTAAACCAAGTTCGGCTTCAACGCGTTCAATACCTGCCTCGGTGGGCATGACAATGCGCTTATCTTCTTCAACTTCGTAGTCAACATCACGCTTCAGGGCACGAACTATGGATGCAAATCGATAGTACAAATTGGCGGCATCGGCTACTCGACCAGAAATGATCAACGGAGTACGTGCCTCGTCAATGAGAATTGAGTCCACTTCATCAACGATGGCGAAGGAATGACCGCGTTGAACTTTGTTGGCTTTAGTAGGCGCCATATTGTCGCGCAGATAGTCAAAACCAAATTCATTGTTTGTCCCGTAGGTGATATCTGCGGCGTAGTCAGCGCGCTTTTGCGCTGGCTGCTCACGATGTCCTGGCACAACCAATCCGACGCTGAGACCGAGCCAACGATGAATGCGGCCCATCCATTCGGAGTCACGCCGAGCGAGATAATCGTTGACCGTGATGAGGTGTACACCGTTACCCGAGAGTCCGTTGAGATAGGCCGGCAAGGTTGAAACAAGGGTCTTACCCTCACCTGTTTTCATTTCCGCGACCCAACCGAAGTGCAGAGCCGCTCCACCCATCATTTGGACGTCGTAGTGGCGTTGACCGATGACTCGATCCGCCCCTTCGCGGACGACGGCAAAGGCCTCCGTCAAAAGATCGTCCAGCGATTCGCCACGCTCCAAGCGAGAGCGAAACTCTCCTGTTTTAGCTTTCAGATCATCGTCGGACAAAGACTTGAAAGCGTCGGCGTAGGCGTTGATATCAGGAACTAGACCCTCTAGGGCCTTGAGTTTCTTGCCTTCACCGGCCCGCAGGATGCGATCGAGGATTCCCATGCAGGTATAGAGCCTACCGTCGGGTAGCCCGAGCCTAGGGGTCACTGAAATTTCGCTAGGAAATGCTTCGGCAGCGCTCCTTATTCGGCAGACTCTACGGGTGACATTGCCCTCAGAAAAGCCAGTTTCCGCTACCGACCGCCAGATTGACGCCGTGATCTTTGATTTCGGCGGGGTTTTGGCCAGCAATGGACGACCATCCGATGTCATTAAACGATTCCCTAATGATCCTGCTGACAAAGTATTGAAGGTCATGATGGGCGATTATGGTCAAGACACTGATCATCCGTGGCATCGCCTAGAGCGCGGCGAGATCACGATGGCGCAATATCGCGCGGCCTTGGGAGCGTTAGTTCTTGAAGCTGGCTTACAGCCGATTCAGATTCCCCCCGATACCGGAAAATCAACATTTATTGGGATTACCTTTGAACCCTGTGAGCCGATTATCACCTTGGTCCATGAACTCAAGACAGCTGGATTTCGTTTGGGTGTACTCACTAACAATGTTCGTGAATTGCGCAGTGTGTGGTGGCCAATGATGGACTTCAATAATATTTTTGACGATGTCGTGGACAGTCATGAAGTGGGAATGCGTAAGCCAAACGCCGCCATTTATCGTCTCGCCCTTGAACGACTCGGTGCCGTCGCCGAGCGCACCGCCTTTTTAGATGACGCACAATCCAATGTGGACGCAGCCAGTGCTGTTGGTTTGCACGGGGTGTGGGTTGAAGAAGACCCAAGTTCTGCCGTGCGGACATTGCGCAGCCTCGCGGGTCTTTAGCCCCTTCTCCGCTCGGGCGTGGCTGCTACAGCGAATAAGCCAACTTGATGTGCCCCCGCCAATTCAAGGGCGTGTGCCGCCGCTTTCAGCGTGCTACC
>BJGB01000151.1 GCA_014190215.1 Actinomycetes bacterium | reverse complement strand
TGTTGGCTCGCCATCGCGGAGATTGGTGTTTGCATTCGCACATCACTGGAGTGCTGCCTGGCATGCAAAATACAGGCATCGGCACCCTCATCAAACAACATCAGCGAGAGTGGGCCATTGACAACGACTTGTCCGCTATTACTTGGACTTTCGACCCACTAGTGCGACGCAATGCGTGGTTCAATATTGCCCACTTAGGTGCCGAAGCAGTTGAGTTTCATGAGAATTTTTACGGACCACTCAATGACGACATCAACGGTGACGATGAGACTGACCGACTTCTCGCGCGGTGGGACATTCGGCCCTCACGGAGACAACCCGCCCCGCATGCGCTTTCATTACTGATCCCAACTCCACCCGATATTGTGACACTGCGAACTACTGATCCTGAGGCAGCGCGCCATTGGCGACGTACCATGCGAGAGCAACTCAGTGATGCTTTGATCACCCATGAGATTTGCAGTTTTACCAGCGATGGCTCATATGTTCTGAGTCGAAAGATAAGTGATGATTGACGATCTGAAGAAAATTAATATTCGCTCGATTGAACTGCGGAGAATCTCCCTGCCTTTGGTGACCCCTTTTCGCACATCATTTAGTACCGAGACTCATCGCGATATTTTATTAGTACGCGTGGAAACCGACGATGCTGTCGGTTGGGGCGAATGTGTCTCTGGAAACGAACCCCTCTATTCCAACGAATATGTTGAGGGTTCCCAGCAAGTAATGATTGATCACTTGATTCCGCGTCTTTTCGCTTTTCGGAGCAGACCGATGTCCGCCCATGATGTGGCGCAGATTCTTCGACCTGTCAAAGACCACCGCATGGCCAAGGCGGCTCTCGAGGCCGCCATTCTTGATGCTCAACTTCGCGAAAACAATGTCTCGTTAGCCACTCATCTCGGATCTATCCATGAACTCGTTCCTTCAGGAGTGTCCGTTGGTATCGCTAACTCTCTTGACGAACTCGTGTCCACAGTCGGCGGCTATCTCGATGAGGGCTACGCGCGTATCAAACTCAAAATTGAACCTGGGTGGGATATTGAACCCATTCGCGTCATTCGAAAAACTTTTGGTGATCAGGTGCCACTACAAGTTGATGCCAATACCGCTTTCACGCGCGAGGATGGTCCGCTACTGGCACAACTAGATCCCTTCAATCTGTTGCTCATTGAGCAGCCACTTCCCGAAGATGACATCACGGGACACGCTCTCATTGCCCGCCAAGTGAGGACACCGATTTGTCTTGATGAATCAATCGTCTCCGCACACGTGGCTATTGATGCCATTGAACGCGGGGCCTGCTCGATCGTCAACATCAAGGCAGGTCGAGTCGGTGGTTATCTTGAAGCTGTACGAATCCATAATGTCTGCCAGCAACGCGGGGTGCCGGTGTGGTGCGGAGGGATGTTGGAAACTGGCATCGGACGAGCCATGAACGTGGCCCTTGCGGGTCTGCCAAACTTCACCCTCACGGGCGACATTTCGGCCTCTGAACGATTCTGGAAACAAGACATTGTCCAGCAGCCCATTCGCTTGGAGTCTGGTCAGGTGCGCTTGCCCAATGGTTCAGGCGCCGGATTCGAAATTGACGGCCCATTTTTGAGCGATGTCTCCACGAGTACCATCACGCTGCGCTCCGAGGGCTGATTCAGGACTAAGGTTTGTGACATGACTCATCCCTTTCTCTCCACATCATGGATGGACGCCGCTAAGGCGATCCGTTCCAACTACGCCGGCCAAGCCCCAAAAATCACTGCAGTCATTCGCATCAATCAGGTGATCACAGATGTGCCATTCGGTGATGGCACGATCTTGGCTTACATGGACACCTCCTCGGGTGAGATGGAAGTTGAACTGGGCGCACTAGAGAATCCAGATGCAACGGTCACCACCGATTGGGCGACGGCGCGGGCGATCTTTGGTCTCAATGATCAAGCAGCGGCGATGCAGGCCTTCATGGGCGGCAAGATCAAAGTTGCTGGCGACATGATGAAGATGATGGCCATGCAAACGTCGATTCCTCAGAGTGATATCACGGCCAAGATTGCCGAAGAAATCAAAAACATCACTGAGTGATTTTTATCTGTTGCATCACGGGCCTTTTCGCCCAGCACTCAACTCTTTGGAGCTAAAGCCTTCATCGCAGTCGCAAGACCTTCGATCGTCCAACGATCATTTTGGTTGATCTCTTCGGCCATCACCCAAGTTTGAACGCGTGTCACTTGTCCGCCTTGTACGAAAAAAGTTTCGCCGTTGAATTCACACAACTCAGATGCCAAGTAACCCACGAGTGGACTCACATTTGCAGGGTCCCACATATCAAAGGCGCCTTCTTTAGCGGCCATCACATCTTCAAGACCTGGAGTAGCCATCGTTAAACGAGTGCGGGCTGCAGGTGCAATGGCGTTGCTCTTCACGTTATAACGAGAAAGTTCCTTGGCGCAGATTTGACTGAAAGTTGCGATACCTGATTTGGCGGCACCATAGTTCGCCTGACCCGGATTCGAAAATAAGCCCGAGGTACTACTGGTGTGCACCAAGTTACGCGCCCGAGTGACACCTGCCTTGGCCTGCTCGCGCCAATAAACAGATGCGTGATGCGTCGGAGCAAAGTGACCCTTGAGGTGAACTTCAATCACTGCATCCCATTCGTTCTCAGCCATCGAGAACAACATTCGATCGCGCAAGATGCCCGCGTTATTCACAAGAATGTCGAGATCGCCGAATGTTTCAATGGCGCTATCAACCATTCGCTTGGCGCCAGCCCAATCAGCGACATTGTCACCATTAACGATCGCTTCGCCGCCCATGGCTTTGATGTCGGCCACCGTCTGTTGCGCAGGGGTCATATCTGATCCCGAGCCATCATTGGCACCACCGAGATCGTTGACCACGACTTTGGCTCCCTGTGATGCGAACAACAAAGCATGCTCGCGCCCAAGGCCACGCCCTGCTCCCGTGATAATCGCTACGCGTCCGTCAAGTGTTCCCATGGTCATACTCCTTCAAGTCAGTGAAGTTCAGCCTAGGCGTTCTCGTACGGCGCCGAGAAAGCCTGTCACGATCCGTAGTAGAAGATGTCCAAAACGCTGCCGCGTGGTATCTGCTGACCAGCAGTCACCACTTCATCTTCCCAGCGAATGGCGATTGGGAAACCCTTGGTGTCACCCCTAATTTTGCCCAAGGTGAAGCCTGCGTTGACGACGGCAAGACGGACCTGATCAATCTTCAATGTTTTCAATTGTGGAACCGGGAGCAAATCTGGACCCTTAGAAATTGAGACGGTGACTGCTTTTCCACGGTCCAGTAATTCTCCTGGCAACGGTGACTGGCTACCGACCCCGCCGAGTTCGACCATGATGAAGAATTGATCATCGGCACGGTTGAGGGTGAGATCAAGATCATTCAACATCGTGGTTGCGGCTTCAAGAGTGAGACCCGTGAGATCGGGAATAACCCGCGGTGCCGGACCATCGGAGACGAAAATATCAACGGTTGAGCCCTTAATCACCTCTTGTCCCGCAACAAGGTTCGGTTGCAACGAAACTTCCCAGCGCAGAACGATTCCCGCTGGTATATCTTCATCACTCTCTGGGGCCTCAGTACCTAACTTCAATCCACTATTTGTCAAAGTCGCGATCGCTGTTGCGGCATCAAGACCTTTCAATTCAGGAAGTGGCACAGGGGGCGGACCCGTTGACACAATCAACGTGAGTTTCTTGCCGGACTGTAAATCTTTCCCATTCTCTGGTTCAGTTCGGATCACAGATCCAACGGCGATGAGATCGTCAGGTTGCTCAACAGTGACCACTTTCCATTTGAATTCAGTCACCAAATTCGTCGCTTGCCCTTGCTCAAGACCCATCAAATCAGGCACTGGGAAAGATTCTTTTTGCAGTGTATTGAATAGGAAATAACCGCCAGTGATCAGCACTAGTACGGCCATGGCCGCCATGATCCAACGACCGATCAACGGATTCTGCTGAGTCGCTGTTGCAACAACGGTCGTTGCTTCATCTTGTATCTGCTCATCAATGACTTGTGTTTCGCTCCATTGGTCTGTTTGTGGACCACGGGGAATTTCGTTTGAGCGATCTAGTTCAGGCGGCATACCGAAAATCATTGATGAGACAATTGGGATTGGCGCTGGACGCGGCAATGACGGGGCCGCCTGTACGAGCGCCCTACCCATTTCCAAAGCACTTGAGCGGTCCATCGGATCACTGCGCCCTGCCTTATCAAGAACTGCGGCAAGTCCGCCGAGGTCAGCCGACACAGGGAACAATTTGTCAACTCGAGCGCTCAAAGTTCCGACCACGGAATCTGCCAGGAATGGCACCATGCCAGTCACCGATTCAACCAAGATCAGTGCCAATGCGTACGTATCGGCTTTCTCATCAAAGGGCTCACTGAGAGCCTGCTCGGGAGAGCAGTAGCGCGCTCGTTCTTGGGAGATCATCGCGTTGTCCTCCCATGCAGACTCGGCGATCACCGAAGAAATACCAATGTCAGCTACACGAACTCGAGCATCTTCGCCGAACATAATCACCGAAGGACGAAGATCATGATGTGCGAGTCCCCGCTTGTGGGCGTAATCCAAAGCTCGACACACCTCAACGCCTACAACGAGCGCTTGGCTCGGTGTCAGCAGACGGTTGCGATCGATCATGTCTTGCAACGAACCGCCAAGTAGTTGCTCGTGGACGACGTAGACCCGATCGGTCCCCTTCACTGCGGTACGCCCAAAACTTGTCAGGCGGACGATATGGGGATGATCAATCTGACGCATGACAGCGGCCTGCTCCAGCAAAGCCACTCCATTACCGTTGGTGAATTCAGCAG
>BJGB01000150.1 GCA_014190215.1 Actinomycetes bacterium | reverse complement strand
ATGACATAGCGTTAGATAGTTTTTCGATATTTCCAGATCAGACAAAATTCATTGCTCAATTGAATGCGATGCAGCGTCATGGGATCATCAATATTCCGGGAACCTGCATCACGCTCGGTGACAACATCAAAGTGCTGCATCCCATAGCGGAGGCAGATGTTCAGGCAATCTTTTCTGACAAAGAGAGTTACTTGCGCAATTATCAAGCCGACTATCTTGTGTGGCTTGAAGAAATGAAGACCACGTGGCCGCAAGAGAATCCTGATTTGCTGACAACTCTCAAATTGTGGTGGGAACCACTTCTTGCAATGGCGCCAGCGCTGCGACGAGGAGTCGGAGCAGCCTGCCTATTGCGAGCGGGAGATCTTGAGATTCTTATTGATTTTCCCAACGGTGAAGTGCGCCCCTTCAACAACGAGGCCTACGGTTTCCGCTTTGAGATAGACCGTCGCCTGGTAGAAACCGTCGTCAGCCAAAACGCCGCTGATTGGAGCGACAAATTATTTCTCTCATTGCGCTTCAAGGCTTGGAGGTCTGGTTCATATAACGAGTTCATCTATAACTTCTTCAAGTCGCTGAGTGTTGAACGGATGCAGCGCACGGAAGCAGAAGCACTCAAGAAATTCACGCGACCTGAGCCAAGTGAAGAAATAACTATCGGTGATTACATCGTCGAACGTTTCTGCCCCCATCGCCAAGCTGACCTCGGTGTCTTTGGTGAACAAGACGGGACGACATTGACCTGTACCTTGCACGGTTGGAAATTCGATCTGGAGTCAGGTGAATGCCTCACAGCCGATGACAGAAAACTACGAGTCCGTCGTGCCACTGAACCTATTTGACGAGTAGTAAACGGTAGGCAAAACGATAAGTGCCAGCAGCGATTGCATGACGCGGATGAATATCTGGCCCACAACTGGCGGTGCCGACACCCCGGTGGGCGATATCAAGATGGACCACTAGTCCTTCGCGACGTCTCAACTCGGTGACGTCGGCCGCCGCAAACAAATCCTCGTCACGATGATGAGTCGCCGACATATGTAACGCAACCGGACGCAATGCTTCAATTCTTAAGCGACGCCCATCGCGTGAGCGAATAATTTCCATCCAGCGACAATCTGTTCGCAACCCAAACTCCTGTGGCAAAATATATGGCAATTCATCGGGCTCAGATTCCCAAATATCAAGCAAAGCTCCCGAATTTCGATCTGGCATATTCTCCAATGGGCCGCGTCCGAACCACCGAATCTGATCGAAGCCCACTGGCATTTCAAAGACCACTCCAACGCGCGGAAGGTCTGCTAACTCTTCGGGGACAACGACCGTATGGTCATAGATGACAGCACCGTGAGCATCAACGTACGAATCGAAAACATGCTGCACTAATGACTCGGCTGGCTTGCTATCAATCCCCGCCTTCAACCATTTGCCGAGAGTCCCTCCGTTGCCGATGAGTTTGAAGCCATCATTGTCAGTAGCAGCGCGCCATATATTGAGTCGCGGAGGACTACCCAACAGAACATCAATCTCAGCGCGATCACTGTATGAGACACGTTTGGGCATCACTGGAAGTTTTGCTTCTCGGACCACGATCTGGTCCCATGCCACGAGATGACCAACACCACACCATGGCATGACTTTTTTTGTTTCCCATCTGAAATTTAAGAGAACCTCACCATAATTGGACTTGGCCTCCACGAGATTGATTGGCGGATCAATCAACAGTGATTGACCAGGATTCACATCGGGCGACCATGAACCTGAGGAGAGAATCTGACCATCAACAGTCATCTCCCAGAATCCACGCAACCATGCCAAATTCCGAAAAGACTGACGGTTAGTCACACGCAATTTCCAACCAGTTTGTTCAACCGAGACTGGACGATGAACCCACATCAATTCCTGCATCGCAGGGTGGGGTTCGCACTCTGGGGAAACCAAACCGTCGGCAACAAAGTTTGCATCATGTGGTGTGTCGCCGAACTGGCCGCCATAAGCGAAACGTTCAATGCCATTTTTTGCGACTTGGCGAATGCCGTGATCTTTCCATTCCCAAATGAACCCACCTTGAAGTACCCGATGTTTATTGAAGGACTCCCAGTAATCCGATAGACCGCCATTCGAGTTCCCCATGGCGTGACTGTATTCGCACAAGATCACAGGGCGCGTTCCCAAGGCACCGTCGGCGTACCAATCCAAAGCCGTCACCGGCGGATACATCGGACATACCACATCGGTCGCTTGTCCGAGTCCGTCGCTCCAACCTCCATGAAAACTTGCTCCCTCATAATGCAAGAGTCGGGTCGGGTCTACCCGCCGGATATATGCCGCGCATGCATCATGATGCTCGCCATATCCAGATTCATTGCCGAGACTCCAGATAATGATGCTCGGATGATTGCGATCACGTTCAACCATTCGCGAAACTCGTGAGAGCCATGTGGCAGAGAACCGTGGGTCGTGACACAAACTTGTATTGAAGGCATGGCTCTCAATGTTTGCCTCATCAATGACATACAAGCCGTATTCATCGCACAAGTCATAAAAGCGATGGTCATTTGGATAATGCGATGTTCTCACGGCGTTGACATTGGCTTGTTTCATCGCCACGATGTCTTGGCGCATATCTTCAACCGTCACTGCTTTACCTCGATCAGGGTGATGATCGTGACGATTCACTCCCATGATGGTGATCGCTTGACCATTGACACTCACTAAGCCATCTTTGATTTCAACTCGCCGAAATCCAATGACTTGAGCAACGACTTCTGTGACTTCCTGATCAGGGTTCAGCAGTTCGCACACCAGGCGATAACGCATCGGCATTTCCGCGGACCAAGGTAAAACTTTAGGCACTTCAACAGTGGTCGTAGCAAGATGACCAGAAAACAAATAAGCCTGTAGATGTCGATGCGGAAAAGTTTCCTTCTGCACGCGACCCAGGCGACGGCCATCAAGAGTTTCAATCCACGTTCGCGCACTCCAACCCCGAGCGATGGCTTTTTCGTCAGCGCTGCGAATTCGTAATGTCGTCGTTGCTGTCGCCACTCCAGAGTCCACATCCCAGTCCGCGACGACGTGAACTTGATCAAGATGCACTAAGGCCCGTGACTCGAGAAATACTTCGCGGTGTAGGCCTGCCATCCACCACTGATCTTGATCTTCAACATACGACTGTGCGCTATAACGCGGCACCATAATGGCCACAGTGTTTTTTCCTGTCACAAGAAAGTTGCTGATGTCATATTCGCTGGGCAAGCGACTATCTGTTCCATAGCCGACGAAACTTCCGTTGATAAAAAGTGCGTGCACACTTTCTGCGCCACCGATATGAATAATTGTGCGGCGACTTTTCCATCCACGCTGCACCGTGAAAGTTCGCCGATACACACCTGTGACATTTTTTTCTGGGACTTCCGGTGGACGCAATGCAAAGGGCATCTGCACATTCGTGTAGTGCGGGAAGTCACCAGTCCCCTGCATCGTCCAGTTGCCAGGGACTTCAACTGAAAGCCAACCGGCCTTCGACGACAAGTTTGTTTTTACTGCGGTATTCGGCACAGCATCAGGATTGGCCCATAACTTCAATTGCCATGATCCATTGAGGTTTTGCCACCACGGTGACTCTTGACGTAATCCGCGTGCACTCTCGACATCAATATGCGCCGTCATCACCTGTCGCATTGCCAGGCGTCCAATGGAGACCACTGTTGGATCAGTCCATGGACGAAATTCGGTGAATGTGGAGATCACTTCTTCAGGATGTCACAAAACAGGTGGATCAGAGTGCACCCAGATCTTCATCCCCATCGGGGCCAAGTTCTCTGCCCAGATGAAATCCATAGCTGGAGTGGACATTCGCACGCACCCATGCGATGCGGGATAGTTGGGCACCTGATACGCCCCATGCAGACCGATCCCCACATTGAAATACTTCGGGCGATAGATATCCCCCAGATCGCCCGTTCGCCACCCCTTCTCAGCCTCACGATTGATCTTGAATATTCCGTCGGGAGTTTGTCCATCTCCCCAGACCCATTTACCCCATTCATTTTTATCGCGTTCTTTAAAGGCGATCCCCGAGCCAGTCGAAACGTTGATTGTCCAGACTGTCACAGCGTCTTGGACAATGAAAAGTAATTGCAAATCTTTGTCAATCTCAATCAGCGTTCCAGTGTTGGTCTCCCCATGAGCCTTCGTCGTGGTGCTCGTAAGCGCTTGAGCAGTCGCTTCATCGACAGCAGCAGAAGCCTCGAGACCAACGTACTTTTGAAAAGCCATCACCGCTTGGGCGGTAGTCACGCCATATTCACCTTCTGATGATTGCAACCAAAATCCTAAATCCAACAGACGTTGCTGCACGCGTGCAGTTTCTGCTCCATCTTTTTTTCCGACTGCTACGAGCGGCACATCAAGCGGTGCTACAGCAACGACAACTGCTTGTGGTGGAGGAGCCGTGATGATTGGCGTAGGCAACGTTGGTGGTGGCAAACTCTCTCTCGGTTGCGGCGCAGACAATGCGATTGTTACTGGCGGCTTAGTGGCCGCGTCGGCGGATGATGAGACCACGCCCGAACAACCTGAGAGCAAAATAGGGACACTGACCAAACACAACAGCAGAGCAAAATTGATGCTTCGCGATTTGTTCTTTGCAGTGATCACAACAACTGTGACGGTAGTTTTATTTCCTCACCAAATGGTGGATAGTCCCTGAGTAAACGGCATAAATTAGTTGTACTGCTCGGGGATTTCAAACCACAGTGTCAATGAGTATTTGACCCCACTCGTGAGAACGAGACTTTGATGCGGATGGGTCACCAACGACGGCCACACCAACAGCGAGCCCACTGCCAGATCACTATTCGTGAACCCTTGTTGAGGAAAACTCAACTCCGCTCCAGTGTAGGAATCATTCAATTTCACCGATCCCGATACTTGAGCGATGTCGTGATGAAGC
>BJGB01000149.1 GCA_014190215.1 Actinomycetes bacterium | reverse complement strand
GACTGATTCGCGTTATTTCGATGCCATCTATGGCTCGTATTATGGGCAAAAAAATATTCGCGGTTGGCTCGTGCCGACGATGGCTGAAATCAGCTTCATTGAATTCGTTCCCACAGCGGAGCCTGAGTTTTTCGATGACGGTGAAGGCGTCACCACTCTTGATGAGTGGCAAATGGTTGCCGATATGCAAGCCATGGGAATGGGCGAAGGAAAAATGCCGATGTCGCGCGGGGTCAGTGTGCGTCGCTATCGAGACAGTTGGATCACATGGGCTTGTGATGTGTACGACACTGGCTCGTTTCGCGTTCCGCCACCACCTGGAGTGGAGGCTGCGTCGTTGCCCGATGCACCGTCACCCAAAGAGTGGCAACGGCACCTGGCCACGCCAGTCACGGTGTGCTCGGAAGTTGACTTTGACGCTGATTGCGAACAGTTCCACCCCACTGACTCGGTGTATCACGATCCAATATTCGGCGTCTTTCATGGTCGCGATGAAATCAAGTCGTGGATTATGGACATCATGCCGCGCGTCGGCAACATCGAGTTCATGCCAGTCGGCCCCGAACTCAACAATGGCAAGACATATCTGCAGGAGTGGGTGCAAGTAGCAGTCACCAGTGACGGCGAGCGCGTGCCGATGTTTCGTGGAACCAGCGTGCGCCGTTACCGCGATGGGTTTACCGTGTATGCCGCCGACTACTTTGACACGGCTTCGTTGACAGATCCAGAAGTGATGGCGGCCAGCGCGAAGTGTGGCTCAAGCCTCACTGCTCCGGACATCATGAAATATAAACTGCGCGGTTTGTAAAGTCGATACACGTTTCGTGGGCCAAGATCTGGTGTCCACGATGAACGAGACCTTGATGTCTCTGTTGCTGATGTGAAGATGTCGGTGTCGGCGGCCCCAGTGACAATAGCGACGCGTTCACTTTGATGCGTATGCGACATGATTCCCCTTTGATCCCCGAGATCGCTCTCGAGCACTCACATGAAAAACTTAGTGTGAAAGGTGTGCCTCAATGGCGGCCACCAAAGTTGCATCGTCTGGCTGGACCATGGGAGCAAACCGCCCAATGATTTCGCCCGACTTGCTCACAAGAAACTTTTCAAAGTTCCAGCGGATGTCACCCGTGTGGCCTTCGGCATCGGCCGAGGCTGTGAGTTCGGTGTAGATGGCATGGCTGCCTTCGCCGTTGACTTCAATCTTTTCAAGAAGAGGGAAAGTGACACCGTATGAAGTGGAACAAAACGTCGCAATCTCTTCGGCGGTACCCGGCTCTTGACCCATGAACTGATTACACGGAACACCGACAACGCTGAAGCCACGGTTGGCGTACTTCTCGTGTAACGCCTCAAGGCCCGTGTACTGCGGCGTGAGTCCACACTTGCTGGCGACATTGACGACCAGCATCAGGTCGGCTCCGAGTCCTCCCAAAGTTGTTTCTTGACCGGACAGGGTATTGATTGGTGCGTTGATCAGGCTCATAGTTCATAATCTCACAAACTCGGCGAGATCTTTCAGTTAGAGCAAGTATCGAACCGCGAAACTCGCTGCTTGATCCAAGGCCACCCGCGGAGATGTTGATATGCCCTGAGTAGGAGGGTCAATCGGCGTACGATCAGGTAACGCCATCTTTGTTCTCATCCGGGTCAACTTGGGTTGTAAAAACTTATGAAAACGCCTCGCCACTCCTCTCAGCCCGCAGCAACTTGGTTGGTTGGATCGTGTCTAGCAACATGTGCTGCAGTGTGGCCGACGGTTGGCGGTTGGGTAGACGTGCGCTTTGCCGTGGCCTTAGCGGGGATTGCCTGGATCTTCAAGGGATGGGTTTGTGGGGCAAGTGCGTCAGTTGGTTTGCTATTGGGATACGCATTTTTAGGTTCCCGAATAGGCGATGAACTCAGTGGAGCATCCTTGCTGGCACTGCTTGTGCTGGGATGCGTCGGAGTTATTGAGATCGTGATGCTGGCCACGGTTCTACAACGCACGACAGCAGCGATGTCATCGCATGCCCCCTCGCGGCGCATCTTGACGTTCCTATTAGGTGTCACTGTCCTTGGGATAGTCGGCGCAGGTCTTGAAGTATTGGTGCTTCATGTGGCAGGTCAAGGTGAAGCAGTTTCATTTTTCGATTGCGCTCTCGGCCTGGGTATTGCTTCATGCCTGGCGGCGATGGTAGCCACGCGACGAGCCGCCCATTGGTTTACATATGACCGATCCTCGGCCACGCAGCTGATCACACCACTGATGATCATTTTGGTGTCATTCGTGGCAGCCCAAGTGACGCGCCAAGTATGGGCACGTTTGACAGATGTCGCTGGCACCGATCTTGCTTCAGGTGACCCATTTATTTTCATTGTCTATGGCATTGAATTTATTTTTGCGGCCCTGCTATTACTTTTCTGTTTGCGCTCAGCCAACGCTCACTTCGCAATGGAAGTGCAACGTCAACGTCGCGAGTCACTCCTTGAAGCGGCTCTTGACACGACGCCTGGCATGTCAGTTGTTTTTGATGCAGATTTTCGTGTGGTGATTGCCAACAAAGAGGTTCGAGAGAAGTTTTCAACAAGAATTCCAGGCTTAGCAGTGATTGAACTCTTTGACCTGAATGCACAATCTGGTCGGGCCCGATTAGTCACCGACTTATTGCAGCAGGCCCTGGACGGTGGACCGGGGTACGCCGAGTTGGGTGAAGATGACACAGAAAGCACAATGCGCATCTTTGAACTTGAAGCCAGACCAATTGGTCCGAACACAAAAAATCCACTCGGTCTGTTGCATTCTTTAGACGCAACTGAGCGCCGCAACTTGGCGATGCGTTCGGCGCAGTCAGAGCGCATGGAATCTTTGGGTGCTTTGGCTGGTGGTTTGGCCCATGACTTCAACAATCTTTTATTCGTCACGCTTGGCAACCTGCAGTTGATGGCGATACATGAAAAAGTCACCGGTGATGAGAAGTTGTCAAAGTTTGTTTCTCGCTCCATTACCGCTGTTGAGCGCGGCGCGGAGATTACGAAATCGTTGTTGGCTGTCGCTCGCAGCCAGCCTCTCGAAGAAAGCGCCGTGACGCTCTCAGAATTGATTAAGGGTTTACTTCCTCTTGTTCGCCAAGCGCTCGGTGAGGGTCGCCAAGTGACAGTTGACTTCGCTGATCCCACTGTCCAGTTGATGGTGGACGCCGGTCGCTTATCAAGTTGTATTTTGAATCTCGCATTCAATTCACGAGATGCCATGGGCCCCACAGGAACGCTGCGAATTTCTGCGCGCACTAACTCAGACAGTGGAGTTCTTGAGCTCTCGGTGGCAGATGACGGCAAGGGAATGCCAGCAGATGTTGTGTCACGTGCCTTTGAGCCTTTCTTCACCACCAAAGGAGTAGGTCGAGGCACTGGGCTTGGTCTGGCAACTGTCTATGCCTTTGCTCAGCAAAGTGGGGGAACGGCATCTCTAGAGAGTCGCCTCGGTATCGGTACGACGGTGACGCTCAGTCTGCCGATTTACTCAGGTCAACAAACTCGCACGGCGGCAGTGGTGCAACGCCGTTCAGGACGTCGTGTGGTTGTGGCCGATGATGAGCAATCTTTAGCGGAGATGGTGGCGTCCTGGCTGATTGACATGGGCGTTGATGCGCGGTTTGCTACCTCGCCGAAGGCAGCCTTAGAAATGATTGAGATTTTTGAACCTGATGTCCTTGTCTCAGATGCAAATTTTGGAGAAGAAGTGGACGGGATTCAACTCGCTCGCTTGGCTGTAGCGATTGTGCCCGATCTGGCGGTCATTTTCATGACTGGTTATTCAGAGCAGATGAGAAACCTGCAAGAACTCGGAGAACGCACTTTGGCGAAACCTTTTTCTCGCGAAGATCTGTACAGCGCCTTGTCGCCGTTCATTGCCCATCTCGATGGAGATGCACCTGTCGACCGATTGGGTGGAGGTGAAAATTCGCTATGAGTGAGACGCCCAAAGTTTTGGTGATTGATGACGAAGAAGCGATTTGTGAACTGATCGTGGCTGTCGCCGAGTCGGCTGGATTTGAAGCGACATCGGCCAGCCTTCCCAGAGATATTGAGGATGCCATCGGTGGTCGCTTTGACTTGGTTGTCCTTGATCTGTCACTTGGCGAAATAGATGGCATTGAGATCATGAGCAAGTTGGGCGCAACTCATCGTGGTATGCCCGTGATTCTGGTGAGTGGAGCGGATCAAACACTGCTGGATACAGCTGGTCGAATTGCCGAGATGCACAAACTCCGCGTGATCGGTACATTCGCCAAACCATTTTCGCTGGATGTGTTGAAAACGGCGATGATGGAATGGTCACAGGTGATTGATCAGGGTATGGATCCCACCGGACCCAAGGTGATCATCAATGCTGATTTGTTATTGGATCCAGATCTCTTGCACCTCGCCTATCAACCCAAGGTCTCCACGCAGACGGGTGAAGCGCTCGGTGTTGAAGCGCTCGTTCGTTGGCGCCACAAAGATCACGGAGATGTTTCGCCAGCGATTTTGGTTGCCCTCATTGAACAAGAGGGACGCACCAGCGAGTTATTGGATCTAGTGATGACGATGGCTGCTCGTGATCGAAAGCGCTATCGCGCTTTGGCATCGCTTGCTGATATCTCAATTAATATTTCCGTGTTGGACCTCAACGACGAGGAATTGCCACGACGAGCGCAGCGCATCCTTCTTGAGGCGGCACCTAGTGAGAGATGGACATTTGAGGTCACTGAAACCGCGCCAATTACTGACGTTGCGCCTGCCTTAGCCATCTTGACCCGCTTGCGCATCGCAGGTTTTCGTTTATCGGTTGATGATTTTGGCACTGGCACCAGCAACTATGAGCGACTGTTGGTGGCCCCATTTACAGAACTAAAAATTGATCGGGCAATGGTGAGTCGTTTAGATATTGCTGCTGTGGAACCAGATCCGATGGTGCGATCGGGTATCGACGTGGGCCATTCTCTC
>BJGB01000148.1 GCA_014190215.1 Actinomycetes bacterium | reverse complement strand
GTTGTTGATTGAGAATCGAGCGCCGAAGGTGCTGCGTTTCACTTTGAACCGTCCGGAGAAGCGCAATGCCCTGAACGATGATTTGCGCTGGGCTTTGTTTGAGGCGCTACGCGATGGTGACAAGGCTCGTGATGTATCGGTGATGATTATTCGCGGTGCAGGGTCGGCATTTTGCGCTGGTTACGATTTGGGATCGCCCAATAGTGATGTTGAACGGGCGATTTCGCGTGCCGACGGTTGGTGGTCGCGGCATGTTGTGAATAATTGGTTTGAAATGTGGGATATGAGTACCCCGATCATTGGGCAAGTGCACGGGTACTGCTTGGCCGGTGGTACCGAGCTCGCAACAGCGTGCGACCTTGTGTATGTCGCAGAGGACGCCAAGATTGGATATCCGCCAGTTCGCTTGATGTCGCCGCCTGATATGCAATGGCAAACATGGTTAATGGGTTTGCGTCAGGGAATGGAAGCTTTATTGACAGGCGACTCGATGAGCGGCGTAGAGGCGGTGACCAACGGTTTTGCTAACCGAGCACATCCAGCCGACGAACTCGATGAGGCAGTGCTGGCAATGGCCCAACGAATTGCCAAGGTGCCGGCCGATCTTTTAGCGCTGAATAAGCGGGCGGCGCACCGAGCGATGGATGTCATGGGGATACGTGCGGGTATTCGAGCGACCGCCGAGATCCAAGCGTTGGGCTTCCATCAGAAATCTTCCATGGAGTACATGCAATCTTTTGCCACTAAGGGTGTCACGGCAGCATTAAGTGAGCGTGACGCGGCTTTCGGGGACTATCGCGAGGAAAACAAGGAATCCTGAGATATTCGCTCAAAGAATGGTAGTTCGGGCTACTTTGTGGCAATATTGTTGGCTGTTAGTGAAGAATTCACTTCGGCTTAACAAGGAGCATGTAATGAAAAGGAAGCAACAAGGTCTTATAGCGGGACTGGCGGTGTTGGGTCTGTTGGCCGCAGCATGCAGCAGCGACAGCGAGAGTTCGGTCACCGAAGCACCAGTCGTCACGGACGCACCAGACGTCACTGACGCACCAGACGTCACTGACGCGCCAAATGCCGATGGCGATTTGGTTCAGTGGGCGCTTGATTACACCGAGGGCACTGCCGGCATGGCCAGTGGTGACTCAATCAAAGTCGGTTACGTCAACCAAGAGGATTATTTCCCAGAAAACACAATCGGCATCAACGCCGCAGTTGAGTTCATTAACAATGAACTCGGAGGCGCCGCTGGCCGTCCACTCGAAATCGTGCCGTGCAGCATTGCCGTCGCAGAAGATGGCGCAAAGTGTGGCACCGAGTTTGCTAACAATGCCGATATTGCTGTGGTTGTGACCGGAACGATTTTGGTGGGCAATAAGGAACTTTACGATGCCTTGAATACCAAGAAGCCAGTGATCGTCGGCAACGGTGTTACAGCTGACGACTTCACTACCTCTGCGGGCCAAGCCTTCACTGCTGGTTCACCTGGAGTAGTTGCGGGAATGGCAGGGTTTGTCGTAAGCCAACTCGGCGAGGTCAAGAACGTCGCCATCATCGCTGCCAATAACGCTGCAGGACAGGCTGGTGCTGATCTTTTATTCAAGCCTGTGATTGAAAAAGCAGGAATCGCCTACACCTTCGTTGGTGTTGATGACACAGCTACCGCCGCTGATGTGGCATCCGCAATGACCGCTGTTGGCGCTGATGCTGCCGACGTAGTCGTACTCATTGTGACGCTTCAGCAGTGCATCAATGTCTACGATGCCAGCAAAGCGCTAGGTATCGATCCAGTTATCGTCGCCACTGGACTGTGCTTTGGCACACCGATGTCAGATCACCTAGCAGAAGTCGGTGATGGTGGTACCGTCCCGAATAACTGGTATTTCGGTGGATACGGGTACAGCTATTTCAACCCAGACTACGAAAGCGGCATGCAGACGTATCTCGAAAAAGTGCAGCAGTATGGTGTGCCAGCCCCTGGCGCAGCAAACCTTGAGTACACCGGTTTTGCTGGACCTTCATTTGCGAACATGATGACTCTCACCAAGTTCCTCAATCAACTCGGTCCTGATGCTTTGGATTACGCCGGTATTGACGGCAAAATTCGCGGCTTCAAGGGGCCAATGATGATTCAGGCTGGTCCTTTGGATTGTGGCAAGCAAGTTATCCTTGGCTTACCGATATTCATCTCGGTCTGTGGATCGCAAATGGGAATCCAGCAGTACAAAGATGGTGAGTGGCTGAGCATTGCCGACGCCCTCAACGGCAAGCCCATTGACGCCACCAAAGTCTGATTTCTAGGCGAGTCAAAACTTTGTGAATATTAAAAAATGGTTATCGGAGCGTCTCAAATCGGGGCGCTCCGATAAACCGTCTCCGGAAACTGTTAATCCTGTTCCGCAACTAACGCGAAACCTTCGAGCAGCGTTCTTGGTTGTTTCGGCAGCAGTTGTTCTTTGGGCGATCATTGATCCTGAGACTCGAACAAACTTTATATCTGGGTCGGGTATCGCCCAGGGGGCTTTGATAGCAGCGATCGCCCTTGGAGTAGTACTCACTTACCGTGGATCCGGGATCGTCAATTTCGCAAATAGTGCTGTTGCGATGTACGTCGCGTATTTCTATGCGGTACTTCGTAGGGACGGAGACCTGTTCCTTCCTCCGTTACCCAATCCACTAGCCCCGATTGAGGGCGTCCTCCATCTATTCCAAGAAAAGGGGGCATGGACCGATCTTCCAGATTGGCCAACGCGAATCAGCCTCGGCAATGAGGTCAGCTTTTGGCCGGCGTTGCTGATATCTCTTGTCTTCGCGATGCTATTTGGGCTTTTGTTGCATCTCTTGATTTTTCAGCCATTGCGACATAGCCCTCCGTTAGCAAAAGTTGTGGCCTCTATCGGACTGTTCATTCTCCTTCCGGCGGTCATTATTCGAAGGTTCACTATTCAACCCTTTGCCGTTAGGTCCATGCCCTTCTACAAACAAGATGCTGCTCCCTTGAAACTTCCATTCGGAATTTCAATCGGTGCAGATGCTTTGACAATCGCGATATTAGTTTTAGTTTTTACCTTCGCACTCTGGTTTTTCTTCCAAAAGTCGCGATTCGGCCTTTCCACGAGAGCCGCCAGCGAGAATGAAAAAGGCGCAGTTCTCTTAGGCTTTTCACCAGAATTTTTAGGTGCAGCGAACTGGGTTTTGTCAACACTGATTACTGGACTGCTAGGTATTTTTGCGGCGACGATTCAAAGGTCTGTTGACCCAGGTGTTCTTCCAGCATTGATTATTCCTGCGTTAACTGCAGCGTTGGTTGGTGGTTTTACGTCGTTCGGTTGGACTACTTTTGCCTCATTGCTTTTAGGTATGCAGTTTGGTCTCATCAAGTATTTGGAGATCAACCATGATTGGTTCTTTAAATCCGGTGGAACACCGTTGCCTGGGGGAGAACGGTTGATTCCTCTTCTAGTGATTGTTGTGGTCCTCTATTTGCGTGGAAAAAGTTTGCCAGTACGCGGCTCACTCAGTGCAGGACGCTTACCCTTTTCCCCAACGCCATCTCGGTCGTCAAGGCGCTATCTGGCCCCAGTTTCTATATTCGCCATAGCGATATTGGCACTGTTTGTTTTAACTCCGTCCTTCCGCCTAGCGCTCTCAAATTCGCTCGTGGGAGTCATTCTTTGTTTGTCGATTGTCGTAGTGACGGGTTATGTCGGCCAGATTTCTCTGGCGCAGATGTCATTCGCGGGAATCTCTGCATTCCTGGTTTCCAAAATGACGGTTGAGGCACCCATACGACTGCCAGTTTTCTTCACCGACTATCACATCACCGTGATTCCCCACATGCCCTTCCCTTTTCCGATTTTAATCGGAGGATTTGTGGCCATGGCGGTCGGCATGATTGTAGCGATACCGGCGTTAAGGGTGCGCGGCGTCAACTTGGCCATAGTGACCTTGGCATTCGCAGTGGCAGTCGACAGAGTTTTGTTCTCCAACAAATCCATTAATGGTGGCTTCATTGGCGCCAAAGTTGATACGCCGAATCTCATCGTGGGAGCTCGCGATGTGCAGTACGACTTCTTGGGTCTCACAGCAGGAGATGGGTTACAACCCAACCCCTTGACGGCAATTTTTTGTTTGATCCTTGTCGTCATTCTGTGTTACATGGTTGCCAACCTGCGGATATCTGCCACTGGCCGAAGTATGTTGGCGACGCGAAATAATGAACGCGCCGCGGCAGCGGCTGGAGTCAATGTCGCGGGGGTCAAGATGCTGGCATTCGCGATCTCTGCCTTTATTGCCGGAGTAGGCGGAGCCCTTATCGCATATCGTTCAGGTGGAGTGACGACGGACAAATTCACCTTCCTGCAATCGTTGACCTTCATGGCTTTTGCTTACATCGGGGGAATTTCTAGTGTGTCTGGAGCGATCGCCGGCGGAATTTTGGTTTCTGGCGGCATCTTTTTCACCTTCTTGTCCAACATCTTGCATGTACCCAGTGAGTTCACTTTGATTTTGGGTGGGCTGGGACTTATTCTCGCCTCAATTCAGAATCCCGAAGGACTTTCTGGGAGTCTTCGTCAACGGAAATTGCGTATCTCTCAGATCTTGACTGCAAGAAATCGTGGCAGTGATGAACTAGTGTCCCCTGTGGGGAAAGAAGTGGGGGTTGACAGTTGAATCTTTTAACAACAGCAGGAATGTCAGTGACGTTTGGTGGACTGCGAGCGGTCAACAATGTTGACATCGCCGTCGAGCAAGGAAAATTGGTCGGATTGATTGGTCCCAATGGTGCCGGCAAGACGACCTTCATCGACGGCATTACGGGATTTGTTCCAACCACTGGTCGCATTGAATTTAAAGGGCAGGAAATCAACTCCTTGCCCGTTCACAGTCGAGCCCGATTGGGTCTTGGGCGAACATGGCAGTCCCTCGAACTTTTCGATGATCTCACCATTGAAGAAAATATTCAGGTCGCTGCCGAGCATCAAACAGCGAAAAGTTTTTTGACAGATCTCGTCCGTCCTGGTCGAAAGCGCGACCATAGTGGCGCCGATTTTGCTTTTGAAGTTTTGGGTATTGGCGATCTCGCTAAGAAGTATCCAAATGAAATTAGTCAAGGTCAACGTAAATTGGTGTCTGCGGCCCGAGCTCTTGCTGGTCGCCCCGATGTGGTGTGTATGGATGA
>BJGB01000147.1 GCA_014190215.1 Actinomycetes bacterium | reverse complement strand
CAATCAAGACTGTTGTCATCTGAGCAATGAGATCTCTCTGCACAATGTCTGTCGGGACTAGCGACATCACACCACCGCCAAACTAGATAACCGATTGGGTTGCAATTCGTTTGCCAAAGCGGCGATTGCTTTTCGTAATGAGGCGCTACTTTTGCGGTCGGCCGGCAAGAGGTCGGCCAGAACAGGGAACTCCACGGCCTGAGATAACTCTTTCACGGTGTATCTGCCACCAGCAGCAAGAATCTTCCAGAGGCCGAAATCGTTGAGTAATTGCTGACGATGAACAAGCACAACGACATCGTCAAGATCAGTGCGCGTGATCAGGAGTCGAATATCAGCTTGGCGAATGAGTTCAGCGGCGGGACTATTGGGTCGCACACGCCCAACATCAATGACAATGTCGCCACCTAAGAATTGTTCGATGTTGCGCACGTTTGGTCCGATCACAGATAGTGCTGCAATCACTTGCTCCGCTGAAGGTGGAGCGACAACGACGCTGACGTGATTTCGATATTCACGACAAAGAGTGGCGGGGTCAAGCGTAGAGGTTGCGGGTGTACGCAGATGACCCGCTAATTCAGCCAGCCCAGGTCGAAGTTCCCAATTGTGGCGCGCTGCCAAACGGCCACCATCTGGATCTGCCTCAATCACAGTGACTGGATGAGGCCACAAAGTTGCGAGATGAAGAGACACCGTCCCGAGATCGGTGAGTCCGCCAGTTGTGCCAGTGACGATCAGCGTCATCTCAATTCACCACCTTGATGAGATGAAGTTCGTCGTGACCAATCATCTCTGAGGCCGCAGCCAATCCGACGCGTAACGTCACTGATCGATCACCGCTCATGGCATCAGGTTCAGATATTTCCCACACCTGGACCGATCCCGTGATTGTGCTGGCGAGTTTCGAACCGTCACTTTGACTATCAACGGCAATGAGTCGCACATCATCACCAGCTGAGAGGTTCGCTGGCGCTTGCCCGCTTGTGACCGTGATCCCGGCGAGACCCTCACCTTTCCCCAAAGGCGCAACAGAGATAAGTTGCGAGGCATTCAATGGCGTACCCGCAGCGATATCAAAAGAAACACGCATGCCAATCACTTGCGAAGCGGCCGAACTGGGTAAGAGGGCGATCTCGGTATCACTGCTGATATGCGCGGTGACTAGATCGCCGGCTCGAACTTGCGCGCCACGTGTCAAAAATCGCGATGTGATCAGCACACTCACACCTGAATCTTGCGAATTTTGCCACATCAAAGCCCCACCCACACACGAGGCCACGATCATTAATCCAACGGCAAACTCTGGGATCCGAATTCCCTGCCGCTTCATGCCTCCAGTCACAGAGGACCCAAGGGTTGCGATCCGTTGGCGATACGCACCACCTCGTTGGATGATTCCTTGACTCATTGAAATACTCACTTTCCCCATTCGGCATGTACTGGTTGATGTGTGCCAAGAAATCTGAGTCACGGCGAACTAACAATGAATAGGTCATCGGACCCACTCTCAAACAGACGGTTCAGGGCTTGCGAGGTAGAGTAAATCTTGTGACTAGCACACCTAGCCGAATGAAAGCACCAGCGGTTCTTCCGCAATCCAACGACGAGTGTTGGTGCGGATCGGGCCGCAAATATAAGCGTTGCCATAAGGGTCTTGAGGGTCGCATCACACCCGGTGTTATCTCGCCAATGCGCGCTGTGCCTGACCATATCGGCAAGCCTCCGTACGCAGCCACGGGCGAAGTGCCACGCTGGAATGAACCCAAGGTCAAGAGTCCTGAGATTATTGAAAAGATGCGTTACGCCTGCGACATGGCCACCGACATTTTGCGTTTGGCGGGCGAGTATGTCCAAGCCGGCATGACAACAAATGACATTGACATTTTCGTCCATGACCTGACCATTGAACGCGGTGCCTACCCCAGTCCACTGAACTATCACCATTATCCAAAAAGTGTCTGCACCTCATTGAATGAAGTGATCTGTCACGGTATTCCCGATGACACTGTGATTGAGGATGGCGACATCATCAACCTCGATGTGACTTGTTATGTCAATGGCGTTCACGGCGATACAAATGCCACATTTTTCGTGGGCAATGTGAGTGATATTGATCGCAACTTAGTCAAGGTCACTGAAGAATGTTTGTGGCTTGGCATTGGTGCCGTCAAACCAGATCGTCCATTGAGCGATATCGGAAAAGCCATTGAAGATCACGCCACCGCTCATCGTCTCGGTGTCGTACGCGCCTTCATCGGTCACGGAATCGGCGAGCAATTTCACTCCGATGTGCAAGTGCTGCATTATTACGATGCGCGTAATAACATGCTGATGAAGCCAGGCATGATCTTCACTATTGAACCGATGATCACCTTGGGGACCTACCAATTTCATATGTGGGATGACGACTGGACGGCCGTCACTGCCGACGGCAAGCGCACGGCGCAGTTTGAACACACCATCTTGGTCACTGAGACGGGCTGTGAAGTTCTCACTGGTGGCGATAAAGCGGTCTCGCCACGTCAACCAAGTTCATCCTGAGTCGCATTTACCCCCCGTGAAGCCGTAGCGTGATGACCCGTGGGTGAGCGTTACGTCTCTTTTGATCGACAGCAATGGGCCGACCTTCGAGCCGCTACCCCGATGACCTTGCATGAGGCCGATCTTGAGGATCTGCGCGGCATCAACGAACGTATTGATCTTGACGAAGTCGCCGCGGTGTATCTGCCGATGACGCGATTACTCAACCTATATGTCTCCGCCACACAGAATTTGCATAAGGTCAGTGCAACATTTCTTGGGACGCTGGCGCCCAAGGTGCCGTATGTGATCGGCGTGGCTGGCTCCGTCGCTGTCGGTAAGAGTACTTTTGCACGTATTTTGCAAGCGCTTTTAGCGCGCTGGCCCGATCACCCAAAAGTTGATCTCATCACGACCGATGGATTCCTCTATCCCAATCATGTTCTCGAAGAACGCGATTTAATGAACCGAAAAGGTTTCCCTGAAAGCTATGACACACGGGCACTTCTGAAGTTTTTGCGGGATCTCAAAAGCGGACAAGCGACAGCGGAAGCCCCCGTCTACAGTCACATTGTGTACGACATCGTTGAAGGTGAAACGGCCAAGGTATGCCAACCAGACATCTTGATCCTTGAGGGACTCAATGTCTTGCAAGTTGGTGCCCCAGGTAGTGACGCAACCGAATTCGTGAGTGACTACTTCGATTTCTCGATTTACATTGACGCCCTTGAAGCAGATATTAAAAAATGGTATGTGGACAGATTTTTAAGTCTCTGCGATTCTGTTTTCCAAGATCCGAACAGTTTCTTTCGCCATTTTGCCCATCTCTCGCGCGATGAAGCAGTCTCGGTGGCACAAAGTATTTGGGAAAGCATCAACGGGCTCAACCTGAAGAACAATATTGAACCAACTCGGGAACGAGCCTCGCTGATTCTGCGCAAGGGCAACGACCACCGAGTGAGTGAAGTGCTACTCCGTAAACTCTGAAATCTGCCACAATAGAGGCGTGGCGAATTCACGATCTCGGGCCAAGAAACGCAAGAAGAAGAAACAGTCCTCATCCAAGGCCCCCGTTATCTTTTTATGTCTGCTCATTGCTGCGGCAGGCGCATTTGTGTTTCTGCAAGTCAGTGAATCCACCTCGGGTAACGGCAGTGCGGATTCGTCGGTGCCGACAACTAGCCCGACTAACACCGAGGCTCCAAGCGAAAGTCTTCCAGTGACGACGGCAACACCAGCCACTGATCCCAGCAACCTCGGAAAACCAGTCACTATCCACAGTGATGATCTCGGCGATCTTGAAATTGATCAGGTGATTGATGATTGGGCTCAAGTCGACCCACCTATGGTTCCCGAAACTCTTGCTCAGGTGGACCCATCTTTGGTCGAAGGCGATTACATCAGCGGTGACTTGCCCGATGGTTTCTATGTCGGGTATTTCGTTAGCGCGATTGATGAGAATGATCAGGGCTTCACATTTGATATTCGCAACTCATTAGATGATCCGATTCCTGTGCCAGATGGTCGACAGTTTTATCCAGCCCTGATTGACAGTTTGCTCTTTGTTTCTCTACCGATTGTTGAGAGTGAGAAAAATACTGCGATGAGTGCAGCGAAATTCTTTGAATTGGCAAATGCTGCAAGAGTTCTCGTGGATATCCCGAAGACCAATCTCATCGCCCGAATCACTGATACATACATGTTGCTGACCATTGTTGACGGCGCAGTGATCGCCATTGAAGGCATTCACTCTTCGTAACTAACCTTCGGTGAGATGACCTCGGCTGCGCGCCTCATTGATCAATGTCTGCGTGTGTTGCCATAACGTCGTTGAGCCATTGCCGATGGGAGACAATCGCTTCACTGCCTGCGGGTAACTCACACCATGACGTTTCCACGGTGACTCGTCTCCGGCATGATGATTTAACATCGCTGGCTGCATGCGATCGACCGCATTCGCGAATTGACTCGCTGGTGTTTCTTGAGCTTCATATTCATCCCACAATGAACGCAAACGGTCCCGCTGATCGTCAGGTAATAAACCGAATAAACGGTCAGCGGCTTTTTGTTCACGAGCTTCTTTGTCGGCGTAACCCGTCGTGTCATAGGCAAAAGTGTCGCCCGCATCAATTTCTACGATGTCGTGTACTAAACAGAGAGTCAAGACATGAGCAATGTCAACATCAACATTGCTCCACTCTTGTAGCACTAAGGCGTACATCGCTAAATGCCACGAGTGTTCAGCAGTATTTTCTCGGCGTGAACCACCGGTGATTGCCGTCTGGCGTTCGACTTGCTTGAGTTGATCAATCTCCATGAGAAAATCGAGTTGTTGCTGAAGTCGTTGATCACTCATACATCTGCTCCTTAAGCCACCAGTGAGGCCAGCGCCCAGACGGCAGCAATGAAGCCGAGTGAGGCCATAAATATGCTGCGCTTGAGGGGCGCTCGCGCAAGATCGCCTTCTTGTGGATTGGGTGGTGGTTTCACCATTGCCAGCACATTGCCAGCGAATAATGCCCCACCCAAAGCCAACACCATCCACTTCAAGAGGTCAGCGCCAAGGAACATATGAACCATTGTGCCATTGCCAGATGGGTCAGCAAGTATCAACTTTGCCAGTTCTGGTCACTCTGGTCTTTCGCAGAGGGGTTTCATCGGTAATACTTCGCTTATGGGTTTTCATCACGTCGCCATCGCCA
>BJGB01000146.1 GCA_014190215.1 Actinomycetes bacterium | reverse complement strand
GCTCGACTATGGGCATCAACTGAGGCTTGAGGGAACGAGCCCTGAAGATTAACTCCAACTATTCCAACGCACAAACTTTTCTGCCGCAACGCGTTTGGCCACTTTAAAGTCAGTGCCGATTGTGTAGGCCACAGGGAATAACCCAGCCTGGGTGTATTGATCAAATGGAATGCCGAGCAATTCGGCGGCCTCTTTTTCGTTGGGCAAATGCAAAGTTGTCCATGCTGAACCCATACCGCGTTCGCGCAATGCCAACATGAAACTCCAGACTGCTGGCAACAATGATCCCCAAGCCGAAGCTTGACCGAAGGCGGGGGTGCCAGTATCGAGGCGACCAGCAATCAGCGGGATCAGTAACACCGGAACTTGATCCATGACATCGGCGAGATAGGTCGCTGAATCAAGGATTCGCTCACCCTGATGATCTCCTCGGGGGCGATTGGGGTCATTGACATATGGATAAAAGTTTCCGCGATACATATCGGCTAAAGCCTTTTTCTTCACTGGGTCATCAACGAAGAGCCAACGCCAACCCTGCATATTGGAACCAGTTGGCGCCTGATGAGCTATCTCGATGCACTCCATCAATACTTCACGCTCCACGGGCTTTTGCAAGTCAAGTCGCTTGCGCACCGAGCGCGTCGTTGTTAAGACCTGATCGGCCGTCAGTCCTAGTCGTTCACTCATGATTTATCTGCTTTCGTTTTAGTGGCCTGCTCGGCCATCCATTCGGATGTTGCTTTACCCATTTTGCCACCGTCATATCCAATACGTTGGGTCGGTTTGACTTCAAGGATGACACGGCGGGGGGAATCTAAAAATAACGTGAAAGCATCGCGCTGAGCTGACGGACCACCAAGAATCGCTTCGGACAACTCTGGATAAAACCAATCCTTTGTTGCTTGATCATCATGCAAGACACATTCACCTTTCCAGGTGACAGTCTTGTTACGTGCCATTGATGATCCAGTTGAGGTGACAACGACACACACTCGTGGGTCACGACGAACCGCGGAAATTCGTGCCCGTTGCGATGAGGCAGTCAGCCAAAAACTTCCTCGTCGCCAGACATAGGACATGATCACACCTACTGGCCAACCTTCTTTATTCGACCAAATAAAGGTGCATTCATTTTGCGCTAATAAGAGTTGTTCCTCAACATCCTCATCAAGGCCAAAGACGGTGACATCTTCATAATTCTCTGGGTGCTCTGTCATCTTTTTCTCCTTATTGCATTTTTCTTGATCATCTTGCTAAGAATCCGCCGGCAACTCACGTGGCATAAATTGTCCAGTGTTAGCTGTGATGCCACCATCAACTGGAACGATCGCACCAGTGACAAAACTTGCCGCCTGTGAGGCCAGAAAAACAATAACTGCTGCTACTTCTGCGGCTGTGCCCCAGCGCTGAAGAGGAACGGCTCGACGCAGGCTTTCGTACACCTCAGGAACCTGCTTGATGCCAGTCGTCATGGCCGTTTCAGTCGGACCCGGACAGACAACATTCACGGTGATTGCGTCTGCGGCAAGATCGAGGGCAGCTCCTTTAGCCAAATTGATGACAGCTGCCTTAGCAGTGTTGTACGCCCACATATTTGGATCGGCATTAATCCCCGATGTTGACGCAGTGATGACGATACGACCGCCACCGCGCCGCCGTAAAGCCGGAACCGCAGCGCGAATACCGAGTAGGACCCCGCGAACATTGACTTCAATCGTTCGATCAAAGATCTCGATAGGCATCGTCACAATGTCTCCACTCGCAGGCACACCCGCATTCAAGATCATTGCGTCTAAACCGCCAAACTCACTGTGCGCAAGCGAGACGGCGGCATGATTCACCTCTGCGTCAGTGACATCTCCCTCAACGATCAGAACCCGATTTAGTTTGGTGAGTTCGTTCAACTCGACACTGGGACGGTCAATGACCACTACTGACCCTCCACTAGCGAGCAAGGCATCAACCGTGGCACGACCAATGCCAGAGGCCCCACCTGTCACGATAGAAACGCGTGTCATCGTCGCCTCACAGCGCGGATCAGGACTACAACAAGTCTGCGTAGGAGCCAGGCCACTGAATTACCCCTGCCCGACAGCGTCTTTGTCAGAGCGCAGCGTCCAGCGAATTGGCAAGGTCGTGAGGCCACGCAGAATAAAAGGTTGATTGACTTGCACGGGACCAATGAGTTCAACTTTCTCAAAGGTTTCTACCATCCACCGCAACGCCAACTGCCCCTCGCGACGCGCCAAAACGTTTCCGATGCAGTGATGCACTCCCCATCCGAATGCCAAATGTGGTTTTGTGCCGGGACCGAATCGATCCAACTGAATGTTGTCGGGGTCTTGCCATACTTCAGGATCACGATTCGCTGCTGCAAATAACAATTGCACCTTGGTATCCGCTTCAATTTTTTCGCCGTGCACTACGCACTCATCGCGATTGGTACGAAACAGACCCTGCACTGGAGAGTCATAGCGCAAGAACTCTTCGACTGCCCACGGGATCAGCGACGGGTCAGCACGCAGTAGATCGACGAGTTCTGGTTGCTGAATGAGGCGATACAACATCAGGCTCAAAAGACTGGCCGTCGTTTCGTGACCAGCGACTAAAACCTGTTGCGACAATCGGCGGACTTCACCGTATTGCAAATCACCATTGCGATAGGCCACAGTCAGCACGCTCAATAAATCATCTGGCGGCGTTTCACCTCGCTCAAGTATCTCTTGACGTTCGGCGACCAAAGCGTCAACGAAGCCGTAGATCCCCTCATTGGCAATAGCCACAAGAGATAGATCTCCGCCACCTAAACCATTGACGATGTCATCGGACCAATGTCCGAATTGTTGACGATCTTCGGGGTGAATGCCCAGCATCTCGGCGATCACAATGGCTGGGAAAGGAAAAGCAAAGAGCGTGACGAAATCGCCTTCACCATCGCTGGCGAATGCCTTATCCCACAATTCGCGTCCAATGATGTCGACACGCGGGGCCAATGAGGCAATGGCGGCTGGACGAAATCCATCTTGCAAAACTTTACGTTGACGGCGATGATCCGGGTCATCAGCGGAACCTAAAACCCCGCCTTCCTGAAAGAAAACACCGGGACCGTCGCCGTTGGTCCACTGCGCTGGGTCTGTGAGCATTGACAAGACATCCTCGTGCCGACTGACGACATAAAAAGGCGGATCAAATGTATCTTCCTTGTGCAATGGGCAATGTTCAATCAAGTGATGGTGCCCAGCAGCGGGCTCAAGATCATTGGCATGTTCGAGATGTGAATAAGTCACGTACTCACACTCAATTCCGCAGGATCTTGATCAGCGATCTCACGACCTAATACGAGAGGCTTCCACCATCGACGGGGAACAAACAGCCCGTCATATTTCGCGCCGCGTCACTAGCCATCATCACCGCAACCGCGGCCACTTCTTCAACCTTATTCGGACGCTTAATTGCCGACTCTGAACAAAACGCAGCAATTAGATTCTCGTACGTCCCAAGTCCCATCGCTACTGCCGAAGCAGGTCCGGTGTCGCGCACAATGTCAGTTTCAATAATGCCTGGCAAAATTGCATTGACGGTGATGCCGAGTGTTCCAACTTCTTGAGCAGCAGATTTCACTAATCCGTTCACAGCATGTTTGGTAGCGACATATCCAGGAATACCGGGCTTGCCAAGTTTTCCTTCTACTGATGAGGTCACAATAATGCGACCACTTTCGCGAGGGATCATATGTTGCAGAGCCCGACGCATCCCCCAGAAAACATGATTCAGGTTCCAATCGATTTCGAGGTTCCATTCTTCGTCACTCATCTGTGCAATTGGAGCAGTGTTCAAGACACCACCCGAGTTCAGGCAACAGATGTCAAGCCTGCCGAACTTTTCAATAGTGAAATCAATCAATCCTTCAACGACTGATTGCTTCGAGGAATCGCCAGCGAAGAATGCAGCACGTGCACCAGCATTCATCTCGTCCAAACAGATTTGACCCTTGGCGGCATCGCGTCCGTTGACGACGACTGTCGCTCCCTCAGCCAAGAAGGCATCCGCCATGGCGCGCCCAATGCTTCGCGTGCCACCAGTAATGCAAGCTATTTTTCCGTCAAGTTTTCCCATGTCAGTCCCCATATTTATGTCGAAGGTTTTTAGTGAACAAAATTTCAGTACGGCGAAGTTCCACCGTCGATAGAGATCATTGATCCCGTGATTCCTGCACCTGCGTCGGAGGCCAACAAGACCGCCACGAGAGCGACGTCTTCACACTCGTTGATGCGCTTGATCGCCGACTCCTGAGCGAACAAATCCAATAAGCCTTCGTATGTCAGACCCATGGCTTGCGCCGCACCTGGTCCCTGAGCCATCATCACATCAGTTTCAATAGCTCCCGGACAGAGTGCATTAACGGTGATCCCCATCGTGCCCACCTCTTGGGCAGTCGACTTGACGAGTCCGTTAATCGCGTGCTTCGAAGCCACATATCCAGAAACCATGGGCTTACCCATTTTTCCTTCGACTGAACTCATGGCCATGATTCGACCTGAACCTTGAGGGATCATGTGCTTCAAAGCAGCTCGCATGGTCCAAAACGTGTGCCAAAAGTTCCAGACCATCGGAACTTCCATGGCTTCATCGGTCATATCCACCACTGGGCCTGGGTCACCACCACCGCCAGCGTTTGGCACCAATATGTCAATCCGACCGAACTTCGCCACCGTGCCGTTGACAATCGCTTCGCAATCTTCGCGCTTGGTCACATCTCCAGCGATGAAGTGAACCCTGCCTCCAGCATTCAAATCGTCAATTGACTTTTGACCCTTCACTGGATCGCGACCGTTAATGACGACCTTGGCACCTTCGGCCAGAAAGGCACGGGCGACTGCCAGCCCAATTCCACGAGTTCCCCCAGTTACGCAGGCAACTTTTCCATCAAGTGTTCCCATGTCGTCCCCTTTTCTTTGACTACTCCACCATAATCAATCAGGCGACCGATTCCTATAGTCGAACAAACTTCGGCAGGATGAGTGCTCATTAGAAAATGAAGCAGGACATTCGAAACCTGCCGGGGAATTCTCTATTTTTCAGGGTGCTCCAAAAAAGTGCCCCGCAGTGCGCTCTTGATTCCTGCAATGGCACGCCTCTGTAGGTTGTGGTCATCCGAGGAGGCGTCAGTTAATCCGATCAACACTGCGAGGATAAAAGCCTGCGTCATCAGGCGGTTTTTGGGAGAAATCTCCCCATGAGCGATTCCAATGTCGATGAGTTCGGTGAAAAAGGCTTGTCGTTGCAGAGC
>BJGB01000145.1 GCA_014190215.1 Actinomycetes bacterium | reverse complement strand
AGTTACCGCAGGAAGACCAGCCGCTGCGCGTTGAGCGTCATGAATGGCATGTCGTTCTGCGACTTCCTCAAATAAGTCGGTGACACGAATTTGTTTTGGCCGTCCTCCAAGGTCAATGGCTGCCTCAATGGCCGCCCCAATGTCATTGGTGTGTACATGGCAATTCCAAATCCCGTCGCCACCAACGACCACGATCGAATCGCCGATCTCACCCCAGTCATTCTTGAACTCGTTGATCTTGCCGTCTTCAAGGTGCAAAAAGTACATCACCTCGTAACGCAAGTCAGCAACCGAAAGTTCGCCGTGAGAATCTGGCGCCCTCATCGTCATGGTCGCAGGAAGTGCCTGATCCATAGAGTCGCCACCAAAGGAGTCTTCGCAGAGCGGCATTGGTTCGCCTTCAACCACGTTTAGCGCGGCATCCAGCAACAGCATGAAACCAGCGCCTCCAGCATCAACGACACCGGCGTCTTTGAGAACTGGCAACAATTCTGGAGTGTGGTCAAGAGCCACTCGGCCAGCGTCGCGCGCTGCCCGCAAAGTAACGGCCAAAGTCGCCCCCGTGGCAGCTGAGGCTTTGGCCGCCACGCTGGCCTCACGAACCACGGTCAAGATCGTGCCCTCAATGGGCTTTAAGACCGCCTGATACGCCGAAGTAGACGCAGCACTGAGAGCCTCGGCGAATTCGCTGGCTGTGCTGCCAGCCTTGGCTGACAACTTGCCAACCATGCCCCGCAGGATTTGCGCCAAAATCACCCCCGAGTTACCTCGGGCTCCCATCAGTGACCCGTGAGAAATGGCTTGACATGTGGGTTCGATTTCTGGCCCTGCCTGATCTAATTCAGCAACAACAGCGTCCAGCGTACGGGCCATATTCGTACCCGTATCGCCGTCTGGAACGGGGTACACATTGAGCCGATTAATGCGCTGAGCGTGGGCTTTCACCGCATCGCGAAAGGTGACCACGGTTCGACGGAGTCGGTCGGCGTCAAAACGGTCAAATGACGCCTCGGATGGCTCTGGTGGGTTCACCTGTCCGATGGTACTTGTCGGGAGACATGCTGGTGTGACTGATGAGTCCGTAAAATCACCTCCGAGAAATCTTGGATCACTTGGGGCGCAGGCAAATCCGCTGGTAGCGTTCTGTGTCCGAGATCTGGCTTGGTCATCCAAGCGAAAAGAAAGAACGTGTTATGGCAGCAGTATGCGAAGTCTGCAAGAAGCACCCTTCATGGGGCATGTCCGTGTCGCACTCCCATGTGCGCACCAAGCGTCGTTGGAATCCGAACATTCAGCGCGTCCGCGCCTTGATAAACGGTTCACCAAAGCGCCTCTACGTCTGCACCAGTTGCATCCGTGCTGGCAAAGTCACCAAGGTCAGCCGCGGCACTGCTGCATCGGATAAGTGAACTAAATCTCTCGATGCAAGGTGTGATCAAAGCCTTTGACCCGGGTTCAGGCACCGGTCTGATCCTGTGTGATACAGATCTCAGCGAACACGAGCTAGCCGCTGACGCTCTCGAAGGAAGTATCTTTCGGATGTTGCGTCCTGGCCAGCGAATTGTTTTTGATCTCAATAGCGAAGGTTTGGCCACGCGACTGCGTCTTGGCTCCGAAGTAGATATGGGCACGCCAGGATTCTGATTAGCAGTTCGTTGCGCTCACCTGCCAAACTTTTAAAAATCCAGTTTCCTAAGTCCCCCACAAAATTTCTAACCACGTTGCGCCAATGCGCAAGGAGCACATCATGAGCGGTTCCAGCAACAACGAACGCCTGACGAAATGGGTTACCGAGTGGGCGGCGATCATGCAGCCAGAAAATGTCTACTGGTGCGACGGCTCTGCTCAAGAGTACGAAGAACTCTGCCAACAACTCGTGGATAGTGGCACGTTCACCAAACTTGACGAGGCCAAGCGACCCAATAGCTATTGGGCACACAGCGATCCAGGCGATGTAGCCCGCGTTGAGGATCGAACCTTCATCTGCTCGGCCAAAAAAGAAGATGCTGGCCCGAACAACAATTGGCGCGAACCGGCCGACATGCGCAACGAAATGACCGATCTGTACAGCGGTTGCATGAAGGGTCGCACGATGTATGTCGTGCCTTTCAGCATGGGGCCGCTCGGGTCACCCATCGCACATATCGGTGTGCAATTAACTGACTCGGCTTATGTGGCTGTCAATATGCGGATCATGACGCGCATGGGTCAAGGCGCTCTCGATGTACTCGGAGATAACGATTGGGTTCCGTGCCTTCATTCTGTTGGCGCACCTCTTGCCGCGGGTGAAAAATCATCCTCATGGCCATGCAACCCAGACAATAAGTACATCGTGCACTTTCCTGAGACGCGCGAAATCTGGTCATTTGGTTCGGGGTATGGCGGAAATGCATTACTCGGCAAAAAGTGCTTCGCGTTACGCATCGCTTCGGTGATGGCCCGTGACGATGGTTGGCTCGCAGAGCACATGTTGATTCTCAAACTGACGAACCCTGCCGGCGAAGCTCAATACATCGCTGCCGCTTTTCCTTCGGCATGTGGCAAGACCAACTTGGCAATGCTGGTACCGACGATTCCAGGCTGGAAGGCTGAGACCATTGGTGACGACATCTGTTGGATGAAGTTTGGTCCAGACGGACGCTTGTATGCCATCAATCCTGAAGCAGGCTTTTTCGGTGTCGCCCCCGGCACCGGCTATGACACCAATGCCAACGCGATGCACACTTTGTGGGGTAACAGTATTTTCACAAATACCGCACTCACATCCGAAGGCGATGTGTGGTGGGAAGGCATGAGCAACGATTCGCCAGCTCGGGCTACCGACTGGAAGGGCAACGCTTGGACACCAGAAACAGAGGCTCCAGCGGCCCATCCCAATGCTCGCTTCACTGCACCTGCTTCGCAGTGCCCATCAGTTGCACCCGAATGGGAAGATCCCGCTGGCGTACCAATTTCGGCCATCTTGTTCGGTGGTCGTCGGCGCACCACGGTCCCTCTAGTCACTCAGGCTTTTAATTGGGAGCACGGCGTCTTCTTGGGGTCAATCATGGCGTCTGAAACCACAGCGGCCCAACAGGGTGCAGTTGGCAACTTACGTTTTGACCCAATGGCGATGTTGCCTTTTTGCGGATACAACATGGCGGATTATTTCGCCCACTGGTTGAAACTCGGCGGCAAAGCCGATGCTGCAAAACTTCCACAAATATTTTTCGTGAACTGGTTCCGTCGTGACGAAGACGGTCGCTTTTTGTGGCCGGGCTACGGTGAAAATAGTCGTGTTCTGAAGTGGATATTCGAACGTATTGCTGGAACAGTCGGTGCCGACGAAACACCCATCGGGCTATTACCCACTACTGGCACACTTGATGTCAAAGGCTTGCAAGTCTCCGCAGATGACCTCACAGCATTGCTCAGCGTCGATATTGAAGGTTGGAAATCCGCCATCCCACAAATCAAAGAGCACTATGCCCAATTTGGCTCGGCACTGCCATCACAGTTGTCAGGTCAACTAGAGGCTTTAGCACTCGCTCTTTAAGCCATTTGGCCGACGAGTAGGGCACGAATGCCCAATCCCATGACAAACAAACCGCCGAAGCCGTAGAGCAGATAGAGGCGATGTTTCATTTGGTTGCGATAACTGTAAATAATCGCCACCGCAATGATCGCTACGAAGCCGTAAAAGGCGTGAAATTGTGGAAACTCAAGTTTGTACTTATTCACCAAGATCACTCCCATAGTGACCTGCGCAAAAACCGTGAGTTCAGCAACGACTGTAAACCACCACAATGCTCGAGTACGCAACGATTCAACTTTGTGGGCGCCAAGGGCCCACGCCCCAGCAAGTCCGTTAGAAATAATAACGAACCATGCCCAAGATTTATGCAGGTCAACCAACATCAGTGCGTTCATACTTCTAGCGACCTTAGTTGTTCACGACTCATTGGACACAGGCGTTGCCGCCATACATCGCGATCACCACTCCGTCGGGGGTTTGATCACTGAGAATCCCTGAAAGTGTGCTCTCAAGGATGAAACTCGCTCCCGCCACATCATCCATAAAGATCTCCGCTGATGGGTAGACCCGCAACAATTCAGCAACCGTTGAGCCAAGGGTGATATCCCCATCCGTCGTCGGTCCCAAGGGAACTGGAGCAATCCCCGCCACTGGCCCGTAGTTCCAGGAGAAAAAATGTAGTCGTCCTTCGGCATATCCGCTTTCATCGCCGAACATCAACATCAAGTCACCCCAACGCACAGAACGAACCTTCGTTCCAGGACACAACTTAAACTTATTAGTCGTCGGCACATAACCAGAATCAGAATCTGGCTTTCCTAACAATTCAGTGACGATCGCAATCAGCGCTGCTGCATCAACTCCAAAAAGTGAATCCCCCAGTCCGTCACTGCGTAAAACCAAAGTCTCTCCGGGTGACACCGTCGTTGACGTCGACGAGGTACTACTGGAGGCTGTCACCAGTGTCGTCGTTGTGGTCATGGGTGGCAAGGTCGTCGGCAGTGTTGTGGTGAGCGAAGTCGGCAATGGCGCCAAAGTCTCCGTCGTTGCCCCACCGCCCCCGCAAGCAGCGAGGATAAATGCCGCTGCGGCGACGAAAACAGCGAGGCCTTCTGCGTGCCTTGTCTTGGTGTGTTGGCAAACCATTTGTACAGTCTGCCCGATCAGCGGATCAGAGTGTCGGCTTGCCGCCCACGTTCAACGAGACTCACATTGCCACTTGCGTCAGTTTCAACGACTGTCACTGAGGCATTGTCCAAACTGTCAATGACCAATCGATCGTCTTTGATGCAGTGACCGATCACTGCATTGATAGCAATGAAGTGACTAAAAATCACCGTGTCAACATCACGTGTGGCGACAAAGTTCACGACCTGATCTCGAAAATCTGTGTATCTGGGACCTAATTCGCCCCATGTGCCGGCCATCGCATTGCGCAACCACTCAATTCGTTCACCAAGTTCATATCCATCTGGCGAGGGTATTTCTGTCACGAGAGGCTCAATATTGACGTTTGCGTTATCCCACTTCGCTGACAAGAAGCCCGCAGTCTGCTGACAGCGCAACATCGGGCTAGAGACCAGTTTCGTAGGTGACAGTTGGGCGAGAGTTATCGCCGTTTCCTCTGCCTGTTGACGGCCCAGATCATCAAGGCCAGGGTCAATGTCGGTGTCCCATCCAGCGGAGGCACGACCATGACGAACGAGATACACCCGTGTCACAAAAACCAACCTCGTTGCGCCCCACCAGGTTGACCTCGTTCGATAAAGAACTCTTCAC
>BJGB01000144.1 GCA_014190215.1 Actinomycetes bacterium | reverse complement strand
TGATCCGTGCGCGGAAAGCATGATCGGTGATCCTTCGGGGACTTCGCTGATTTCATCCACGAAAATCACACCCAATTGTTCAAAACGTTCAACGACTAACTTGTTATGGACTATCTCGTGGTAGCAGTACACAGGGGCATCAAAACTCCGCACCATCCAAGCCAGTGCCTTAATGGCCATCTCAACGCCAGCGCAAAAGCCTCGGGGTGCCGCTAAGAGCACTCGCTCAACCTTGGTGGTGACGACATCCATAGGAGTCAGGCTAATGCTCCACGGCTCTAGATGAGATGGCGCAGGTAGCCTGTCAGCATGTCTGCCAAGCAATCTGCGCCCGTTGTGGTGGCGGTCACCCCGAATTCAGCTGCCGACATAGCCGGCATGCAACCAGGTGATGAAGTTCGGCTGCTGAATGGGATGATTCCACGAGACATCATTGAATGGCGTCTGATTGCTGATGAGGCCGAAGTCGAAATCGATTTTGTGCGCGGTGGTATTGAACAGCACACCATTGTGGCGAAAAAAGCTGGCGAACCACTTGGGGCAGAGGTTTCAAGCGCTCTCTTCGATCGAGTTCGGACATGCGATAACCATTGTGCATTTTGCTTCATTTATCAGTTGCCCCCCGGCATGCGTCAGAGTTTGTATCTCAAAGACGACGATTATCGTTTAAGTTTCTTGTACGGCAACTTCACAACCCTGACCCGTTTTACTGAGGCAGATCTGGAGAGAGTGATTACTGAAGGCTTATCGCCACTCAACGTCAGTATTCACGCAACTGATCCGACAGTGCGCAGTGAGATGTTGCGCAATCCGCGCGGCGGTATGAGTCTGCGCTGGCTCCGGCAACTTCTTGATCATGACATTTGCGTGAACGGGCAGATCGTTGTGTGTCCTGGGGTGAACGATGGAGACGTACTTGAAGATTCAATGATCGGAATTCTTGATCGTTATGCAGATCTTCATCATGTGGCCCTAGTTCCCCTCGGTATCAGTCGTTACAACAATGAAGCAACCATGCGTGCGCACACTCAAGATGAGGCGCGCGCTGTTGTTGAATTAGTTGAGCGCTGGCAAAAAATATTTCTCACACACGTAGGTCATCGCATGGTCTTTGCTGCAGATGAGTATTACCTAATGGCCGACATGGCCTTTCCGGCCGGTGAAGATTACGAAGGTTTCGGTTTGCATGAGGACGGCATTGGAATGGCGCGAACATTTGAGTGGGAGTTTGATGGTCGCTTAGATTTACCAACTGGTCCCCAAAGTGGCTTTTTTGCATCAGTGGATGGCGCTCCCGCCGAGGGCTACCGGGCACCGCGAAATCCAGCAGGAGATACAGGTTTGCGCGGCTGTAGCAGTTCCGCACTTGGTGATTCGACGGGGGTCGCACTGTTGCCCCGACGTACTGCACCAGTAGGAATCCTGACCGCTCCCTATGGTGCAGAGGTGCTCCAACCGTTGATTGATCGCTGTGGTCGTGATGATGTACGCGTCGTCACGGTCGCTAATGATTTCTTTGGTGGCAACACGGCAGTGACTGGTTTGATGGTGGGCCAAGACATAGCCAAGGTTCTCTCAACGCAACCTCAAGGTCACCGCTATCTACTTCCAGATGTTTGTCTATCCGAAGGTCGTTTCCTCGATGGGCTCACGCCGCAAGATTTACCACGACCAGTTGAGATCGTGGCAACAGACGGAATAGCGCTGCGACGAGCATTGGAAGTGGCCAGATGAGTGAAGTATCGGAAGTTCAACTCCCAGTTGCAGTCATTGTGGGTCGACCGAATGTCGGTAAAAGCACGCTGTTCAACCGAGTCATTGGCGAGCAAGCGGCCATTGTTGAAGACCGACCAGGCGTCACTCGCGATCGCAAGGAACTTGAAGCAAACTGGTTAGGTCACCGATTCACATTGGTGGATACAGGGGGCTGGATGCCTGGCGGGTCAGATCTTGATACCAAGGTCAGCCGTCAGGTTGAAGCTGCCGTGCGTCAAGCCGACTTGGTGATTTTTGTGGTTGATGGTTCGGTTGGTTTAACAGATGACGACGAGTTGATGGCGGCATGGCTCCGTAAGAGTGATGCCGAGGTCATGGTTGTTGTCAATAAGGCCGATAATGATCGCCGTGAATCAGATCGTTGGGACTTTTTATCATTAGGTCTTGGCGACCCGTACCCAGTGAGTGCATTGCATGGTCGTCGCGCTGGTGACTTGCTTGATGAAGTGATTGCTCGTATGCCGAGTTCGCCGTTGAGTGACGAGTACATACCGAACTACGGACTCGACCAAGATTTGACGGCCGTTGGGGATCAAAAGACCCCGCGCGTCGCTTTGGTGGGTCGACCGAATGTCGGTAAAAGCACTCTTTTCAACCGTTTAGTGGGGGAGGATCGGGCGGTCGTTCACGACATGCCTGGTACAACTCGTGATTCCATTGACACTTTGGTGGAGACAGAAGATGGTCCCGTGATCTTCGTTGATACGGCGGGTATGCGTCGTCGCTCGCGCATTGGCGATTCAGCAGAGTATTACTCCTTGGTGCGTGCCCTGCGTGCAGTTGATGGATCCGACATTGCTTTATTTGTGATTGATGCCACTCAAGGTATTACTGCTCAAGATCAACGTCTAGCAGAGCGTATTGATGCTGCCGGATGTCCGATTGTGATCATGCTCAATAAATGGGAACTCATTGAAGATGCCGAAGAGCGCGAACGCATTGATCTTGAAGTGAAACGCAAATTGTATTTCGTTGACGACGCTCCAGTGTTAAAGGTTTCGGCACTCACTGGTAAGGGTGTGCACAAACTTCGTCCCGTTCTACAAGAGGCGATTTTGCAGTATCACCGCCGTATTCCGACGCGTGATGTCAACCGTGTGATCGCAGATGCTCAGCAGCGCCAACCCGCGGGTGGAGGAGCCAAAGTGATGTATGCCTTGCAAGGTGCCACCGATCCTCCAACTTTCACTTTGTTTGTCAACCGCGAGTTGCCACATACCTATTTGCGTTACCTCGAGCGCAGTATTCGTGAAGCATTTAATTTTGGTTCAACACCGCTGAAATTGCGGGTACGTAAACGAAGCGATTGAGATCATGCCATTTTGCGAGGATTGTGCGAAATATTGGGCGCCGAGTGCTATGCACGCTGACGGCTCGTGTCCAAACTGCGGACGGGTTCTCGATAGCCCACAGATCGCCAGTACATTGTCCGCCTCTCGTCGGGTAACTGCCGAGAACATCGATATTCGTCGTTTGGCTAGTGGGCTAAATGATGATCAAGAACTCCCGAAGACTCCATGGCATTTTAAATTGCTTGTGGTTGCGCTGTGCGTTTATTTGGGTTGGAGAATCGTCCAGATTTTTGTCTGAATAAGAAGGGGCTAGGGGTGCGGGCGTATGCGGACGCTAGGCTCGCTTGCACATATCTCGGGCTGTAGCGCAGCTTGGTAGCGCGCTTGACTGGGGGTCAAGAGGTCGCAGGTTCAAATCCTGTCAGCCCGACACAATGACGGCAGGCTCTGTTTATTCGGAGCCTGCCGTTTGTTTTCTGTTCAAACCCGAGACCGTAAAGCCCGTGAGTCGATGCTCTTGGCACTAACTTTGAGACATGCTCAGTACTCCCTCCACGTCGCGCACCCTTTCTGAAGCTGCCTCTAAAGCTTTGTTGCGTGCCGCTGGTGTTCCGATGGCTGATGAACGTGAGGTGAAGACTGCCCGCGACGCAGCATTGGCCGCCAGTGAGATTGGTTTTCCAGTCGTTGCAAAATTATGTGGTGATGCAATCGCGCACAAGACTGAGCGCGGGTTGGTGCGGCTGAAATTGGCCGATGTCGATGCCGTGGAACGTGCAGCGCAGGAGTTGCTCGCAGCAGCCACCACCCAAGATGGTGAGGTCACCATTTTAATCGCTCCGATGGTTCAAGGAAATCGTGAACTCATTGTTGGCGTCGTTCGAGATCCTCAATTTGGGGCCAGCGTGATGTTGGGTATCGGCGGCATATTCGCCGAAGCAATCGCCGACGTTGTCTTTCGGCCGGCGCCACTTGACAGGATCACTGCTCACGAAATGATTAGCGATCTAGCGACGCAGAAATTGCTGGGCGAGTTTCGCGGTGAGGCCTGCGTCGATCGAGAAAAGCTCGTGGATGTTTTGGTTGGTCTAGGTTCCTTAGCGCACAGCCGTACTGATATTGCCAGTATTGATATCAATCCGCTCATTATCAGCTCTGATGGGGTGCCAGTGGCCGTTGACGCATTGGTGGAGATCGGTGAAGCGGATGCATCAATCGCAACTGCTCGGGCGCGACCAAGTGTTGAGCAGTTTCAGGCACTCTTTGAACCGCGCGGGGTTGTTGTTGCTGGGGCATCAAGTCATCCAGGAAAGTTTGGCTTCGTATCGCTGCATAATATTTTGGCTGGCGGTTTTCAGGGTCAGATATTTGGGACTAATTTGCAAGGTGAAAATGTTCTCGGGATCCAGACAGTCGCTGACATTGATCAACTCCCAGAGAATGCTATTGATTTGGTTTTTGTGTGCACTCCAGCCTCAGCGAACCCTGCTCTTCTTCGGGCGTGTGCTGCCAAAGGAGTAAAGGCGGCGTTCCTAACATCGGCTGGCTACGGAGAAGCCGGAGCCGAAGGAAAAAAGGCCGAAGAGGAACTCATCGCTTTGGCCGATGAGCTTGGCATTTTGCTTGCTGGTCCAAATGGTCAAGGAGTCGTCAGCACGCCAGCAAATTTGTGTGCACAAATTGTGGCGCCGTATCCTCCTGCTGGTCACATCGGTGTTGCTAGTCAGAGTGGAAACTTTGTCTCGAGTTTCTTGAATTGGTCGCGTTCATCAGGCGTGGGCATCAGTCGCGCTGTATCTGCTGGAAATGCGGCAGCCGTCACTGTGGCGGATTATCTGGATTTTTACGCCGATGATGAGGCGACCGCAGTTGGGCTCGCCTATCTCGAAGGAATCAGTGACGGCCGTTCGTTGATGACGCGTTTGGCAGGTGTGGCGGCCCGTAAACCATTGGTTCTAGTGAAGGGTGGTGCCACAGAGAGTGGGGCCCAGGCAGCGGCTTCGCATACCGGAGCGCTAGCAGCCAATGACAAAGTTTTTGATGGCTTTTGTCGTGCAGCCGGAATTACGCGTGCGGGAACAGTCGAGGAAGCCTTTGAAGCGGCGGCGACTTTTGCAACGCAGCCGCTACCAAAAGGTCCCAACGTTGTGATTATGACGACTGCTGGCGGATGGGGCGTTGTGACTTCGGATGCTTTGGCACGAGACGGACTCTTGAAACTGTTGGAACTTCCAGAGGACCTCAAG
>BJGB01000143.1 GCA_014190215.1 Actinomycetes bacterium | reverse complement strand
GATGCCGGCCCTGAAACTGGAGTTGGGTAGCCGATCATTGAAGTCGAATAAGGCTCTTTTGATTGCCACATCTGTTGGAGTGCCCGATCAACAGAATCATCTGCCAGCGAGTCAACTGCGACTTGTCGCGTCGGCCGAATAAAACGTTCCCCTGGTTGGGCATCTGACTCGAATTTGAAGTCATAGAACCCGTTGACCAGAGCTGTTGAATCGGCAGGGAGACGGCGACACACTGCTATCTCCAAAGCCAGCAAGTCATCAGCCAATTTAGGGTTAGCAAGAATGATCTGCGGAGTAGCGACGTGAGGGGGAAAATACGACGACTCCCATCGATCAACTTCAATACCAATAGTCGGAGGAATCTGTCCGGGATCACCAATCAATATGTAGCGCGGGGCTATGTGTCGCATTGGCAGGAAGTCAGCCCAGGCCATTTGCCATGCTTCATCAACAAAGAGCAAGTCAAACTGTCCATCCAGTTCAGATAAGCCAAACTTTGAGGCCGTTCCGACAACGATGCCCGAACGAACCGGAAGACCCGATGAGTGCTTCACCACACTCACCCGCTCATGCCCGTCCGAGGGAGCGTCGTAACTCGTGCTGGAATACCGATAAACAATTTGATCGGTAAAACGCTCAACAATTCGCTGGCAAATTTGATCGACCTGATTATTCGTTTGGGCAACAATGACTACTCGCAACTTGCTCTTAATCACAACTTCTAGCGATTCGATTAATGTGTAGGTCTTACCTGATCCAGGCGGCGCCTTCACAACGCATACCGCAAGGTCACCACGAATGAATTCTTTGAGTGATTTAATCACCTTGCTCATTCATCATCACCCCCAGCAACTGGAACATCGTCGGCCTCGAACGAGAAATAATCAAGAATGTCAAAGTCTGTTTCGGATTGTTTAGCGACTTTGTAGGAAAGTTTGGTGACCAAATTTGCCGGGAAGTCCTCAAGCAAAATCAGTGTTTGACGTAACCATGATCGGTCACTAGGTGCTTCAGCTGCGGGCCCGACTCCGGTTTTTCGCGACTTCCACCTTGGAATAAGAATCACTTCACGTGTCTCAGGATCAATGGAGACGATCGTTAAGGAACATTTGGGAATCCCAGCGATAGATAAAGTCCCACCAATTTTCAATGATGGCAACTCGGGATAATCATAGATAAAGGTCCACGTAGATCCATTGCCTGAAACGGCTTTCACTTCGCCACGCAGTCCATGACCTTTCATCAATTCTTCATTCTGCAATTCACGATCGCCATGAACCAAAAAATGCACGCGTTCTCTGTCTGCTGCTACCCGCTGATGGTAGGCGAATGATGCCTCACGCGCGTTTACATCTCCCCAGAGACCGGGCCAAAAGGGGCGCTCATCAATATTGCCAGACGATTCCCTCAGCGCGTTATCAAACCACAACTTGGAAAATTTGTCGGTACCAATGCGTACGAGATCGGTCAAGCCAGAGTTATATGCGCGAGCATCCTGACGCAAAATCTCAATAGTGCTCTCCACCAATTGGTGTCGACGCTCCAACTCTGTTTGTAAAACCTGAGAGATTGCGACTGCGGTCTTTTTACCTTTGCTCACGCGCTCATCCCACGCCGGCTCATTCCACTTTTCAACTAACGGACCTAACTGGCTGCGCTCTAATTCTGGATCGAGCATGGCGGCGACTGAAAGTTTCTCTGCTGCGTGAGCGGCCGCTAGACGGGTCTGGCGCGTTCGTTGGCGACCCAACCAACCGAGTAGGTAACCAAGATGACCCTGCCGCGCTGATGATCCAGGAAAAATATGAGCGATCTTCAGGGCGTCAGATGCCACGATGACGGTCTGCTGCCCTGGTCTTTGTGATTCAACGAAGAGACAGTTGCACAGTTGTCCAAAAGCTCGCAGAACTTCGATCTCTGGGCGATCCCAATTTGTGCGGGCATAGGCGAAAGCGATGGTGTGTAAAAGGTCAAGATGCGATCGACCCGGCACCCATATTTGGCGATGCCGATACATCATGGCTGTCTCATCGGTGTTCTCGGTGAAGTCGGGGTGACCAAAGTGACTCAAGACTCGCTTCGCCACCTCGACCAAACTTGTAGCTACCAGATCACGGTTACGTGGATCCGCGACACTGAAGAGCTCTGCTTCTTCACCCATGAGGCCGAGAGCAACTCCCCACGGCAAAGACTCGCCTCCCATACGCACGAATGACAGGATCAATATTTCATCGTTGTCAGCCACATGAACGTTGATGACTTCACCACGCGGAAGTGCCGAGCCCACGTGCCAAGCAGTGATGCGACGAATAGTTTCTAATTCGCCGCTCACGAAAAACCAACAATCGGGCTTTTCATCTGAGAGAGAAAATCACGTTCTGTCGAATTTTTAGCCTTGGCTCCATCAAGTAACTCATCAACGCGCGACAAATTTAAGCCACCGAGAAATCGCTCAACCTCATCACCGAGTACTGCGCCGTTTCCCTCGGCCATCGCACGATTGAAGCACGCTTCAGAGCGCTCACAAAATGATAAGCACGCATCGCTAAAGGCCACAGGTGCTTTCAATACTTCATTAATCATGTCCAGATCTTCTTCATCCTCGCCCGCACCGATGATGTCTGGCATGCGTTCAGCGGACTCTCCCATCAACTCAAATCCGCGCTTGGCCCGCTCTGCTTGGAATCGCAGATCTTCACCCATTCTGATTCGCGGTTGATTTGAGCCGGGATACGTGAGAATCAGAAAGCCTTCATTGCTCAAAGCAAGAGAGGTGCTCATACCAAGTTTTTCTAGAACTAGTTCAAGAGCGTGGACGTACAGTCCCATCTGGGCACGGGCTTTGGCTAGATCGGATTTGGATGTGTAGCCACCACGGTCGGGATATGTCTTGACTTCACCAACAGAAATAATGGCGCCTGCATCTTCCTCGGGATTGTCTTTGATACACACCACATCGATGATCAGCGTTGCCTCAGGGAGCATGACACCTTTGGGAATTCGCAATGTCAGACTTGAGACAACGCCCCGAAAAGTTGATGCCTCCGCTAAAGATATGAGTAACTTTTCAGATTTTTTGATTGCCTCATCTAAATCGGCGAGAGGTCCACCATTGGCTGAAGTACGAAAATCGAGAAATGACTTTTCGGTTTTTTTCAAGAGTCCAACTTTGTGCATTGATGCAAGAAGAACTTTTGCACCATCGCGGACAAGGCTGGATTCAAAATTGTTACCTCGGGCTAAAGCAAAAACTGACTGTCCTTCTTTAGGCGCCAACGGATTCTCGCGCCGAGCCACGGCCCCCATTTTGACGTTGTGCACCGCTGACACAAGATTCGCCCCGCACGCAGGATTTCGCACCCATTGTTCAAAACGTCGACGAGTATCTCGGCGAGATCCCGCAACTGATTTCTTGCTTTTTTCCATATTCACTGAACGAAACAGTACCGCAGGGGTGTGCGCTCTTGAATGAGGACGATCACACCATTTTGCGCATCACATTCGTGACATCCGCATTTCACTCACTCTTTTAGAAGTAAATGATCTTTTCGGCGCGGGCTTCAGCCTCATCCAAATCGTCGGTGTAGGCACCGGTCGAGAGATACTTCCAGCCACCATCGCAGACAATGAAAACAATCGTGCCTTCATCAATCTCACTGGCAACTTTGGCCACGCCGGCCAGTGCCGCTCCCGCCGAAATACCCGAGAAGATGCCGCATTCACGGACCATGCGTCGTGTCCATTCAATGGATTCACGGGGACGCACGACGCGCTTGCGATCGAGAATGTCAAAGCCGTGCCAATTGTCAAACAACGGCGGGACATAACCCTCATCGAGGTTTCGCAATCCTTCAACGCTTTCACCCAATGGTGGCTCAACGGCGATGATCTTGACCCCCGGCTTATTATCTTTGAGATACCGACCCGTGCCCATCAAGGTTCCGCTGGTTCCGAGACCTGCGACAAAGTGAGTGATCTCTGGGCAATCCCGCAAGATTTCCGGTCCAGTACCTTCGTAGTGGGCACGCGCATTGGCGTCGTTGGCGTACTGATACAAGAAACACCACTCAGGATTCTGCTTGGACATTTCAATGGCTCGCAAGACGGCTCCATTTGAACCTTCGGCACCCGGAGTCAAAATCACTTCTGCACCAAAAATATCAAGCATCTGGCGACGCTCAATGGACACGCTTGTCGGCATCAAAATCTTGATCGGATAACCCCGCACCTGAGCGATAGCCGCCAGGGCAATACCCGTGTTCCCGGAGGATGGCTCAATGATGGTCTGACCTGGCAACAAACGGCCATTCTTTTCGGCGTCTTCAATCATTGATTTAGCGATGCGGTCTTTCACCGAACCAAAGGGGTTTTGGTTCTCCAATTTCGCCAAAATGCGAACCTTGGGATTGGGCGACAAACAACTGATGTCAACGAGCGGGGTGTTGCCAATGAGGTCAATAACACTCTCGAACGGAACCATACTCACCTCCATCTTTGCCACCGCAGGGTGAATTCCCTACTAAGTCACTCGGGATTCTAATGAATCCTCGGGTAAATGAGAACACAAGCCCCAATTACCTCAGAATTTCGACTGTGACCTCTGCGATCAGGTCTTTGACGATTCGATAGGTGCGCATTTCTGGCGTTTCCCTTTTCAGCGTGACAATCAGATAATGCCAATCGGGGTCGGGAGCCGCTGACACATCGGTCGCACTAGGGAAGGCCTCGGTGTGGGTATGGCTGTGCATCACGCCCCTGATCTCGAGTCCGGCGTCTTCGGCTGTGCGTTCGGCCCGTAGGTGATCGACTGGGTCAATGGTGTAGATCCGCGCTGACTGCTCAATGTTGCGACAGGGGAAAAAACGCGTGATGCGGTTTGAGCCAGGCTCCCCCGCCATCAACCCACAGGCTTCAAGCGGGTACTCGGCCACAGCCAAAACGGACATCGCCTCGTACACCTCAGGGGTGACGAAGAGTTCTTCACGGAGTGCATCACCAGTTGCTTCCACCCCCTGCAGGGTATCGCCCTGACGCCCAAGGCGTAGCCTGAAAGCACTATGTCCGCCACCGGCACCAAGCTCATCGCCAGCAATCGCAAGGCGCGCCACGACTACACCATTTTGGATGTCGTCGAAGCTGGCATCATGCTGCAAGGTAGCGAGGTCAAAAGCCTGCGTGATGGACATGTCCAAATCGTTGATACCTACGCCCGTTTCCACGATGGCGAAATATGGATCGAGGGGATGCACATCTCGCCCTACAAGTTCGCCCATGGCGTGGGGGCGCATGACCCCAATCGACCTCGCAAGTTGCTGCTCAATCGCAGTGAGATCGCCCGCCTCTCGGCTCGAGTTGGTCAGGAACGCTTGGCATTGATTCCTTTGAGTTTGTATTTCAAAGATGGTCGCGCCAAAGTCGAACTTGCG
>BJGB01000142.1 GCA_014190215.1 Actinomycetes bacterium | reverse complement strand
GCTGATAAAACGTTCAACAGATGAGTGGTACCTGTTCTTGGTAATCCAACGATGATAATCGGGCGCTCAATTTTGATGTCATGAATTTCTGGATGGCGACGAAGCAGATCACGCGTCAACAGACGATTCGATGCATAGCGCACACAACTATTGCGCAGAGATAAATGACCAATGCCGAGGCGATCTGGATCATTGGCCACTTCATCGAGCCACATATCCAGGCGACCCACAAAGTCCATCGGTCCAAAGTCATCAAGCCCAGTGCGGGTCATCGCTTCTTGCAAGATGCCCGCCGACGACATATCCAAGGACAGGCTCTCGCCATAATCCCGAGCCATTTTCTGGATATCGCTTAACTGGGGATTTCGGAGATCAGAGATGTGGATTTTCGTCGTCATGTCCCCCCACTTGTCACGATGATTACTTGTCCATAGTAATCTCATACCCGTGGGGAATCTTCGTCTTGGGCTTGTGGGTTGTGGGGCAATCGCCCAATGGCATGCAACCGCTCTGCAACATGCTCAACGCACGACCGTGACCGCCTGTGTCGATGTCGTCTCGGCGAATGCCGACAAACTCGCTGAGATCACTGGCGGTACTGCCTGTTCAACAATCGCCAAGGCACTGGAGATCGGCGTTGATGCGTTAGCGATTTTGGTGCCCCATCATCTCCACGAAGATTTGGTCACTCAAGCTTTAGAGGCTGGCGTACATGTGGCTTTAGAAAAACCGATGGCTCCCACACTTGAGGCTTGCGAGCGAATTTTGGCGACTGCGGCTCGTCACCCTGATCGAGTTTTTATGTTGACCGAGAATGCTCAGTATTGGCCTGAAGTTGTGATGGCGCAAAAACTCATTGCCGAGGGAGCAATCGGCAAACTTGTCACCGCACGCTCGTGGCACAACTTTGGCATTACCCCAGAGTTCTACCCCAGCGATGAATCATGGCGCTTTCAACAATCGGCGGCTGGCGGTGGAGTCGCTTTAGATACTGGTTCACATTGGATGCGTCCACTGCGGATGATCTTGGGAGAGATTGACGAAGTTGTGGCGGTCACTGGACGTTTGTGGGAAAAAATGGAAGGCGAATCAATGGTTCGTTCTCTGTGTCTTTTCAAGTCAGGTGTTGTAGCCAGTTTCGATGTGATTTTGGCAACGGGTGCTGTTGGGCTTCAGCCCCATTTTCAGTTCACGGGAACAACTGGGGAGATTGTGATTTCGGCACTCGGCGAAGTGCGTCTCTTTGATGGGAAAGATTGGCAAGGCACGGTCGTCGGGCGTGGCAATTACATGGATAGTTATAAGGGTGTCTGGCAAGATTTTGAGGCAGCGATTTTGGACGGCACGCCGTTAGCGGCTGACGCGAGATATTCGCTCGGCGAAGTAGCGGCGGCTAACGCCATTGTGCGCAGTGCACAATCAAAGAAGTGGGAGAAGGTCTGGTGAATAGCACAACTTTTAATTTCACTGGGTCACAGGTGTTAGTCACAGGTGGATCAAATGGAATTGGTTTTGCGATCGCTTCAGCCTTCGCTGATGCTGGCGCGGTAGTGGCGATCACTGGGACTCGCCCTGCTGTCAGCGACTACGAGAATGATCTTTCGCGTTTCACATATCGTCAATGCACTATGAGTGATCGCCAGCAGATAGCTGACCTTGCTCAATCGATGAATGCTCTTGATGTTTTGGTTAATAATGCGGGCCAAGTGATGCCCAATGGTGGGAACGAATATGACCCCGATGTTTTCGAGGAAACTCTACAGATCAATATCTCGGCCGCTTTTCGCCTGACCCAGTTGTTGAAACCTGTGCTCAGTCAGTCGACGCTGGCTGGAGGGGCTTCTGTGATCAACTTGGCTTCATTGGCTTCGTTCTTTGCTGTTGAGTTTGTTCCTGGTTACGGAGCGGCGAAGGCAGCGGTGGTGCAGATGACGAAGACTTTGGCTGTTCATTATGCCGGCAGCAATATTCGCGTCAATGCTGTGGCCCCCGGTTTAGTGGCTTCAAATATGACTGCGCCAATGCTGAGTTTTGATGCGATGACCAAACCTCATCTGGATCGCACACCGTTGAATCGAATCGGTTTGCCCGACGAGATTGCACCAGCGGTGTTATTTCTCGCATCGCAAGCAAGTCAATTCACTACCGGCCACACCATGGTTGTGGACGGCGGATTTTCAGCGAAGGGATAATAGTCATGGCCCAGAAGATGCTCAGAGAATTAACTGGCGATGAGATTGAAACCTTTTGGCGTGATGGAATTGTGTGCCTACGGGCGATCGTTGATCCACAATTGTTGCATGACATGAGTGAACCAGTAGCCGCACTTGTCGGTACGTCTGGCGTTGCGGATCTTTCAGCGATGGGTGACGCGATTGCGGCGAGTGGGCAAGATGTGCAACGCGGTGATGTTCCCGCGTCGGGACGCGGCAGATTTTTCGCTGGCGTTGATCATTGGCTTGAGCATCAAGAGTTCCGCGATTTCTCATGCAACACGGTGCTTCCTGCGATCGCTGGACAAGTCCTGAAGTCAAGTCGGATTCATCTGTGGGAGGACAGTGTGCTGTTCAAAGAACCGGGCACGATTGAGCGCACGGCTTGGCATCAAGATATGGGTTACTTCCACTGCGAGGGTGACAAAGTGTGCACGATGTGGTGTCCGCTTGATTCGGTGACAGCTGATTCTGGGTCGGTGCGCTTTGTTGTTGGATCACATCTGTGGCCTGATCTGTATCAGCCGAACCTGTTTGTGTCCTCGATGGTGATTCCCGGTACTGAAGGATCGGCTGTGCCCGATGTTGAAGCAATGGCGCAGCGCGGCGAGTGTCGGATCGTCACATTTGATACTGAGCCGGGTGACGTCACGATTCACCATGCACGTACGATTCACGGAGCTGGGCCGAATACCAGTAGCCGTTCGCGACGGGCAATCAGTTTGCGCTATTGCGGCGATGACGCCGTGTATCTGACCCGACCAGGTTCACCGGCCAAGGCACATCATGTCAATGTTGTTGAGGGCGCCGAGTTGCACAACGACGACTGCCCAATTGTGTGGCGCCGCGATTAGGGGTTAGAGACGCCAAGAATGGTTACTCAAGTTCACTGATCGGGTTCACTTCATAACCAACATTTTCAAGATCAGCAATGAGGTCAGAAAAATGGCTCACGACTGTAACGACTACTGCGTCGTGGGATTGGGCCAACTCTTTCACCACAGCCATAAGGTCTTCACGACTATTGGTACTTACGATTTTCCACCCGGCCACTTCTGCCGCAGACCGTAGCGGTCCCCACTGAGAATCCTGATCAGAACCTATTAAATAACCTGGCGCGGTATTGCCATTTTGAAGACGTGTTAATTCTTGGCCTGGATCTAATCGTGCGTCTCCCAACAAACCCTTCAAGGCCTCTTGATCAATGGCGATCAGATCGGGCGATCGGTAAGTCGAATCAATCTGTAAGAGTGAATAGCGTTTGGTGATCTTCAGAATCGGTAGACCATGAAGGTCAAGTTTGCGCTCAATTCGGCGATCATCCTCTGTCCTGTATGTAATGAGAGAATTTTGCATGTACTGATTGAAGGCTCCCTTTGGTGGGACCAGATTCCTCGGGGACAAAATCTCATGAAATATCTGGCCGATCATTGAAAATGAAATACCGGTAGAAGATAAGAATTCTAAAGACTCTTTTTCAGTGCACAAAGTGTCAATCAAAGAGTCAAATAACGATGAAAGTTGAGTGCTCGTATTGCTTTCCATGACCTTATTCGCTAGTAACAATGTTTGACGATGAGTCAAGGTCACCTCAGTTTGCAGTAAGTCGGGTGAGCTTGGAAGTGGGGCGAATCGGAGAGATGGAATTTCGCGGATCCCAAGTTCGGGGATCAAAGGTAGATGAAGCATCTCTAAATCCTTGTCACCGAGTCGACCTATCCGCTTCACTAAGTGGGCAGGCTTGATGTCATATGCCGCGAGCCGAACAACTGATGATTTCTGAAGACAATTCGTATCTTTAAGTTTTTCACCGAGTTCGCGATCAGCAACATAACCAGATGCGTCATAAATAGCGCGCAAAAGCGCATAATCCTGCTCCCAGCGAAGGAAAACTGAAGGACGATCTTTTGCGATTCTTCCAAATCGATCAACGGGAAAATGACCATCAAACGGAACTCGTGCGAGGACGACATCCCCTGGACGTAAGTTCTCCTTCCATGTATTTCGGACTTCCTCAAGTTGCTCCCTGAGTTCAGCTCCCCAAGACGAGGACGTGGGGAGGGGCGCACGCGTAGCGAAGGGGCTTTGAAGAGAGCCTGGTACAACCGACTCAACCAAGTGTCCCCAGATATGAGAGACCACTTTTGCTCGCAAGGTATCATCAGGGAGCGGCTTCATTCCGACCAACTTCTCCGTGCTGACAACTCCACACGCTCGAACGTTCTCGTTAAACCACGCAAGTGATCCATCACGGAGCGTCCCGATGACGGTCAACGCAATGATTTTGCCCTGAAGATTTGTCACCTCGCCGAATTCCAAGAATCGTCTGAGATATGCGGCATATTCTGCGTCGGGTGTCTCCGAGTACGCATCTTCATCAATGGTGTCGTAACCCGGTTGTGTCATTTGGGCGAGGTGCGAACTCAATAGATTGATCTCATTGCGAACATCAATAAATTGATTGGTGATCTCGTCCTGAAGATCAAGGATGCTCTTTTGCAGAACGTTTTCTTTGACTACTAATGGGTCTGAGGAATCCTCAATCGACACCTCAGAAGTTGCTTGCTTGGATTTTCGACCAAACCATTTCATTGTGACCCCTCTCGCCTCATCAATTGTCCGAACGATAGCAAGAGGGTGAGAGGGGCAGCGCAAGGCCAATCTCAGAGGGGATAGCCATATTTCAAGGGGCAGGGCAATTCAACATTGTTGGCCCATAAATCAAGCCCGATGTTGAGGCCTGGACGACACGACGACCAGTTCTTACGCCATCATGAATGCGAACATTAAAACAATCATGATTGGGAAAGCGACAATCCCGACCAACAAACCGCCAGCAATTGATATGCCCACGAATGTCCATATCAAACAGCTTCTCATGGTGCCTCCCTCTCGAATACTCGGCCTGTCAGAACGGTAGACAGTGGGTGTGAGGTGCCCTGACCCCCAGAAATACCCCGCAAGAATGGGTTTGGGAGGATGTGTCCTGATCCTTTGAAGAGGAATCGTAGAAATCCAAAAATGTGCAGCAAACAAATCTGCAGACTTGCGACCGGATCCGAAAGGTTCGGAACGAGTCTGTGTCGCCTTGGCGCAGAAAAACTCGTGAAAGCCAAGCCTGTAAGGAGATGCAACCCCGATGCCAAGATACACACCATCTTTGAGGGCACTTCTGAGATTCAGCAGCTGGTGATTGCTCGTGCAATCTTTGGCTTGCGCATTGAATAATTCTTCGTTACCGGCTTCTGCAC
>BJGB01000141.1 GCA_014190215.1 Actinomycetes bacterium | reverse complement strand
CAAACGCACTAAAAGGACACCTCTCGTTCACGATCCCGTGACATCAGAGTGGTTAGCCTGCTGACGTGCAAACCTACGTGCTTCGACTCTGGCTGCCGGACTTTCCCGGAACTCTAGGTCGCGTCGCGGCAGCCATTGGCCAAGCCGGTGGAGATGTGATTGGCATTGAGATTTTAGAGCGTGGCGCAGGTATGGCGATTGACGAATTGATCGTCGTCATTCCTTCCGACGCAGAAAATGCGATGGAGCAATTGATTGCTGAAGTGAGTCAGGTGGAGGGTGTGGCCGTTGAAGATGTTCACACCGTGGCCCTTGACCGACCAGACCAAAGTGTTTTGGCTCTTGATACTGCGGCGCGGATCATGGAGTCTCCACGAGATGAACGTCTCGAAGCGACCTGTGAGTTGGTGCGCGAGATGCTGGAATCTGATTGGTGCACGATCATGCGAAGGGATACTGCGATTCCTTTAGCAGTATCAGGTGATGTCCCAGACCTGCCATGGGTTATTGCATTTTTGGCGGGCACAACTCATCTTGCTGGTGACGCTGCTCACGAACACACACCAGCAGACATTGCTTGGGCACCGTTAGATCTTTTGGATGCAGTGATAGTGATTGGTCGCATTCGCGGGGCCTTTCGTTTGCGTGAGCGCCAACATGTCACGTTAATTGCGCGTATCGTCAGTTCTGCTTTTGTCGGTTTTGACTGAGAACTAATGCTCTGCCCATTGCAGCGAACGTTGCACAGCGCGTAGCCACGTGGCGTGCAAGATATCAGCAGCCTTGCGTTCGCCAGACTCGGCGTCATGTGGAGTGACCAAGAGATCGGTCTTCCAACGTGTCCTCAAAGCATCAATGGACGGCCAAACATTTTCCGCGAGACCAGCCAAGAAGGCCGCACCAAGAGCGGTGGTCTCTTGATCGACTGGACGACGTACGGGAATACCAAGTTGGTCGGCTTGGATGTCTAGAAGAAGATTCATCACCGATGCTCCTCCGTCAACGCGTAGTTCAGCGATCGTTTGACCACTCGCAGTGCTCATGGCCTCAATGGCGTCGCGGGTTTGGAGGGCCATGGCTTCAACAACTGCACGCGCAATATGAGCACGAGTAGTGCCGCGAGTGATTCCCACGACAGTTCCTCTGGCATATGGATCCCACCAAGGGCTTCCCAGCCCTGTGAATGCTGGAACGACAAAGACCCCGCCGTTATCAGGTACTGATTCGGCGAGAGGACCGATTTCATCGGATGACGAAATGATCCCGAGAGCATCGCGCAACCATTGCACCGCCGCTCCGGTGACAAAGATTGCTCCCTCAAGGGCGTAAGTGGTGGTCACTGTGCCATCGCTATTTTTGATTGACCAGGCCACGGTGGTCAGTAGACCTTGTGATGCGAGAGGACAGGAATCTCCAACATTCATGAGGATGAAACTGCCGGTGCCGTAAGTATTTTTAGCCATCCCATTGTCAAAACATGCTTGTCCAAAAAGTGCTGCTTGTTGATCGCCGGCGATTCCTGAGATTGCGATGCCGGAGGGAAGTTCTGAGGTGGCGGTGATGCCGAAGCGACCGCTAGAGGGTCTGACCTCAGCCAAATACTCAAGTGGAACTCCGAGAATCTCACTCATCGTTGGGCTCCACATGAGAGTCGTGATATCAAACAGCATGGTGCGACTGGCGTTGGAAGGATCAGTTGCAAACACCGCGCCGTCGGTCAACTTCCAAAGTAGCCAGGTGTCAATCGTCGCCAGAGCAAGATCGGGGGACCTCGGAACCCCGTGTTGCAACATCCATGACATTTTCGTGCCTGAAAAGTACGGGTCAAGGACAAGACCTGTGAGGGCACGCACGGTCGCAAGATGGCCAGCATGGTCAAGATCTTGACAGTGTTGAGCGGTGCGGCGGTCTTGCCAAACGATTGCTCGGCCGTGCACTTCTCCAGTGCGGCGATTCCACGCTACGACTGTCTCGCGTTGATTGGTGATACCGATCGCACGCGGTAGACCAGCCTGTTTCACGACGTCATTGAAGGTGGCCACGACCGCTCGCCAAATTTCTTCAGCATCGTGTTCTACCCAGCCTGGTTCGGGGAAGTACTGCGTGAATTCTTGGTAGGAGGCAATGCTCGGTCGATCGTCTTGAAACACTGCGCGGCAACGAACTCCCGTCGTACCAGCGTCAATCGCTAGGACATACGGCTCGGCCTCGGCCACGACTAGCGCTTCTTTGGCTTGTTAGTCGGACGCCGCGAGGATGGTCCGGAACTTGTACGTCGCGTGGCTGCCGGCTTCGAGCGCGTCGCAGGTGCAGATGGGACAGCATTCTTGCGAGCCAGTGTTTGCTCACGCAAGGCCCGATATGTCTGACGCTGATAACCGATCTTGGCCAAAACCCAACCGAACAATAAATACATCGGCAGAGATGCCAGTAGCCCGACGACTGATCCAGTGGTCACCTTATCGCGTAGAAAAATTGCGAATATGACGGCCATAACACCGACATATACCAGCCATTCACGGATCAGCCTTTGCCAGTTAACAGTTCTCGACGAATCCCAAGCCATCTCACCATTGTTTCATGTCTAGGCTGATCTGATGCGCATTGGAATCATGACTGGCGGTGGAGATTGTCCAGGACTCAATGCTGTCATTCGTGCCATTGTGCGCAAAGGCGATGCAGTTTATGGTGACGAGTTCATTGGATTCCTGGATTCTTGGGATGGGGTCATGGCGCAGCGCTTTATTGAGTTGCCAGCGTCAGCAGTGCGCGGCTTATTGCCACGCGGGGGAACGATTCTCGGCACCCGACGTGGAAGCCCTTACGATTCGAAGGATGGAGTTCAGCAAGTACAGAAATGCTTTAGTGAACAACGTCTTGATGCCTTAATAGTGATTGGTGGAAATGGTTCACTGGCTGTCTCCTCTTTGTTATTTGCCGAAACTCAATTGCCGATTGTTTGTGTCCCGAAAACAATTGACAATGATGTTTTTGGAACTGAACTCTCTTTTGGATTTCACACTGCGGTGCAGATCGCCACCGATGCAATTGATCGACTACACACCACGGCCGAAAGTCATGATCGTGTCATGGTCGTGGAGCTGATGGGTCGAGATACTGGATGGATTGCGGTGTACGCCGGTCTCGCCGGAGGAGCAACCGTCATCTTGATACCCGAAGAACCTTTTGACATCGCCGAAGTCTGTGCCGAAGTCGCAAGTCGTCATCAAGGCGGACGCTTTGCATCAATCGTTGTTGTCGCGGAGGGAGCACAACCCATAGTCGGAACGATGACCCCCATTGACTACGCCACAGATCATCTTGGTCGACCGCGTTATGGCGGCATATGTGTGGGTATCGCTGAAGAAATTGAAAAGCGCACAGGGTTTGAAGCCCGTGTAGTGCAAATCGGTCATGTGCAAAGGGGCGGTACGCCAACGGCTTTCGATCGCATTTTGTGTACTCGCTTTGGTCTTGCTGCTGTTGACGCCGTCCACGAAGGAGCATTTGGGTACATGGTGGCGCTTGATGCCACAAAAATTAGTCGGGTCCCATTGAGCGACATAGTGGGCAAGATCCGAACCGTTGACCTCGAACTCTTCCACGAAATTGGCGATGTCTTTTTTGGCTAGGTCAGATCCTAGAAAGAATGTTAGAGAAGTGGATCGATAATGGTGGGGAAAGCAGGCTGACTACTGGCGGCGCGCCCGGGATAATCAAAAGATGTCAATGGTTCCGATGTGAGCGATCCGTCGCCTCGTGGCCATTCTTGGGTTTCGCCTTGTACAACAAGGAGGATTCGTTCAACGCCTTGAATTTCGCTGAGTGTCAAAACAATTTGAGCCACAGCAGAAACCAAGTCATCACCGGTGGCCTGGAAGATATCTTCTGAAACATCAATCTTCACGATGTCTGTTGCCACGTAGCGCGCAGAAATTAGTTTCGTACCTTGCGGTATGGCCGATCGCAAACTCTCATCTTGTTCACTGGTCGTCGGGCCGTCAAACAAGGCTTTGATGATCTGGGGCGGTTCATTGAGAACATCACGTTGAACCACGACCAAGCGTTGAGTGCTCTCATTATCGGTGCGTTGTAAGTAGATGCGCCCAATGCCCGATTCGCTTGAAGCAGAAGGTGACGGCTCGTTCATGTCGCTTTGCAGATCGCGTCCAATGACTTGCGAAGAATCTTGGGCCCCATACGAACAACCGCCACCAAGTATGAGCATCAGGCTCGCAAGAAAAACTGGACGGCGCGTGCGCATAGTGCTAGACCCTCTCCGCTGGTAGTTCGATGATAAAGCAGGCGCCTTCGCTACCGTCGTGTCGCTCTTCAACCCACACTCGTCCACGGTGAAGTTTGACGTGCTCGTCCACAAGAGACAGACCCAAGCCAGCGCCGTCAGATCCGCTTCGTCTTCCTGCGACAACGCCTCGCGCGAAGCGTTCAAAGATGAGATCACGTTCTTCAAGGGGCACGCCGAGACCATGATCTTCCACGGTGATCCATACCTGCGATGGTGGATCTTCATCATCAGGTACAAAGACGGAGATCTCTAGTTCTCCACCCCCGTAAGCGCGACCATTATCAACAAGGTTGGCGATGACGCGTGCGAGCCGTCGACGGTCACCGCGAATGATGATTTGATCGGCTGTTGAAGAGACCAAGACGCGTGTGGCCGGGAGACTGCTGATAGCGACGGCCTGGCGGACGAATTCACCCACGAGTAACTCCTCCACGTTCAGTCGAATGGCCCCTGCATCAAAGCGCGAAATCTCCAAGAGATCTTCAACCAGCCCTTGGAAACGGGCTACGTCAGCGATGAGTAGATCAAGAGCAACTTGGGCGCGTTCGGGCATCTCTTCGCGACGAGCGTGCATGACTTCAACAGATGCCGCGAGGGTCATTAATGGTGAGCGCAATTCGTGACTGACGTCAGATGTAAAGCGAGTGTCGCGCTCCACACGTAATTCGAGAGCAGCAGCCATGTCGTTGAACGAAGAGGTGAGGGCCGACAAATCCGGATCGTCCGTTTCTTCAAGTCGAGTGTCAAGCCGTCCTCCCGCGATCGCTTGGGCCGCTTGACTTGCGGCGGTGAGCGGTCGAACGGCGCGAGAGGCAACGATTGTACCCAGAAAAATGCCTAAGAGAGTGGTGATGATTGCGGCCAAGGTGAGGGCGAGATTGATGCTGTTGAGGGTTGAACGCACATCTTGCATTGAGGGAAATTCGAAATAAGCAGCGTCTGCAGAATCCAAGGGGATGCCGATGGCTAGGACTAACTCCTTGTCAACTTCAATGCGCATGGTTCGCGGTTCTCGGTTGTCAATGATCGCTACGAGCATGTCACGATCAATGACATTCGATGAAAAGCGCGCGTTATCACCTGTCCATGTGCCACGGAAATACAACAAAGGCCGATTGGCCGTGAGGCGTTCGATAACCGTTTGGGTATTCGAAGGATTTGAGCGA
>BJGB01000140.1 GCA_014190215.1 Actinomycetes bacterium | reverse complement strand
CGAAGGGACCGATCCACATTGCAATTCTGCATCCGAACCCCACAGGGTTCCCTTTCCTTGTCGGAACGAATCAGTGATTGCCGATCCAGTGACCGTTGGCCCGATATTTTTTGCGACTTTCCAAATGGAGAGTGTCTGAATCCAGCCGAGAGTGGTGAACCCGAATACATCAACATCCTCTGGTGCTTTATTGACAACCTTGCCTACGTATTGACGCATGAGATCTGTGTCGGCGCTTTCGACCCCACCCTGGGAGCCAGCGAAGTACCACCCTTGAGCGGCATCACCGACAGCGTTAATCACCGTGTCCGCGAGGCAGGCGGTGTTAGTGAATGCGGGGACCTCAACCTGTAACTCAACTCGAGCGCGCATCAGAGCCACGCAACCTGATTGTCCGTACATCGAGATAATGGCTTCAGGGTTAGTGGCGGCAGCTTGCTGCATCAGCAAGCGATATCCAGCATCGGTTTCGGTTTCGCCTCCCTTGATGACTACTGATGTAGCGCCGGCAAATGTTAAGGCCGGCTCAAGTGTTGCCAGGGCGGAAAGAGTCGCTGGTGAGTCATTAGCGATAATCGCCACCTTTTTTAATCCGAGATATTTCGGATTCGTAATCGCGTTAGCGGTGGAACCTTGGACCACGAGGTTGCCAGCGGTGATATAGACGGCGTCGGCGGTGTAATCACTGGGAAGAATCGGCACGGCGCCGATGACGGGGATGCCGGCAGCGCTGAAAGTGCCGTAGTCAACGAAGATATCCAAACCAATCATTGCCAGGTTCACTTTTTTTGCCGCTAGTTCTTGGGCGCAGGCCTGCGAGGATTCTGGGCTGCCAGCGGAAATACAGATTTCTAGTTCAATAGGGCGTCCCGCAAAGCCGCCTAACTCGGCGTTGATGTAGTTGGCGGCGGCTCGAAATGCATTCGTGAAATCAGGGAAGTCGGCAGCCGGAGAACCTTCTGTGTTGACCACCCCGATGACAAAGGGCTCACCTGTTGGGGGAGGGATCGTGGAATCTTGGCTTGGGGTCGTGACATCGGTGGTCACAACGTTCTCGGTGGAATCAGGAATGCTCGTTGTCGTCTTCGACTCGGTGCAGGCGATGGCTAAAAACCCACTCAGGACCACACCCAACACTGGCAACGTTTTACGGAACATTTTCATAGTCATCTTCCCCCCGAGACGAACCTTAGCGTCTCGCAGATGGGACCTGAGAACCCCGCAAGCGGGACTGTCTCGCGCTCAATGGCGTGCGCTTTGGGCAAATGGGACGGTTAGCGAAACTCTTGTTCGCGTAGGCTGTGAAGGTCGTTGTGATAGCCACGTCGTGATCCCCCAAGAAAGCCGCCGCCATGCCCGAGGAAATTCGACAGTCAAACAAATTGGCAGATGTTCTGTACGACATTCGTGGACCAGTTCTTGATGAGGCGAAGAGACTTGAGGCGGCGGGCGAGCGGATCATCAAACTCAATATCGGAAATCCCTATCCTTTCGGTTTCGAAACGCCCGCTGAAATTTTGGTTGAGGTGTCGCGTAGTTTGCAGGCTTCACAGGGATACTCAGATTCGCAGGGCATCACTTCGGCGCGAACGTCAATCGTGCAGCACTATCAAAATCAAGGTATCGACATCACTGATATTGATGACGTCTGGCTGGGCAATGGTGTCAGTGAACTGATTCAACTTTCCTTGAACGCGTTACTCAGCGATGGCGATGAGGTCTTGATTCCGGCCCCCGATTATCCGTTGTGGACGGCATCAACGACATTGGCTGGCGGGACACCAGTGCACTATTTGTGCGACGAGGACAATGAGTGGAATCCCGATATTGAAGATCTTCGGAGCAAGATCACAGATCGCACCAAAGCGATTGTTGTCATCAACCCGAATAACCCAACAGGTGCTGTTTACAGTCGCGAAATTCTTCGGCAGATTGCCGATATTGCTGTTGAGCGCAACCTCATAGTTTTCGCTGATGAGATTTATGACAAGATTCTCTATGACGATGCTGTGCACCACACCTTTGCTGGCATTGCCCCTGATGTTTTTACGATCACCTTCAACGGATTGTCCAAGGCGTATCGGTTAGCAGGTTTTCGTTCTGGCTGGATGGTGATGACAGGTCCACGTGAGCATGCTGCAAGTTATATTGAGGGCGTCGTGATGTTGACGAATATGCGCTTGTGTGCAAATGTCCCGGGCCAACATGCCATTCAGACAGCTCTGGGCGGTCGCCAGAGTATTAAAGATCTGATCTTGCCAGGTGGTCGCCTGCTTGAACAGCGTGACGCAGCGATACAAGCCCTCGGCAAAATTCCGGGAGTGACCTGTGTGGTGCCAAAGGGTGCTTTGTATGTGTTCCCGAAACTTGATCCCGAGATGTATCCGATTGCTGATGATCGACGGTTTGTACTTGACTTCTTGCGCGCCGAACGAGTTCTGGTGGTGCAAGGAACTGGATTCAACTGGCCACGTCCTGATCACTTACGTATCGTCACCCTGCCGTGGGCGAAAGATCTCACTGAGGCAATTGATCGTCTCGGCAATTTCTTATCGACGTATCAGCCGCCTAAGGATTGAGCGGTCAGACGTTGCTTAAATGATGTTGAGCGCGTCTAAAAATTTTGCGGCAACTGCTTGATCGCCAGTGACCTTGCAGTGCTCGCTCCAAGGTGAGCGTTTTGTTCCCCAATTCACAAAGGAATGACCGTTGCTACTGACATCGGCAACGCAAGCGCTTGATGCTCCCTCGGAAACTGTGATTTCATTGCCTGCAGGTGCAATCGTCCACGAGCCGCCACCAGCACCAGTCAAAGTCAAAGTGATCGGTGCAGCGAGTGCAAGGCCAAGGTCACTCTGCATCTGCGGCATACCAGTGATCATCCAGCGCACGGCTGGCCCCAATCTCGTCGCATCCGATGCTGGAAGTCGGCGTTCGATCGGTCCTTCGGGTGCCAACAAATCAATGCGCAGATGGCAGTAGTGGTCAAAGGCGTAGGCATCAGCCAGTTGATTCATCGGATACGAACCAAGATCCGCGAGAGGTATGACCGTGGAGGCCATGGGCTCTTCTTGCAGTGAAGCAAGTACATCAACTGCTTGATCGCAAAAAGCAAGGTACTCATCTAGGATTTGTTGGTTCGACCAGTCCTTGCGAGGTTCAATCAGTAAGTCCATCATTCTTTCGGCGGGAAGGTTGATGGGCTCTTCGGGAGCGGGGGACGGATCAACAGTTTCCTTGTAGTTCGAACTCATGTGGGCGACGAGATCGCGTACTGACCAACCGATACAACCGCTGGGGCGAGACCATTCTTCTTCGGTCAAGGTGGTGATCACAGACTTCACTTCATCAACAGCAATCCGTAAGGCAGTTATTCCTTCTTGTGACATGACGAGTTCTCCTTAGATCTTGGTATGGACACGATAGAAAAGTTTATTGTTCTCAGACGAACTAGACCAAGAAAATACTTTGTGTGGCAGAGTTGTCAGATGTCCTTATCTGCTGCTCCACCTTTGGAAACTCCTCAACATGTGGTCGGCCATTTTTCGACCCTCCTAGTTGATCAAAAACGTGGAGATCGCATGCTCGGAGTTGACCTGTGGTATCCCGCTGTGGCACCCACGGAGGCGACAACATATGACTTAATTCCAGGAATCGGATTTACGGCTGCTTGCGCTCAAGAGGGGGCCCTCGTTCTTGAAGGACGGCATCCGTTGATCATCTGGTCGCACGGTCGCACCGGAATGCGACACAGTTACAGCCTGTTGTGTGAGGCGTTGGCCGCAAGGGGTTACATCGTGATTTCTTGCGATCATCCGGGTGACACATTGTTTGATTGGGTATTAGGAAAGAATGTTGATGATGTGACCAATGATCGACAACGCTTGGGTGATGTGCGGTTTTGCCTTGATGGGGCACTCGGTTCGGGACCCGAAATCGCACCATGGTTGTCCGATCACGTTGATGCTGAGCGGATTTGTGTAGCGGGGCACAGTTACGGAGGACTGACGGCGTTGGCCAGTGTCTCATCGCTCCACGAGTTCACGGCCGATGTGCGGGTGAGCGCTTGTGTGTTGGCGCAGGGTTACACCAGCATTCTTCCCGATGAAATCTACGCGACGACAAACGTGCCAGTGTTGATGATCGTCTCTAATCAGGATCTCACGACCAGACCAGAAACGAATGCAGATAAGGCTTGGTCGCTACTGTCAGCGCGAGCGGGAGTCGTCGGTGAAAAATCGCGGCGCATTAATCTTGACAATGCTGGACACCAAGCCTCAAGCGATTTTGGCTTATACGCCGAACTCGCTCCACAAGTGGAGAATGTTCCGGATATGTTACGCGCCTACATCAAGATGGTGGCCGATGATTCGCCGGGCGACTGGTTGACATCGTGGCGGTCAACGGTCCTACGTCATGTTGTGCTCATCGACGAATACCTGCGGGAGATTCACACGTTGTAGGTGCGGGCAGCTGTGCCGTAAAAGAGATCAGCGCGTTCGGAGGCGGAGAAATGGGCTGTCATCTTCTTATAGGCGTTCCACAAAACACCGTATGAAAGCGACAATCGGTCAACGGGGAAATTCGACTCAAGCATGCAACGTGCTGGACTGAAGCACTCGATCGCATGCAAATAGTACCGCGACTGTTGGGCGATGAACTCATCCGACGTTGCTGGGCGATCAGCAGTGTGCCAGCCGAATCCATTATCGGGCATGGCTAGTCCACCAATCTTGGCGACAACATTCGGGCACTTGGCGATCTCGGCAATATCTTTCTTCCACTGCGCAAATATTTCTTCGCGCTGTGAGGCGTATGGTCCGACACCAACTGGTGTTCCGAAGTGGTCAAGAACCATTGTCGTTCCAGGGGTGGCGCGGGCAAGTTCTAAGAACTCACGGTTCTGGTGGTGATAGTGCCACGAGTCGTAGGTGAATCCACGTTCGCCAAGTCGGGCCACTCCTCGGCGAAAGGAAGGATCAAGGTAGAGATTTTCTGGACAGGTCCCGGGAATCATCATTGCTTCTGGGTGTGAAGCATGTGCAAGTGCATCGCGCACTCCACGAAAAAGCCCGCGACTAGCCGCGAGATGAGCATCAATTAATTCGTCACGATCATCGCGCCGCAAATCAATTGAACTGATGATGCCTGCGATGAGCGGGTTTGGATCGCTGAATGCTTGGTCAGCGATGTAGGTCGTTTCGCCCAGTGAGCGCAAGTGCTCGGGCGCATCACGGTTATAAGCAGATCCACACTCCATAAAAATTGTCTTAACAATGTTGTGACCGGCATCGGCATCACGATGTAAATCATCGCGGGTGTAGGGGAGTCCTTGACCCTGCGGCCACATGTGGTGATGGGGATCGAGAATCGGTAATTCGGGCTCAATGATGTCTTCAACGACTTGATCGAGCCATTCCTGAGTGCCTGGAGTCGGATGTGTCATGGGGTGATTATGTCACGGCTACGAATGGAG
>BJGB01000139.1 GCA_014190215.1 Actinomycetes bacterium | reverse complement strand
TGGTGACAATGTGACTATGACTGTGGAACTCGGTAAGCCGATTGCTATGGATGATGGTTTGCGTTTCGCTATCCGTGAGGGTGGACGTACCGTAGGCGCCGGCCGCGTCGTCAAGATCATTAAGTGAACTAGAAAAAGATTGACCGGAGACTGACGTGCCAAGAAATGACAAGCGGGTGAAGATCACCCTCGAATGCACTGAGTGCAAACGACGTAACTACATCACAATTAAGAGCAAGATCAATGACCGTGAACGACTCGAGATGAGCAAGTACTGCAGTCACGATCGCAAGCACACCAATCATAAGGAGACGCGCTAGGTACTACTGGCGTCTGAGGGCAGTAGCTCAGCTGGTAGAGCATCGGTCTCCAAAACCGACGGTCGGGGGTTCGACTCCCTCCTGCCCTGCTCAGCGCTGATGATTAGCGTAACGCAGGAAAAAATAAGAAGCAGTGAAGTAATTCGAGAGAACGAGACAAGGTAATGACAGCGGATCTAAACCGGGAACAGAAGCGCACTCTGAAAAAAATGGGTGCACTCGACGAGCAGGGCAACCCTGCGCGTCAAGCCCGTGCGCCTAAGGCTCAGGCCGAGCGCACAAGTCCTGCTAAGTACCTGCGCGAAGTTCGCGAAGAAATGAATAAAGTGGCGTGGCCGAAATGGCCAGAAGTTCGCCGTTACTCGATTGTGGTTCTCATCACCGTTGCCATTTTCACGGCAATCATCGGTGGCGCAGACACTGCAGTGGGTTTCCTCACTGACTGGTTGTATAAGAGCTGATGATGAACGACGAGATGGGCATGGACGAAACACCTAACGACAGCACTGATGAACCTCAGGTCATTGACCTCACCGACGCGGCAGAGATCACTAGTGATGATTCTGATGACGCCGCAGTCCCCGTGGTCAATCCTTGGAGTCTTCCCGGCCAGTGGTTTGTGGTACACAGCCAGGCTGGCTATGAAAAGAAAGTCAAGGCCAACCTTGAGGCGCGTATTCAGTCTCTGAATATGGAAGATCGTATTTTTGACATCGTTATCCCGATGGAAGATGTCACTGAATTTAAGAACGGTCGTAAGCAGACCGTGCAAAAGAAAGTCTTTCCGGGCTATCTCTTGGTGCGTTGCTACATGGACGATGAGAGTTGGTATTGCATCCGTAACACGCCTGGTATTACCGGTTTCGTTGGGCAGAGCCAAAAGGGTCAAAAGCCAACACCGCTGGCGCGGCGTGAAGTTGAGACGTTCTTGTCGGCAAAGGGTGATGGGCAAGAAACCGCCAATCGTCGCAAGCCGAAAATGGAATACGAAGTGGGCGAGAGCGTTCGAGTGAAGGAAGGCGCTTTTGCCGATTTCTTAGGTGAAGTTGCAGAAATTAATGCAGATCACATGAAGTTGAAGGTTTTAGTCAATATCTTTGGTCGTGAGACCATGGTGGAGATGGACTTCAGTCAAGTCGCGAAGCAGTAACTGTTTCATACATTTTTTACACAAGTCGTTCTACGAAGGGAAACGCCCCATGGCGAAGAAAAAACTCACAGCGATCGTTAAGATCCAAATTCCTGCTGGCAAAGCCACTCCGGCTCCACCAGTAGGTACCGCGCTCGGACCGCACGGCGTGGCCATCATGGACTTCGTGAAGCAGTACAACGCTGCCACCGAAAGCCAAGTCGGCACAATCATCCCCGTGGAGATCTCCATTTTCGAAGATCGCACATTCACATTTATCTTGAAGACGCCACCGACTCCAGTGTTGTTGCGCCAGAAGGCTGGTCTCGATAAGGGAAGCCAGACACCAGGCAAGGCCGTTGCCGGTTCGGTGACCGAGGCCGACATTGAAGAAGTCGCCAAGATCAAGATGCCTGACCTCAACGCTTTCGATCTTGAAGCTGCCAAGCAGCAGGTGCGCGGTACGGCTCGCTCGATGGGTCTTGTCGTTAAGTGATCTAGTTGTCAAGACAAATTTTTTCAAATAAATAAACCACACGCCTGGACCGAGAAAACCTCACTCGGCCGGCTTAACACCCTCCGTCAGAAAAGCGGGGGAGAGGGAGACAGTCATGTCAGGTAAGAAATTCACAGATGCGCTGAAGCGCTTTGACCGTGATGCACATTTCAACCCCACCGAGGCTTTGACTTTGGTGAAGTCGATTGCATCAGCAAAATTTGACGAGACCATTGAAGTTGCGATGCGTCTTGGAGTTGACCCCCGTAAGGCCGAGCAGGCTGTACGCGGCACGGTGGCTTTACCATCGGGTACTGGTAAGAACATTCGCGTTGCGGTATTCGCCACAGGTGAGGCTGCTGAAGAAGCCCGTAAGGCCGGCGCCGACATTGTTGGTGCCGAAGATCTTGCTGCAGAAATTGAAAAGGGCATCTTCAACTTTGATCTCGCCATTGCGACTCCCGACATGATGCCTTTGGTCGGTCGCATTGGCCGCGTGCTCGGACCTCGTGGACTGATGCCGAACCCCAAGACAGGCACTGTGACTCAAGATGTGGGTCGTGCAGTGGGCGAATTCAAGGGCGGCAAGGTTGAATACCGCACTGACCGCTACGGCAATGTGCACGTGCAACTCGGAAAAGTTTCTTTCACGGTTGAACAGATTGAAGCCAACTTCCGCGCCGTTCTTGACGAAATCCAGCGTGCCAAGCCAGCCTCAGCCAAGGGTCGTTACCTGCGCAAGATCACCGTGTCATCAACAATGGGACCTGGCGTCAAAGTCGATCTTGCTCGTCTGCGCCCAGAAATCGTTGTTGAGTCTTTAATACTTGGCGTTTATTGGTTCGTTGACCGATATCGTCCAAGGTTCATCTAGTAATCCCACATAGAAATTGCTTGCCAGAGACAGTCGGTCGACCTCACGGTCGTCAAAGAACCGCAGGGTTCGCCAACCGAGGCGGAGACTACACAGAGCCTTTCGCTCCTCGTGGTGTTCGCGACTGCGAGCCCCGAGTAGAAGCGAAAGGAGAAAAAACACGTGGAGAATCCCCGTCCAGAAAAAGCCTCAAAAGTCAGCGAAATTTCTGAAAAGTTGGCAACAGTCGATGTGATATTCGTTACTGAATATCGCGGTCTGACTGTGAGTCACCTTGAAGAACTTCGTGCTGCATTGCGTGGCGTCAACGGCGAATACAAGGTCTACAAAAATACCCTTGCTCGTTTAGCCCTGGCTCCAACCAACAAAGCAGTCATTTCTAAGTTGCTGATTGGTCCGAGTTCATTGACCTTCGTTAATGGAGATGCCGCTGCTACCGCCAAGGTATTACGCGACTTCGCCAAGACGAACCCACTGCTGGTCATCAAAGGTGGCGCCCTCGGTAGTCAATTGCTGTCTGCCAAGGATGTTGAATCACTGGCCGACCTACCATCGCGCGAAGTTTTGCTGGCCCAGTTCGCTGGAGCATTGCAGGCACCGCTCGTCAAGACAGCTGGTTTGTTACAAGCACTGCCCCGCAATTTGGCCTATGGCCTCAAGGCATTGCTCGATCAAAAGGCCGCCTAAAAACTGCCCTTCTAGATAAGTCATCTCATTTCATAAATATCAACCGAAAAATCTGAACAACACATAGGAGAAATCATCATGGCTCTCAACAAACAAGAGATCCTGGACGGCATTGCCGCCCTGACCGTTATTGAGCTCAAGGAACTGCTTGACGCTTTCGAAGAGAAGTTCGGCGTGACCGCTGCTGCCCCAGTGGCCGTAGCTGCTGCTGGCGGAGCTGCTCCAGCAGCCGCTGCTGAAGAGCAGGACGAATTTGACGTCATCCTGTCCGATGCCGGCGCCCAGAAGATCCAGGTCATCAAGGTCGTGCGCGAGCTCACCAGCCTTGGCCTCAAAGAAGCCAAAGACCTCGTCGATGCAGCCCCTAAGGCTGTCCTCGAAAAGGTTGGCAAAGATGACGCAGAGAAGGCCAAGGCCAAGTTGGTCGAAGCCGGCGCATCAGTCGACATCAAGTGATTCCGGCCGGCTTCAGCCGGTTTTAGCATTGCTCGGCCCGCTTTTTGCCCAGTTCACACAGGGCTGAATAGCGGGTCGAGTCGCGTCTCGGGTTCTTACTTGGGGTTTTCGCCGGGTTTTCACTAAAAATTTGCTGGAGATGCTTGACCTGGGCCTGAAATCGGCTTACCGTAACCCTCAGCACGTTTTGGTCACACCGATTCGTTGTATTCGCCCAACTCTTTTGTTGGTGGCGGTTGATAATGGTCGCCCGAGAGCGGTAGTCTCATCTGTTGCCGTGTGTCGCCCCCGTCCTTTTCGTTCCCCAAATTAGGTTTGACGCGCTCTTTCTATTTGCCCATCTCAGAGAGTCTTTTAGCGAATGTTTTAGTCAGTTAATTGTTTGTTCTGCCCACTTTTCGTAGTACCTCAGCCACTAGGAGTTCACCTTGGCCAGCAAAAGTAATAACCGTGAGCGTTTTTCTTTCGGATCTCTTCATGAGAACGTGGAGATGCCAAATCTCCTAGACGTTCAAAAGGTGAGTTTCGAAAACTTCCTGAAAGTCGGCTTGGCCGAGACGTTTAAAGACATCTCACCGATTGAAGACTTCCACGGGAATCTCAGCCTTGAGCTTGAGTACGACCCGCTGGACGAGGATTTGTTCCCCGAACCGAAGTTCACTGTTGAGGAGTGCCGCCAAAAGGGACACACTTATCAGCGTTCAATTTTGGTGCGTGCGCGATTCAGTAATCGCAGCACGGGAGAATTGCGCGAGCAGTTGGTGTTCATGGGTGACTTCCCGATGATGACCGAAAAGGGAACCTTCATCGTTAACGGCACCGAGCGTGTTGTCGTATCCCAGTTGGTTCGTAGCCCTGGCGTCATCTTCGAAGCCGGTGAGCGTTACCGTCTGCGTAACTTGTCCAAGCATCAATTGGTCAAAGGCACGGTTCACCCTCAGCGTGGTGAATGGCTTGAGTTCGACGTTGAACACAAGCCTGGCAAATATGTCACTGCTGGTACCCGCGTTGCTCGTAAGCGTCGCATGGGTGTTTTCACATTGTTACGGGCGATCGGTTATGACGAAGCCAACTTCCCAGGATTCCTGGATCGCTTTGTCGAGCACTTTAAAGAGAACGACGGTGTCACGCCGCTTCTTGCTGATCAGTGGGATAAAGAGCGTGACATTTCGCCGACTCAAGATGAGGCTCTGGTTGAAATTTACAAGCGTGCCCGACCTGGCGAACCACCTTCACTTGAATCGGCTCGAGCCTATTTTAAGAACGCATTCTTTGATTCAAAACGTTACGACTTGTCACGCGTCGGTCGCTACAAGATCGATCGCAAGCTCGGGGACGAACTGGCAAAGCTCGATGAATTCTTCGGTAAGGGTGTGCGCAAGCACGGCGAATTCTTCAAGGTGAAACTTGATGATCCAGCCAAGCGACCGATTGAAAGCGATCCAGAAGATGGCAACGTGTTGCGCCCGAATGAAATTCTTGCGGCTGTGACCTACATGTTGCATCTTGTTTCGCAGACACCGGGCTACCGCCTTGACGACCAAGACCACTTTGCCAACCGTCGTATTCGTTCGGTTGGTGAATTGATTCAGAACCAGGTTCGTATTGGTTTGTCACGTATGGA
>BJGB01000138.1 GCA_014190215.1 Actinomycetes bacterium | reverse complement strand
TGCGACACGCTCAACAACCTCAAGACCATAACCCTCAATTCCCCCATATTTCGCTGGGTTATTGGTGATCAGACGAAGTTTGTGAGCACCCAGATCTGCGAGGATTTGAGCGCCAACACCGTATTCTCGACTATCGATGGGTAAACCTAATTCGGTATTTGCATCCACGGTGTCGAGACCACCATCTTGCAGCGAGTAGGCACGAATTTTATGAGCGATACCAATGCCACGACCTTCGTGACCACGAAGGTATACAACGATGCCGCGACCTTCCCGTGCAATCAGTGCCATTGCGGACTGAAGTTGAGGGCCGCAATCACAACGTCGGCTGGCAAACACATCGCCCGTGAGACATTCACTATGAACGCGAACAAGAATGGGATGTCCATCCTCAATATCGCCCATAGAAAAAGCCAAATGCTCGGTGTCATCAATATCACTACGAAACGCGGTGCAAGTGAAGTTGCCCCAATCAGTTGGTACCTGAGCTTGACCCATGCGGGTCACCAATTTCTCGTTGTGTCGGCGGTGTTTAATGAGTTCGGCGATACTTGAGAGCAACAAGTTATGCTCTTTGCAAAATTCAATGAGTTGTGGCAGGCGCGACATTGAGCCATCTTCATTGGTGATTTCGCAAATGATTCCCGCTGGTTGAAGACCAGCCATGCGTGCCAAGTCAACAGCGGCTTCGGTATGTCCGGCGCGCTTGAGTACTCCACCTTCTCGCGCTCGCAGCGGAAAGATATGACCTGGTCGGGCGAAAGATGCGAAAGTTGCTGAGGGATCGGCCAAGGCACAGAGTGTGACGGAGCGATCCGATGCCGAAATACCAGTAGTGGTTCCTTCAATCATGTCCACGGAAACTGTGAAAGCTGTGCGATGGCTCTCCGTATTGTGCTCAACCATGAGTGGAAGTCTCAACTCATCACAACGTTCGCCACTCAATGGGGCCACAACGACACCTGATGAGTGGCGGACGATAAAAGCGATTTTTTCTGGTGTCGCGAATTGGGCGGCCATGATTAGGTCCCCTTCATTTTCGCGATCTTCATCATCAACCATGACGATCATTTCACCGCGACCAATTGCCGCTATGACATCGTCAATTGCTGCAAACTTAAAGTCATTACTCATACTGTCTCCTTAAATTTTTGGGGGTTTTTATCAATCACGATTTCAATGTCCTCGCCAAGTAAGCGGGTGCCGACAATATTGGCGCGCCAAAGTTCCTGCATTGTTGCTGCTCCAGCACCGCGAAAAAGTGGAGCACCATCATCGCCTCCCATAAATGCTGGGGCGATATACAAGACATAACGGTCAACGAGGTTCTCTCGATGAAAAGAAGCAGCCACGCTGGCTCCACCTTCAATCATCACCTGTAAGACATTTTCTTGGCCAAGTAGATCGAGGAGTTCTGGCAAGCCTGCCGTCCACTCTGTGCAAGGTTGGACTTTGGCATGAGCGGGAGCGGAACCCAAAACGATGCGACGTGGTGAAGGGCCTTTGACGAGCCGAGTGGTCAGTGATGGATCATCGGAGCGCACCGTTTGGGCTCCAACAACGATGACGTCACTCTCAGCGCGCAGGCGATGTGCCTCAATGCGCGCTTGTTCTCCAGTAATCCATTGGCTTGAACCATCAGCGGCTGCCGTTCGTCCATCGAGAGTCATCGCCAACTTCAGGACAACAAACGGACGACCAGTCGTGCGGTGATGGATGTAAGCATGTAGTTGTTCGCGCACCTCTTCAGCGCACGACCCAACTTGCACATCAATATTCGCTGCTCGCAGGGCAGTGAAACCTTGACCAGAGACACGCGGGTCTGGATCGGCGATTGCGCTGACGATGTGCGTTACCCCAGCGGCAATGAGCGCTTCGGTGCACGCTCCCGTTCGCCCGTGATGGTTGCATGGCTCAAGGGTGGTGTACACGGTGGCACCGTGGGTATCTGCACCAGATGCATGAGCAGCATTGAGGGCTACGATCTCAGCATGGCGCGAACCAGGTGGCTCAGTAGCGCCTTCAAAAACTTGGCCATCAGATGTCACGAGCACGCAGCCCACCCACGGGTTTGGGGACGTATGCAAACGCGCTGACGTAGCAAGTTCGATTGCTCTGTCCATATGTGCGGTGCTGGTCATGTGGGCTGTCATCTTTGGAGTTATGACCTCTTGCGGGGATCAATGACAGCGCGCGGTACACACAGCACTCAGCGCGCAATGGACACCCTCGCAAGAGCGCCCATGGCATAGCCAAGACCGTTATATACCCGTGCTCCCATCCGGACTTTGACCGTCGGCTCTGGGTTCACACCAGATCGGCCGATGAAGGAGTTGCCTCTTCCAAAGGTTCGCGGGCTTTAACCGCCGGTTGGGACTTACACCCAAACCCCGCACGGGGTGTTTGTTCAATTGTCCTAAAAGCCTAGGCGAAACTTCTCAACAAACCCCAAGCCGACAAGGCATGTTGACCATGGGTAGTCCGCCCACCGATCGAAAAACGCAGGACACTGCGGCCTTCAAGGATGGTTCGTGTGAAAAATACCGAACGAGTGGCATTTGCTGCTTCTATGAGGGCATCTGTACGCGCGTCACCATCTTGTGGTGACTCTCCACGGAGGCGAATACACAACAAATTAAGGGGATGGGGAGCCATGATTTCGAAACGATGGTCCTGAGCGACAAGGTCCGCCAACTCTTGTGTGATCTGGATATGGCGACGGATGATTTCCTGGAAAACCGCTGTGCCGTCGCAACGGATTGCAAACCATAACTTAAGGGAACGAAATCGCCGCCCGAGGGGAATCTGCCAATCGCGATAGTCGATCGCCGCTCCAGTTTCGGCGGCTGCAGAGCGCAAGTACTCGGGCAAAATACTCAGTGCGCCAAGTAATGAGGCTCTGTCCTGGGTCCAGAATAAATCGCAGTCAAAATTGACTCCCATCCACTTGTGGGGATTGGTGCAATAACTATCGGCGAGTTCAAGACCATCATTGACCCAGCGATACTCTTCAGCAAGGGCAGCGATTCCGTGCATCGCGGCGTCTACATGGAGCCACAGATGATGGCGTTGGGTGATTGCGCCGATTGCAGATGTTGGGTCGAATGCACCTGATGATGTTGTGCCGTGAGTACTACACACCCAGAACGGGATCAAGCCGGCTGCCTGATCGGCGAGGATCTGTGCCTCAAGTGCATCGGCGACCATGGCAAACGAGGCGTCATGTTCAATGATGCGAATGTTCTGTGTCCCGATCCCGGCGATGCGCAAACCTTTTTCGATACTGCTGTGCGATTGCGATGTGCAGTAGGCGATAAGTTTTGTGGTGTCCCCGTCTCTGTTCACGTGACCCTCCGTGATCCGCCAACGAGCAGCAAGAATTGAAGACAGAGTTGCTTCACTCGCCGAACCTTGAATGACTCCGCCGCCGCTTGCTGTCGTGCTGCGGAAACTCTCAGGTAGACCAAGTAGTTCTTGCATCCAATCAAGCATCAAAGTTTCAACTTCAGTACATGCTGGTGATGACAGCCAACTCATACCTTGAACTCCGAGACCAGCGGTTAAGAGATCAGCAAGTATTGACGGATAGGACGAGTTGCCAGGAAAAAAAGCAAAGAAGTTTGGGTGCTGCCAGTGGGTGAGTCCAGGAACAATGATGTTACTGACATCGGCGAGCACAGATTCGAAAGATTCGGGCGCAGTTGGGGGATGGGCAGGTAACTGATGACGCACATCGCCTGGTTTCACATCGGCCGTCACTGGGCGTTCTTCGATTGTTTCTAGGTATTGGGCAATCAACTCAATGACTGCTTGACCATTGGCGCGGAACTCTTGGGCATCCATAACTCTTTACGCTAGAGCGTGGCGATGCCTTCAATACCTATCGTCTGAAACATGATGGGTACGGTATGGACATGCACGACGATGTAGATGCCCGCAGATTTCAGATCCATCAATCTTCGTTACGTGGATTTGATCAGGCTTTTGTCTATGAAAAAGCTCAGCGAGGTTCTGGTGTGGCACTGCTCTGTGTGCATGGATGGCCTGAAAGTAAGAGAATTTTCTGGAAAGTCATCGCCCCATTTGCGGCTGCAGGATTTGATGTCATCGTGCCTGACCTGCGTGGCTTTGGCGATAGCGGTCAGCCGACTGACGGTTTCTATGACACGCCATCGCATTCCAAGGACATGTACTCGCTCGTGCACGATCAATTGGGTTATGACAGGGTTGTCGTTTTGGGTGGCGATCTAGGGGGTCCCGTTATTCAAGACATGGCATTGCGTTATCCAGACTTCGTTGATCGTATGGTGTTATTCAACTCACCGTTACCTTTTGACAAGGAGCGCATGGCTGGAATTGATGGCACACGTGCGCCACGTGAAGCCGCCGACTATTTTTTGCGCCAAGGTCTTGATGCTGATGCTCTGGCAAGTGAATTGTCCACGGCGGATGAACGTCGTCGCTATATCGCGACTTTCTATGGGAGTCGTTTTTGGGCTCATCCCGGAACTTTTGATCAATCGGCTATCGACTTTCATTGCGAGCCCTTTGCCGATGCCACAGTGTTGCGTGCTTCTTTTGGTGGATATGAAACAGTCTTTCATCCCTCCAAGATCAGTGAGCCGACAATGATGGGGCATAACGCAAGTACGCCGACTTTGGTGCTCTTTGGTCCGAGTGATCACGTGATTTATCCTGCCTTTGACAAAATGGCGGCTCAAGTTTTTGAACAGCACGTCGGTCCGTATTTGATCCGCGATTGCGGCCACTTTGTTCCCTGGGAAGCACCTCATGCGCTGGTCTCGGGTACGGCAGCGTTTTGTGCGGATTTATTGAGAGAATAATGAGTACGTACACACGACGAGTACTTTTTTACAAGTTGGGTGGTAACAGCCGATTGATGTTTTCGAAGACGAAATACAACACCACAAAAAATGGAGCAAAGCCAACGGCTATGCCGATGAGTCGATTGCGGAACTTCTTGGCAACCTGCCAAGCACCACAGAGAATCAGTAACTCCGCGAGGCTCCACATTGCGGTGTGCGGAATCGCTGAGAGATCGCTGAACCAACCTTGACTGAGAGTGTCACCATCTTGTTCAAAGGTTGACTCAGAGGGTGGATTGTTGATGGTCGGTTCGGTGGGTTCAACGCCTGAGGGCTGAATGTACGTGATGGCTGGGGAGGCTGCGATTGCGCTGATTCCTAGATCTAATTCCGCCGAAATGATTAATCGCCGTTTCGCTGAAAACTCAGGATCACAAGTAGTCAGGGTGAGGGTTGCTTTGGTCGGATCAGTGGTGGCAGTCACCCAACCATCACTCGGCTTGACAATCTTTTGAGCGGTGACTGAATATGTGAAAGTGCGGTTGAATAAATCAGTAATGATGATTGGGTCGCCGATTTCTAAATCATCAAGGTGTCTGAAGGGTTCACCGTAGGTGGTGCGATGCCCAGCAATTGCCGAGTTTCCCAGTTCACCAGGTAACGGTGTCGATGGGTAATGCCCCGGACCTTTTTTCAGATCAGCAGTTTCAACTCCAGCCACAACATATTTTGCAACATTGATTGTCGGCATCTGAATAAGAAAAACTCCGTCACCACGATCAACAAAAATCGGTTCTTGGATAGTGCTCGGAACCCTTGGCACAGCCTCTTGGGCGCTGGCGTCTTTAAATGAACTCTCAAGTTTATTTTGTGACTGGGCTTCTTGAATGC
>BJGB01000137.1 GCA_014190215.1 Actinomycetes bacterium | reverse complement strand
TTGCGCTTCTTCGCTTCCATCACTAACTTGTGCGCGCAACCGCGCACTTGCACCACACTGCCTGGTGACGATCCGAGTTCGGGATCAATCATGGTTTGGATACTGTCAATGATCACTAATTCGGGGGATAATTCGTCCATAGTTTTGATGACGTGCGGCAAAACTGTTTCAGCGAGCAACCACAGATCGGGTCGCACAGCATCAAGTCGTTCGGCACGCATCCGAACTTGTTGTGCACTTTCTTCGGCCGACACATACAAAGTGCGACCAGGCCATGCGGCAAGAGTTTGCAATAACAGAGTGCTCTTGCCAATACCAGGTTCACCTCCGAGCAAAGTGACTGAACCAGGGACAAGCCCGCCACCTAACACACGATCAAGTTCGCCAATGCCAGTGCTGCGCGGTGAGCCGTGAGTGGTGTCAACTTCGCCGATCAGTTGTGCGGTGCCCGCAGGGACAAGAGCCATGCCGGCGGCGAGAGATGCAATGCTGTCGGCATTGGGGTCTTCAACATCTTCAACCAAAGTGTTCCATGCTCCGCAGGCGGTGCACTTTCCATTCCATTTCGGATAGGACGCTCCGCAATCAGAGCAGTTGTAGACGAGTCGAAGGCGAGCCATAGGTGAAAGTTAGGCGTCGGGTGTGGCGCTGTTAGTGGAGCGACGGGTGCGGGGAGTTTGCGGGCGGGGTTCCCGGGGTGGACTGCGACGGCGGCGACCGAGATAGACAAATGCGATCAGCAAGCCCATGAGTACGAGCCAGCCAATGATGACATAGCCGAGGATTTTGGTCAGCGTCGCCCAGAAGCCACCGTCAACGGTGGACTCAGCAGTGCCGACGATGACAACTTGCGCGGTGCCGTCTGTGGGCGAGTTCCAAATCACTCCGGCTTCGGCTTCGGTGCCAGTACTTTTTTTAATCTCACCCGGAAGGTGAGCGATCAAAGTGACGGAGACTGCCGTCGTGGGATCGATACCAAGTTTTTCTGCGGTCGCAATCCATGGCGTGGCACCGATTGCTTCAGTAAGTGCCGGATCACTGAAAGCTTCAAGACCGCCGACGAATTGCAGAGTCGCGTCAAGAGTGGTGTTGACCGTGCGACCATCAACTGTGCGTTTTAATTCAGGATTGAGAAGCGGGCCGTTGACTCCGCTGATTTGACGTAACGCAAGAGTTGCTTCGGCCGGAGATTCAAACGGATAGCGCAAAAGAACGCGCAGACCGCCACTATTGACTTGGGTGGGGCCATCAACGAGCCACCCACTAGCGACTAGGTCGTCAAGGCGAAGGTCGCCGGCGAGACCGGGGACAAGAGCGACCGCCTCAGCGTCAATGTCGACGGTGACATCAATAGTTCCAGCGCCGGTGTTATCGGCGGTGACATCGATACGTATATCAACGCGACAGGCCGAGAGGATTAGAAGCAGTGCGCCGACCAGGGGGAGAAGACGACGAGTGGGCACGCTCTCAAGGATAGTTGCTGCTCTATGTTTCGGCTGAACAATGGCAGGGATTAGCTGGGGCAGGCTTCACAAGACGCAGGTAACACAGTTCTGGGAGTGTGGAGAAAAACGATGTCAAGAAAAATCCGCGACAAGGACCTGAGGAATCAGGATGAATCCCTGATCAGTAGAGAACTAGGAAGATGTCGGCCGCTTGTATCAGGCCAATAATGCGGCGATCATAACTATGAACACCATCGGGAATGCGACGGCAAAGACTGCTGCACTAATGAGCAATGCAACGCCCACAATCATCCAGGTCAGACAACTCTTCATGGCTCAAAACCTAAAGCGGGGGTGAGAGGCACCAAAAAGCTTGAGGCGTCATCCGCTGACTATTTCGAACTTGATCGTGACCTTGAATTCATCTGAATAAGTGGGCACATTGGTATTCAGAACATCAAAGAGAGATGAGTCTGGAACGTAAGTGTCCCTCGCATTGGTGGATACTAAGTTGAACAAAAGATTTGGTTTAACGAAATCTCTACCAGACCAGAAATCGCGAAGGTTTTTGGGCTTCTCAATGGCCAATGGGTTCGGGAAGTCGATCTCAAGAATGCGACCCAAGGAACATCCAGATCCTCGAGCAGCAGCTTCGGCCTTTGCACGAGCCTGAGCAGCGACTTTTTCGTAGTGTTCGGGTTCGAGATCGGTAATGGTTGGATACGTGAACCGCGGGGTCGTGAACTTGAGATCGGCTTTGATTAGGGCGGCTATTACATCACCCAAACCATCTGTGGTCGAGACAGTGATCGTGCCCCTAGCCGTAATCGTCGTTTCGTCGACCTTCTTGAAAGTCTTCTCAACCTCTTCAGTTGATTCGCTTGGTGCGCCGACCTTGAAGCTGAGAATTTTCCCGGTCAAAGTTTCGACGACTGCCTTAAAGCGTTGAATTTGGGATTCAAACTTTTCGTAGGCTCGGTTTCGATCATTAGCTTCGGCCGTCAGCGTGACATCAATTTCAACTTGTGTTGGAGTGCGATCACGCTTGATTGATGCGGATACTTCAATAGTGGGCAGGTGCTGGGAGCAATATTCGTTACATGTCATATCTATAAAACGACGAGATCTTCAGATTATGTGCGATCAATACTGAAAAATCAAAAGTTTTTAGATCAAATCACTCTTTTTGATGTCAACAATGACGACTGGAGTGTCCCCGGCGTCGAGGCGAATAGTTCTCGTATCACCACGTTTGCCTCCAATTAAACCGGCTACGCGAGGAGCATCGTAAGAGATGAAGCCTTTAGCACGGTTGACTTCACCCACCGCGAAAGATCCAACGTGCACTGACTCAACACCCGCAGCTCCGACGATTGTGTAATGCACGTGAGTACCAACCTCAACTGTTAGTGGGTTCTCGGCTGGGGTTACAACCTCCGCCTTTTCCCTCATATTGCTGAGTCGCCCCAAGTTATTCATATGCATCTTTAACTGGCGCTGGGACTCTTCAAAGTTGTAATTGTCGTGCCAAGATTCGCTGCTCTGCTCGGTAGCTTCTTGACCCATTTCTTTAGCTTCTTTAATGTGCGCTTGATTCTGAACGATGTCAGCATCAAGTGCTTCTAAATCGGCGAAGAGAAACTTTCGACTGGCCGGCGAAGAACAAAATTTATCACCGTCCACCACAACTGTGAGAAAGACACACCTATGTACGGCGACAAGATCGCCGCCTTAACTCACTCGGGGTCAGAGTCGGGGGTGGTGGTTGATCCACCATCACCAACACCAGCGAGCTCAATCGCGGCCGGAGGCTGGAAACCTTCGACTGCCTTAAAGCCCAACTGCTTTTCACCGGGACGCTCAGGATCGTCTTCAACGTCAACGACAATGATCTCGCCAGCAGTGAACTGCTTATACAAAATCTTCTCGCTGAGCGCATCTTCGATGAGTCGCTGAATGGCACGACGCAACGGACGTGCACCCAACTGCGGGTCGTAACCCTTGTCGGCCAAGTGTTCTTTGGCAGCAACGGTAAGTTCGATACCAAGACCCTGGCTCTCCAACTGACTTGCCAGACGCACCAACATCAGATCGACCATCTGAATGACTTCTTCTTTGGCCAACTCGTGGAACACGATGACTTCGTCAATGCGGTTCAAGAACTCGGGACGGAAATGATTCTTCAACGAATCCAAAACCTTATCCTTCATCCGTGTGTAGCTCATCGCTTCGTCAATCTTGGTGAAGCCCATATTGCTCTTACGCATGTCGGCTGTACCGAGGTTGGACGTCATGATGATCACCGTGTTGCGGAAGTCAACCGAACGACCCTGACTATCAGTCAAACGCCCTTCTTCCAAAATCTGCAGCAAAGTGTTGAACACATCGGGGTGAGCTTTTTCAATCTCATCGAACAGCACCACACTGAAAGGCTTGCGACGTACAGCCTCGGTCAGTTGGCCACCTTCTTCGTAGCCCACGTAGCCAGGAGGCGAACCGACCAAACGGCTCACGGTGTGCTTCTCCATGTACTCAGACATGTCAAGTGTGATCAATGACTTTTCATCACCGAACAAAAACTCACTCAGTGTCTTAGCGAGTTCTGTTTTACCCACACCAGTTGGTCCGAGGAAAATGAACGATCCACTCGGACGCTTCGGGTCTTTCAGACCCGCACGCGTACGACGAATACTTTGCGACACGGCCTTGATGGCGTTCTCTTGACCGATGATTCGCTTGTGCAACTCACCTTCCATGTTGAGAAGTTTTTGAGTCTCGGCTTCAGTCAACTTGTAGACCGGAATACCAGTCCAAATGCTCAGCACTTCGGCGATGCACTCTTCGTCGACTTCATCAAACAGGTCAACACCACTGGCCTTGATTTCGGCTTCTTTCGTCGCCTTTTCAGCCTGGATGTTTTTCTCTTCGTCGCGCAAACGACTGGCCTCTTCGTAGTTCTGATCTTCAACGGCCTTCTTCTTGGCCTCTTGCACTTCGGTCAGACGAGTTTCCATCTCTTTGAGATCAGGAGGAGTCTGCATGCGCTTAATACGCAAACGACTTCCGGCCTCATCAATCAGGTCAATGGCCTTATCGGGAAGATGACGGTCAGCGATATAACGATCTGCCAAGTTGGCTGCCGCGACTAAAGCTTGATCGGTGATCGTGACACGGTGATGGGATTCGTATTTGTCGCGCACGCCACGAAGAATCTCAATGGTGTGTGCAACGGATGGCTCATCGACTTTGACGGGCTGGAAACGGCGCTCAAGAGCGGCATCTTTTTCGAGATGCTTGCGGTATTCATCAAGCGTCGTTGCACCAATGGTCTGCAGTTCACCACGAGCCAACATCGGCTTGAGAATGCTGGCCGCGTCAATGGCGCCTTCAGCAGCACCAGCACCAACCAGCGTATGGATTTCATCGATGAACAAAATGATGTCGCCGCGAGTCTTGATCTCTTTGAGAACTTTTTTCAAACGCTCTTCAAAGTCACCGCGGTAACGACTACCAGCGACGAGCGAACCGAGGTCAAGTGTGTACAACTGCTTATTGCGCAAAGTCTCAGGCACATCATTGTTGACAATCTTTTGCGCAAGACCTTCGACGATGGCAGTCTTGCCAACACCGGGCTCACCGATGATCACCGGATTGTTCTTGGTGCGACGCGAGAGAATCTGCATCACGCGTTCCATTTCGCGGGCCCGGCCAATCACTGGATCAAGTTTCTTTTCGCGAGCCAACTGTGTGAGGTTGCGACCGAACTGGTCGAGAATTTGGCTGTTGCCTTTTTCGCCGTCTTCGCCTTTAGCGGTGCGCTCGTTGCCGGCTTCTTTGCCACCGCCAGGTGCACCTTCGACCTTGCCCTGAGGCCCCTGATAACCCGACAACAACTGGATGACTTGTTGACGCACTCGACTGAGGTCGGCACCCAACTTGACGAGAACTTGGGCGGCAACTCCTTCGCCTTCGCGAATGAGTCCGAGCAAGATGTGCTCGGTACCGATGTAGTTATGACCCAACTGCAGGGCTTCACGCAACGACAGTTCGAGAACTTTTTTGGCACGCGGTGTGAAAGGAATATGACCCGATGGTGACGATCCACCTTGGCCAATAATTTCTTCAACTTGGGCACGTACTGCTTCGAGCGAAATACCCAGAGTTTCCAAAGCCTTAGCGGCCACTCCTTCACCTTCGTGAATGAGTCCGAGCAAGATGTGCTCTGTGCCGATATAGCTGTGATTCAGCAATCGGGCTTCTTCTTGGGCCAGCACAACAACACGACGGGCCCTATCTGTGAAGC
>BJGB01000136.1 GCA_014190215.1 Actinomycetes bacterium | reverse complement strand
AACGACCTCACCTAAATCAACTTTCGACCTTGGGAAAAGGCGATTGACAGCCTCAGTCAGAGTGTCACCGATGACAGCTTCGCCGTTGTACCAAGCCAAAACTCGACGAACGAAAACCTGCTTTGAGCCCGAATCATCCGGCCGCACATAGAGCGGTTGGACCCACACCAATCCTTGGCCGATGGGCACCACTTGCAACTGTCCAAGGATGACTCGTGAACCGCGTTGATCAAGCAAGGTAATCACTGGAGAGATATTCGGATTACTACTCAACTCGGCTGAAACTGTGGCTGGACCCGACGGAAGTACCCCGCTGTATTTGTAGACCGTCAACTGTCCGTAAGTTTCTGGATCACTTGAGACGACCATGAATGCACGCAGTTCTTTTCGAGTGTCATCTGATGAAAAAGGAACGAATGGACGGATCAGTGAAAATGACGCGGGCACTTTTGAGCCAACGGAATCTGGTGTGTGAAAGAGCGTGTAGTACGGCTCAAAGCGGGCCACATTTGCGTCAGCCACATCACCAGTGTTGGCCTCTGAGTTGATATCACCAATCGCCGTAGCATCACCTGCGGTTACGGCAACTTCTGGTTCACGTTGAGCGGCTTGAGCGACGCTCCATGCCGAGTCACGGTTGAAGAACTGATCAGTGTCCGTGAACTGATAACGACCGTACAAATTCGTCTGTACCCGAAAGAGATCCTCCGGATAGCGAAAGTGCGCGCGCAAGGCGTCGGGGACTTTGTCTCCGGAAGTAAACAAACCTGGGAAAGATGCCGACCAAGCGTTGACGATCGGATCTTGCGGATCGACAACATACAAAGTGACCGAACCGTCATAAGCATCGACGACGGCCTTGACGCTGTTGCGGACATAATTAAAACTGTGCTTCAGTCCCGAACCGTAAGTCAGATTGTCAGTGTTGGCCTGCTGCGCGTAGGGATAGCGCGAAGTAGTAGTGAAGGCATCAATGACCCACAGCACCTTGCCGTCAACGACCACGGGATACGGGTCAGCATCAAGTTTGAGAAACGGAGCCACTTTTGAAACTCTGTCGCTCACATCGCGCACGTTGATCAGGCGCGACTCATCAGTAACCAAACTTGAACCAAGCAAGTTGAACTCTCCAAAGTGAACCGCAAAAGACAACTTCTTCAAAGTTGAGTCGAGAGTAATTCCACCCGTGCCTTGATATTTTTCAGCAGTTGTATTTGGACATGCCTGCTCAACTTGTTTGGTATTGACAATCGCGTATCCAGGCTGATAAGTGCCGACATACAACTGTGGCCGTTCAGTGGCGATTTCTTCATAGATGGGACGGCCATCGGACGTGATCTGAGAAGCGCTGGCAGCAACAACTCCACACCCATGCGTATAGATCAAATGACGTGAGACCCAAGTTTTATTGGGTATCCCCTCGGGATTCAATTCCCGAGCGGCCACCATTGTCTGCTGTGATCGCCCAGCAATGTCATAGCGGTCAACATCAAGATCATTGATCGCATAGAAGGCGAACAGTCCCTGATCTAACGAATAGCGATCTCTCATTTCAGAGACATCCAATAGTCGCGTATCCGACAACGGCGTCGGATCCTGCGCCACTTCAGCATCAGTCACTTCTCCTGCCGGCAAATCAACGACGGCAACTTTGTCAATCCCCATCGCTGCTTGAGTAGCAATGATATTTCTGCCGATGTAAGGCCGTTCACGGGTCGTGACGTTTGGTTGCACCACGAAACGTTGAATGACCGCTGGATAAATGGCACCTGCAACAATTGCCACAACCGCCCACAGTGCCATGGAGAGCAACGGCAAACGCCAACCACCCCACTTAATCCCCGCCAGGAATAATGCCGCCACCAACAGGCTGACCATGATCATCAAGTTGATCGCTGGCAACTGGGCCTTGACATCGGTGTATGTCGCACCTTGCACCACACCTCGACCCGACACAGTCAGTTCAAATCTCTGCAGCCAATAATCCGCTGCCTTAATCGCCGCCAGAATGGCGAAAAGAACACTCAAATGAATCCGCGCACCTCTCGCAATTCGTTCGCTAGTTGTCTGAAGTCGAATCGAACCATTCAGGAAGTGCATGACCGCAGTCATCAGAGTCACCGCAACGAGAGCTGCAAAAGCCCAGTCGACAACGAAAGTCAAAAATGGAAGTCGGAAAACATAAAAACCGATGTCCACGCCGAATTGCGGATCGTCAATACCAAACGATTGCGAGTTTCTAAAGAGCAACCAGTCTTGCCACTGCGCTATTGCCGGAAGCCCAATAATTAATCCAAAAAGAGCCGAGATGACAATTCTTAGAAGACGCGTGCGGTTACCGACGATCAGACGAAAACGTTCAACTACTTCACGTTCTGGACCAAGAGGAAGTTCGCTAGAGGACAGACGCTCTGCCAACGTGAGACTGATGAATGAAACGATGGCAAAGCCGACGCTGAACACTCCACCGAGAAGGACTTTGGCCTTGATCCCCGTCCAAAAAACGGAAGCATGATCAACAGAGCGAAACCACAATAAATCAACATAAAAGTTCGCCAAAGTGCGGGCTGATAAAAACAAAAACAAAATCAAAGCCGCTATGACAAAAAGTGCGATACGGCCCTTAGAGGCCCATGCGGGGCGATTGCTGTTGGGACGACGACGCGGGCTACGTGGCAAATCTGAAGATGGTCTCACGCAATGAGACTAGTTCTGCTTTGGAACAAGTGCACAACGGCAACCAGCATGAGCGGGTGCATGGGTGTGACCTGTGGGGAACGCCTCACCGACAGTGACAAAGCCGGCCAAAGAGTTATCTTCAGCATCAGCACAGGCTGGCCCAGTCGGATCAACTTTCCAGCAGGCTTTCGTTCCAGGAATCAATGCAGCAAACGCACCTCGCCCATAGGCAGTCTGAGCGATATCATCCACGTGCTCATCGACATGCTTGTTCTTCCACTCTCGGTACACAACGCGCACCAACGCTGTCAGTTCTGCATTGTCACCAGCGGCCTGAGAAATACTGCGACTCAAGCGTTCGCGTAACGGGGTGACAATCGTTGAGATGATGAACTCATCAATGGTGGCCAACTGAGAAGCCACGATCTTGTGCAGTTCCTTGTCAGATCCACTTGATAGTGATTTCGCTCCTTCAAAGGCAGCGGACTTCACCGAGGATTCAAGAACTGCAGTGATCCGCGCCGAATGATCAGACTTTGGTCCCACAATCGCATCCAAGGTTTTGACAACAGGCTTGCCGCGCAAGATATCTAGAATTTCATTTTGCTCATCTGCAAGTACTCGCTTGATCTTGCGCCCCATAGCCACGATGATCGGGACTAAGACCTCATCACGAGCCTCAAACGGTGTCGTGATTGTCTCTGAAACTTCAACGGCATCTTCAACTGGAGTTTCCACAGCCACTTTGGCTGCACGCTCAACAATTGTCTCCGTCGTGGTCACATTAATCTGCTTTTTCTTCGCAGGTTGAGATTTCTTAGCCTCAGTTGTGGCTACTTCTTTGGCCACAACATCAGCACTCGAACGTCGCAGCTTGGCAAAAATATCATCAGCCACAACATCGGCTGCCTTCGCAGTGGGGGCAACATGCAAATGAGTAACTGGCTCTTGCGCGCCCACACTGCTGTCACTATCTCCATTATCTATTGATGTTGCATGACGCGGGAATAACGAAACGACGTTAGAGATCGGCTCCTGCACAATGGTTTCTTCAAGGACAATCACTTCGTCAGAAGGATTTTCGTCATGCACGATCGCCTCAACAACAAATTCTGCGGCGGTCTGCTCGACAATGGTGTCTTCATCTTGGTCGTACGGAGCGAAAGCTGGCGCTGATGAAATAGCCGAACGGATTGCCTCTTGGGTCACAACTTGATCAGCTTGAACAATGACCGGAATTGGACCGGTAGTTGGAGCCAAATTGACAAACTCGCTGGGCTCATCGCCAGCGTCATCCAAATCGCGCAACACATCTTCACTAGCCAAGCGCGCACGATCAAAAGCCTGGATCAAACGCTCGCGTCCGTGGAAAAGGTCTTCCAATTGCTCGCGTGCCATTTCACGACGACGTGCCACATCAGCCAGCACTCGCTCGCGATAAGCGCGGGCTTCATTGACCATGTCACGACCCTGCTGTTTTGCTGTCAAAATCTCTGTATCAGCGTCAGAAGCAGCGTCCTGGCGACGACGCGCACTCTCAAGTTCAGCGTCCTCACGTAAGCGGGTGGCTTCATCAGTGGCTTCACGCACCAAACGCGTGGCTGTCTCCTCAGAGCGAATCTTGATCTTTGTGGCGGCCTCACGAGCAGCCTGGACAATGCGCGCGGTTTCTTCACCGAGCAGGGCAGCGACAGTCTCTTCATTCAGTTCAACGGGTGCTCCGGACCCCACACGCTGGGCATTTAGCAATTCCCCCTCAAGAAAAATGGTGCGTTCGGTCAGACGAGAAAGTTCAGCAGCAACCATTCGCAAGAAGTCACGAACCTCATTTTGGTCAAAGCCGCGACGCGAAGAAGGAAAGGTTGCCCCAGCGACAGCGGTCGGCGAAGAGGGATCAGGACGAGAAAATGAGATAGCCATTGCACAGAGAATACGAAAAATTAGGGGTTAAAGGGTGGCAATCAGGTCTTTTACGCGAAATCAGTGTCTCCGCAGAGGTCATCGGGTGGATGCGACGACTGGTTGACCGCCACGTTTGAGTAGCGCCACAAGTGCCTCAGTCAAAGTTCCTACTGGCACTATCTCCACCGCCGAACCCACAGCCGCCTGAGCAGCAGCGATCTCGTCAACTCCTTGATCCGTCGGTACCAAAAAAATCTTGGCTCCGGATTTCTTTACAGCAATCGATTTTTGGACCAAAGCGCCAATCGGGCCAACTGTCCCGTCTTCTTGAATTGTGCCTGTGACAGCGACACCTTGGGGTGGTGTCATCTCGCCCTCCGTCAGATTGTCAATCAGTGCTAAGGCGAACGAGAGCCCGGCCGATGGCCCTCCGATGGCTGCCGTATCAAAGTCGACAGTGAATGGGAGATCTACCGTTCTGGTATCCCGAGCAGTAAATCCAATCAAAGTGCGCGTCTCATCATCAGGACTAGCAACTAATTCAACCTCAACATCGTGGCTCTTTGTCCCGCCGTCGGAGGTCAGCGACAAGATAGTAAGTGTCGCGATATCACCGGGTACCGCGTCGGCCAACGCTGTCGTCAATTTTGAGACAACGTCAATGGCGATCGGACCATCACCAAGATCAATTGACTCAATGACATCGCCGACCTGCAAAACTTTGCAAGCCCGTTTCTTCGGACTGTCAGTGGGGCACAGTGTCGGGTCAAAACCCGCCACCTGGGCTGGCCCCTCAGTAAAAGTGGCATCAAAACCTAAGTAAGACAAGGCTACATAAGCAGCGATTTCCTTCGCATTTGCCATCGCACCCAACTGAAGTTCACGACTCGCCGCAGGATCACAGTCCCCAAACCGTTCCTCACACGTCAACACATTGACGACTGGGTCGACCCAGCCCATAAAACTCTGCAGAGCCGTGAGTTCTGAACCCATCGCGGTCACAAAGCGAACACCGGTCTTCGGTGTATAGATCGCTACTTCGTCGTCAGCGATAAAGAGAAGATCCCCCACCAGTTCGGCGGTGCCCGGGGCGGTCTCATAGCGTTGGATCGGCCACAACATCGCCCCTAACACGATCCCGATCAACAAAAACGCGATAGTCGCCAGTGGAATCGCCATGCTCTGGGCGCGTAAC
>BJGB01000135.1 GCA_014190215.1 Actinomycetes bacterium | reverse complement strand
AGCCATCGGTGGAGAAGCGGTTGCTGATCACAACACAGTTGCCACTCCCGAAGGTGGACAGGCAATCGTTCAGACCGCTATCGATACCTATGGTCGCGTAGACATTGTGATTAACAATGCGGGTATTTTGCGCGATAAGGCGTTCCACAACATGACCCCCGATCTGTTGAATCCGGTACTTGATGTGCACTTAAAAGGCGCCTTCTATGTCACGCAACCTGCTTTTGTGCATATGCGTGAACAGGGCTACGGACGCATCATTTCTACTTCATCGGCCGCAGGAGTTTTCGGCAACTTTGGACAGACAAACTACGGCGCTGCCAAAATGGGCCTCGTTGGTTTCACCCGTGTACTTGGCGTTGAAGGTGCCCGCTTCAATATCAAGGCCAACGCCATTGCCCCATTAGCAATGACCCGCATGACCGAAGATATTTTGGGTGCACTCAAGGACAAACTTGCTCCCGAGTTAGTTTCGCCACTGGTGGCTTTCTTGGCACACGAAGAATGTCCAGTAAGCGGACAACTATTTTCTGTGGGTGGTGGACGCGTGGCTCATGTTTTCTTGGGAGAAACCAATGGCTACTACTCGCCAACTTTGACTCCAGAAGATGTGCAGAATAATTGGGAGACCATTACCGCTCGCGACAACTTTTCTGTGCCAAACAATTTAGGCGAAGAAACTGCCATGTTTCTTTCGTTTTTTAAGTAACCAATCTATGAACTGAGGTTTCTTATGATCACTGTGGACGAGTTTGGCGCCCAAGCCAAGCAATGGTTGGCTGCAAATAAACATCTCGCTCCGCGTGATTACGGAGCTATCTGTCCACCCGACATAGTCCAAGCCGGTCTGAGTTGGCAACGACATCTCTTTGCTCATGGCAAGGCTGGAATCCATTGGCCCGTTGAGGTCGGTGGTCAAGGTCTGACTGCCGCCCATCAAGGTCAATGGCTCTACGAGTGCGCTCTCGCAGGTGTACCTGGCGTCTTCAACATGGTAGGACTAGTCCTCGCAGGTGGATCAATACAAAAGTTTGGAACTCCCGAGCAACAGAGCATGCATCTCAACGCAACTCTGCGCGCCGATCATGTGTGGTGTCAACTATTTAGCGAACCTGGCGCTGGTAGCGACCTTGGTTCACTGAGCACAAAGGCCGAACGCGACGGTGATCGTTTCATTATCAACGGCCAAAAAGTTTGGTGTTCTGGCGGGCGCTACAGCAACTGGGGAATTCTGATGGCGCGCACCAATCAAGATGCACCCAAACATGAAGGCATCAGTTTCTTCCTTTTGGACATGAGTTTGCCCGGTATTGACATTCGCCCGCTCAAACAAATGACTGGGGAATCCGAATTTGACGAAGTTTTCTTCACCGATGTTGAGATGCCTGTTGAGGCATTGCTCGGTCCGTTGCACGGGGGGTGGGGTGTCGGCATGGCCGTGCTCACTTCCGAACGCGGTCATATCGGCACGAGTGTGATTTCGCTGGAAAGGCGACTGGATTCGATCTCACGTCTCGCCGAGGGTCGGCAATTATCAGCTACCGAAAAACAAAAACTCGCCAAACTTCTCTCCCAAGGAATGGCCTACAAAGCCATGGCCCAACGTCAGGGACCCGTGGCGTCGACGGCCGCCTCGCTGATGAAATTGGGCATTACCGAGATGATGTTTGAAACCTCGATGTTGCGCGCCGAAATCTCAGGTATGGACTCTCTGCTTGATGGCCCCGACGCCTTCGGTGTTTTATCGGCACCTGGTGGTCGTATTGCTGGTGGCACTAGTCAGGTGCAGCGCAACATCATTGGAGAGCGTTTGCTCGGACTCCCCCGCGAACCATCCATAAAAAAGCCCGAAACTCTTCCCCCAAGCAAGGAGTCATGAGAGTGAACGATCCTGACAAAAGCCCTGTCCGATCCCGCAATGCAAGGGAAATACCTTGGCCCATAGTGAGTTTCCTCGCGTTCTGTGTCGTAGTTGGCGTCTTTGTCCTGCAGAACCGGGACAGAATGCCCGTAAACTTCCTGAACTTCGAAATTAACAGCAGGCAATGGGTCAACCTCATCGTCGCCGTTGTGCTTGGAGTTTGCTTGGACCGACTATCCATCGGTTGGAGGAGACTCCGTCGCAAAGACGATTGATATCACCCTGAGCCAGAGACAGTGAGAAACCAATCGTGAAAGTTACATCCACCAATGGCGTCAAGGTTGAAATGTATGACCTCGGTGGCTCAGGTCCAAATATGCTCCTGTCGCATGCCAATGGCTTTCACGGTCTCTGCTGGAAACCAGTCGCTGAACATCTGATCAAACATTTTCACTGTCACTCCTTCGATCATCGTGGTCATGGCGACACCCCTGCGCCAAAGGATTGGACCGTCGCCTGGGCTGGTTACGCCGCTGATGCCACCGCCGCGGCGAAGTCGATCGCCGAACCAAAGGGCATTATCGGCGTCGGTCATTCAATGGGCGGAGCGACATTGCTGATGGCTGCCATCAAGGATCCAACACTTTTTCGTGGACTGCTCCTTTACGAACCAATTGTCAAACCGGATGATGTACGCATGCCCGCCAATCGTCCAAATGCCTTAGCCGAAGGTGCTGCTCGTCGTAAAAGAACCTTCAAGTCTTACGAAGAAGCGATCACCAACTACTCCAACAAAATGCCGATGACGCACTTCACCCCTGAAGCTCTTGACGCTTATGTCCGCGGTGGTTTTCGCAAAGGTGACGATGGTTTGGTGCACTTGAAGTGCGAGCCCGAACTCGAGTCAGCCAATTTTCGCAATCCAGAAATACCAAACTTGTGGAAGAAACTCCCCGAACTCAATATTCCAGTATGGGTCCTCAGTGGTCATCCCGAACCATTCCAGCCCTCTGGCTTTGCCGAGGCCATTGCTGACCGACTGCCCAAGGGCAACCATATTGAGTACAGCGATCTTGATCACTTCGGACCCTTCGTTGATCCCTCGCGTGTAGCGCGCATTATCGACACGTTTGCTGACACTTTGGAATCCTGATGTCGTTTGTCGGCGAAGAGCCAACACCGGGCGTCGGACTTTTTGGGCCCTCGGTTGATGCCTTTGATCAACGAGCTGAACAACTTTTAGAAATCATCAGATCCTCCAAAGTTGCCGGACGCGTTTTTCTCGCCGCTAGTCATCTCGGTGATTTCAGTGTTGTCTGGCATCTGATTGCTGTGGCCCGTGGGACAACAAGTAATAAGCGTGCCGCTCAGGCATTTGCACTTTCGGCTTTGCTCGGCGCCGAATCGCTGATCGTCAATCAGGGAGTCAAGCGAATCTTCAAGCGCGAGCGTCCCACCACAAGCGGGGATGATCGCTTTGCAGTGCGGACTCCATCCACGAGTAGTTTCCCCAGTGGGCACGCCAGCGCGGCGATATTTGCCGCCACGGTACTCACCACACTTGATGGCAAGAAGTCAGCACCGTTGTGGTTTGGACTTGCGGCCGTTGTTGGCACCAGTCGCGCCTTTGTGCGCATTCACCATGCATCTGACGTGATCGGTGGTGCATTAGTCGGTTTGGTGTTGGGCCTTGCCGTGCGCCCCATCGTTAAACTTCTGCGCTAACCGATGACTGAATTTCTCTCCACGGATCTGATTTTGATCTCCGCTTTGATTTGCCCATCAACCGATGTAATCGACAAAACATCAACATTCAAGCCATCCTTTGTCCATTTATCGCCGTCTTGCATATCACCATCAATGACTATCTGTTGACGATCAACCCCTGAGGTTCCTGCCATCGTTATTCGGTGGATTGCCACGGCGTCAAACTTGAGATGAGCATTGTCACCGCGCGCTGCTATCAGTTCTACTGTCAAGAAACTATTTACTCCATCAGCAATCACAACAAAACGTGTACCCATGATTGATAAATCTGTGTCCGTTGCTAGCAACTCAACCTTTGTGTTCACACGACGCGACCTATCAAGAATCTGCAGATGTTCATCGTCAAACCAACGCGCTGCATACAAGTTGATGGCTAATGTCCCTGGGCCATGGCGCTTCGTAGAAATAACCATTTGTGGTGCCGAACTGTCACTCATCACATCAAGCGCGCTGTCATAAAGTTCTTGACCCGAATTGCTCGCCGAGGTCGTGCTGTGCGGCCAGTCAAGGGCATGGCCGATTTCATGCTCAACAAGATCAAGAGGAGAGTCCCCATTCCAATAGTCCATAAAGTCTCCCGCTCCGGCATAGACAGACCGACGAGTGTCGCGCGCCGAACAAGACTCGGTGCAACCAACTCCGGGCGTCCCCCACCCGCCAAACTCGTCGGCACCATGTTCAGCATCGGCGACGACTATCACCCCCCGCACCTCGGGTCCGCTCTGATCAAGGGCGCGTTCGACGCAGTCCTCTGAAGTCTCGGTATCGGAGATGGTGACATCTTGCCCTGCGCTGAATACTGGCTGATAGCGACCGTATGAATGACGCTTGAAGTATGACACCACGGGAGTAAAGCGCTTGACGATTTCGCTACTACTCAACGTCATGCGTTCCAACGTTGGCTCAAAAATTTCATCACTTGTGAAGATTGGGATGTGACACACCACGACTTCCCAGGGATCAACACCCAAAGTCATCTCACCATAGGAATCGGCAATGTTATGAATCTTCAGCAAAGCTGCGACATCTGCAGCACCCAGACTTAAAGATGTCTCACCACATGCAGGGGCAATGAATAACAGAGCAAGCAGCACATATCTTTTGCGCTTCACATATGTCGCAAACTGCGCCAGAAAACTTAGCTACGAACTGCCGCTGTCAATAAATTGCGGACATCAAGCAACAAGTCACTGACCTCACTCGTCGAAACCAATTCACGCTTCACCATTTGCGAAAGTGCTGCATCAATGATGCTCAGGGCATCACTGATGACATCAACCGAGATGACCTTGATGTCATCGAGAGCGCTGTCGGTCATCACATCAGATATCTGTAGATCAGTCATCGCGTTCTCCTTGTTGGTTTAAGACTAACTCTGACGGGATTGTCGGATCGCTCCACTTCTCCCTGTTATGAAAGTAACGCATGGAAGCGCCGAATATGTGCATCGTATACCGATGATTTTTGCGAGATCGGTCACCCCTCATCGTCGTCAGACACACCACCCACCATCTACCATCAAGATATGGAATTTCTTGGAGCTGGAACGGTCGTCACTGGAGCCTCTGGGGGCATCGGAGATGCCCTATCTAGGCGCTTTCACGCTCTCGGAGCGCGGGTCGTGGTCAGTGACGTGGAAGCCCGGGGTATTGGCGCACTAGCCACTGAACTCAATGCCGCACGCCCGAATTCAGTGTTGGCAGTCGTGGCCGATGTTGCATCCGAACAGGGCAACAAGGAACTAGTGACAAGCGCCCGACAGTTCCTTTCGCAAGACGGTCACTCAGGTATCGATCTTTTTTTCGCCAATGCAGGTGTCGGTAGCGGAACTCTTCTTGAGACAACTCCCGAAGCAGACTGGAATCTTGCTTTCAATGTTAATGTCCACGCTCATCGATGGGCAGCAAAATATCTACTTGAGGATTGGCTGGCTGCTGGTCAAGGATATTTCTGTTCCACTGCCTCTGCCGCTGGTCTTCTGAGTCAAATCGGATCAATCCCCTACTCGGTCACCAAGAGCGCGGCGGTGGCCTTTGCTGAATCACTTTCAATCACTTACGGCGATCGCGGACTGCGCGTCAGTTGTCTATGCCCCCAAGGTGTCAACACAAATATGTTGCGCCAGGGAGACGCTCCCGGCGTGGGTATTGCCAGCAATGTTGTGCGCGCCGCTGGCCTTGTTCTTGAGCCCGAAGATGT
>BJGB01000134.1 GCA_014190215.1 Actinomycetes bacterium | reverse complement strand
TCAGCCAATTCTCCAAGACGAAGTGAGAAAGTTTGGCTTTGGTAGCAGAACTGGCATTGATCTTCCCTTTGAAACGGCGGGCAGAGTACCCGACAAAGTGAGTAAGAAAAAGTTGGTTGAAGATGGCGCTTTGATGGCGGGCGAAAGCACCGACTATCTAGTGGGTGACAATGTGCAACTTGCGGTGGGTCAGGGGCTTTTGGCGGCCTCACCGTTGCAGTTGGCACAGGCGTACGGCGCCTTGGCAAATGGCGGAGATGTCAACCGCCCACTCGTGGGATGGGCCTTATTGCAGCCTGGAACTCCGAATTCCGACATAGTTGGTTACGCCGATATGAGTCAGGCCGTCGTTGAAACTTTCTTGGCTAACAAAGACACCATTCGCAGTCTGAATATTCCTGACGAAATTCGTCTTCCGATCATCAGAGGACTGACTCGGGTGATCACCGGTCCTGGGGTGACCTTTGGGTCGTATCACTCCACAACGGGAGAGCGTTTGTTTCAGACTTATCCGTATGACATCCTCCCGATTGCTGGAAAAACCGGTACCGCTCAAGGACGTGCTGGACTTCCGTGGAACGACTCATCAGCATTTGGTGCTTTTAGTCTTGATCCCGCTCAGCCGATCGTTGTCGCCGCGTACTTGGAGAAAAGTGGCTACGGAGCAAAAGCCGCAGCCCCTGTAGTGAAATGTATGTTCATGGCCGTAGCAGGCGTGGCCAAGATGGGCGAGGTTTTGCCATCAAACCCGCTTGATATCACTGCCACGGTTGCCGCTCCGCAAAGGTTGCTTTCTAACAAAAGTTGTTTGGGCGGCGCGGCGTATGGCGGTCGTGACTGATGACTCTGCCGTTCTTGAATAGGCGGCCCAATTCAGGGCTTGGCAATATTCGATCTGGACCAAGCGATCCCCAGCGCAATATCGACTGGGTGATGATTGGCTCAATTTTGACGCTGGGGATTATCGGGGTCTTTGCGATTTATAGTGCCACTTTTTGGAAGGTCAATAGTGACCCCTACTGGTTTACGGTTCGCCAGGTTGCTTTCCTTCTCGGGTCCGCATTGGCCGTCGCAGTCGTGATGTCGTTTGACTATCAAATGCTGCGCGAGCGGGCGTATTTTCTCTACGGCTTATCTTTAACAGCGTTGCTCTTAGTTTTGTCGGTCGGAGCCTTGAAAGGTGGAGCACGATTGTCGTTTGACTTTGGACCCATTGCTTTTCAGCCAGCTGAGTTCGCAAAACCGGCAGTGCTTGTGGCGCTCGCAGCGTTCTACAGCGACTCTCGTGAAGACTCCATGAGTTATTCGAAATTCATCACTGGACTCGTACTCCTCGGCGCGCCGACAGTCTTGATCATTGTGCAACCTGACTTAGGGTCGGCTTTTGTTTTGATCGTCGGAGCCTTGAGCATCATGATCATGGCTGGAGCGCGTGTGCGTTATTTGCTTTTGATCAGTTTTTTGACCGTGACGACTGTGGCGGCGGCAGTCTTGTCGGGAATCGTGGACCGCTATCAGTTGAAGCGAATTACGGCCTTCATCAACCAGAACTCCACGGACGAAGATTTGGCTCGCTATGTCTTTCAGGTGCGCTATGCCAAAAGAGCCGTGGCCACGGGTGGCTGGTTTGGCAAGGGCTACCTTCAGGCGCCACTGACGAATGGCAAATTCATTCCAGTGCAGCAAAGCGATTTCATTTTTTCCGCTATTGGTGAACAATTCGGCATGCTCGGCGGGGGAGTCGTTTTGGGTCTCTTTGCTCTGTTGCTGTTTCGAATCTGGAGGGTCGGACATCTCAGTAAAGACCTCTTTGGGGCGTATATCTGCGCAGGGGTTTTCGGAGTTCTGCTGTGGCATGTTTTCCAGAATGTTGGGATGACCATGGGGATTATGCCCGTGACGGGGGTGCCCCTGCCCTTTGTCAGTTACGGAGGGTCGTCACTTGTCTCTTTCGCCATCATGATTGCGCTCGTTGAGAATGTCCACATGCGTCGGATGCGCTGAAAATCCTCTGAAGTGCCACGATAGGGACTTATCCACAGGCTCACAGGCCGATAAGTATCCCTTCGGCCAGGGGTGGCGGTACAATCTGTCACACATGACATCGCTCTGGTCGCGGCTTGAACCGTTCCTGGTAAGGGTGCGTCAACTAGCCAACCGACAAGGGCCTGAGATCCTCGTTGAGAATCTGGATGAGTGCTCCACTGCCCTGACTGCTCGTGCGGTCGCGTGGCACATTGATCTGTTTCAGCAAAATGTCTTGGATATTCCAGCGCTTCCCAGTGCGGGACTATTACCCCTTCACCATCGAATTGAGCGAGATACGGAGCACAATGCTGTGCCCGTGACCCGCAAAGCGCGCCTTCGAGTGTGCTTAAGAGAGGAAACTTCCCATGAACGAATCATTATTCCCCGACGACACTCACGAGCCAGAAGCGGTTTCGCAGTCATCTGAATCGCCAGAATCGCCAGAATTATCTGAATCATCTGTGACGTCCAATAGCCCACACAAAAAGCGTCGTCGCGGATCACGTGGGGGGCGTGGGCGAACACGTCCTGCGGGTGCTCCTGAGTCTGCTGAAGACGGCAATGATCTTGAAGATGATGATTTTGAGGATGACGATGATCTTGAAGACGAAGATGATCTTGGAGACGGCGATTTTGAAGATGATGTAACTGTTGATGAATCAGCAGAGTTGCCCGGTGTGGCACTTGATTTTGAATTACCAGAGCGTATGAGTGAGGGGCGGCCTGACGCAGATGTCGCCGAGGCAGCATTGGTTCAACGGCCGAAAATCGGGGACACTCGATCAAGTTCAGTTCCCGCGACTCCGCCACTATCGGCACAAGGCCCGCGTGGCGTCACGATGCCTGGAGGCACTCGCGCCGGTGGACCTCGTCCGGGGGAGCGTCGCTCCAAGGGTCAAGTGGCAGCGCCCAAAAACTCTTCTGAGGTTGCTGGTGAAACGGTGGAGAACCCAGGTGATGGTGCTGCGGTTGAAGGTTCAGGCGCCGATGCACCCGCAAAGAAAAAGCGTAAGCGCAACAATAAAGGTCGCGGTGGAGCAGATATTCGTCACAACGACCGAACCGATGCTGATGTCGTTGAGCGCCGCCGAGGTCGTGAACGCAATGGGCGTCCGATCGGGCGTTACTTTATGGCTGTGCAAGTGCGTGCCGACATTACCCAAGTGGCGGTCATGGAAGGGCGCAGCCTGATTGAGCATTATGTGAGTCGTCCCGCAGACGATGAATCGCAGATTCACGGAAATATTTATGTCGGAAAAGTGCAAAATATCTTGCCTGGTATGGAAGCGGCTTTTGTTGACATCGGCACGCAGAAAAACGCGGTTCTTTATCGCGGCGATGTGCAATATGACGCCGAGGACATTGTGGATAGTGAGCCACGTATTGAGCAGATCCTCAAGGGTAAGCAACTCATCGTGTGTCAGATCACTAAGAACCCAATCGGGCTGAAGGGGGCACGTCTGACACAAGAAGTCTCCTTGGCTGGGCGTTTCGTCGTGTTGATTCCGAACTCCAGGACCTACGGCATCTCAAAGCGTTTGCCCGATGATGTTCGTAAACGATTGCGCAGCATTCTTGACCGCGTCAAACCAGAACAGCATGGGTTGATTGTGCGAACGGCAGCCGAAGCCGCTACCGAACATGAATTGCAGGCCGATATGACTCGCCTGTTGGATCAGTGGGCTGCGATTGAAGCCAAGGCCGCCAAAGCTGGTGGGCCGACGTTGTTGTATCGCGAACCTCCCCTCGCTGTGCGGGTCATTCGCGAAGAGTTCAACTCGGATTACCGCGGGGTCATTATTGACGATCGTCAACTCTTTGAAGATGTGCACTCTTATGTTTCAGCTTTTAATCCGGAACTTGCTGATCGTGTCGAATACTTTGATCCAGCCGTCGAGGGATTGCCGATTTTTGAGAAGAACCATGTGCATGAGCAGATCCACAAAGCTTTGGATCGCAAAGTTTGGTTGCCCTCTGGGGGCTCTTTAATCATCGAGCACACCGAAGCCCTCACCGTCATTGACGTCAATACGGGTCGCAATGTAGGTACCTCGAACCTGGAGGCCACCGTCTTCGCCAACAACCTTGAGGCGGCCGAGGAGGTCGCCCATCAACTGCGGTTACGCGATATAGGCGGCATCATCGTTATTGACTTCATTGACATGGAGATTAAGGAAAACCGCCGCAAGGTGGTCGATGCCTTCAAGTCTGCTCTGTCTCGCGATAAGACCAGAACTCAGGTTTTCGACATTTCTGAACTCGGTCTAGTGGAAATGACTCGCAAGCGGATCGGCGAGGGATTGCTCACCAATTTCGCTGATCAGTGCCCTAATTGTGAGGGTCGCGGGATTCAAGTGAACCACGATTTACTGAACTGATGGCGGGTCCTGACGGTGGCGTTGTTATTGGGTCATTATTGCAGGTAGAGTCGCAATTCGCTATGTACGCAGTGATCGCAACCGGTGGCAAACAGGTCCGAGTGGCCGAGGGCCAGCAAGTGCATGTAGAACTTCTCGGCCTCGAACAGGGTGCCGCAGTGGACTTCACGCCAGTGCTGGTCGTCGACGGCAGTACCGTTCTCGCCACACCTACCCAACTCGCCGGATCAAAAGTTTCGGGTCGCATTGTCGGCTCGGCTTCTGGTCCTAAAATCAATGGCTTTGTCTATAAGCGCCGCACTAATCAGCGTCGCCGTTATGGTCACCGCCAGCACTATCAGGTGGTCGAGATCACCTCAATCGTGAAAGGCTGACACATGTCCAAGACTAAAGGCGGCGGTTCTACAAGGAACGGCCGTGACTCAAACGCACAACGCCTCGGCGTGAAATCTTTTGGTGGAACTTCAATCACCGCCGGAACGATTTTGATCCGCCAGCGAGGCACCACTTTCCATGCAGGTAAAAATGTAGGTCGTGGCGGCGATGACACATTGTTCGCTTTAGTTGATGGAACTGTTCAGTTCGGTAGTCGTAAAGGGCGCCGCGTGATTGATGTGGTTCCAGCCGAATAGGCCTTTCCATATTTCGTTTTTAAACGACCGCCTTCGGGCGGTCGTTTTGTATCTCAGGACATGTCAGACGTCAATGCCCTGCGGGAGGCGATCCTCGCTCCATCCAAGAAGCACCCCTCCTTGACGGCATGCGAAACGATCAGTCATGCCAGCCACATATGCCACAGCGGAGTGCTGGGCTTCGGTTGAACCACTTGTGAAGCGCAGGTCTTCGGGTAGATGGTCTGGCGAAACGGTGTAGAACTCCACGAGAGCACGTAAGAGTGCGATGACTTGATCTGCTTGGTGACGACTTTCGGGTCGCAGATACACCTCTTCGTAATTGAACTTGCGAAAGGCAGCGAGAGCTTCGGCAATATCTGGCTCCATGCCGATGCGTCCAGTCTTCATCGCTGCCTGCACCATTGAGGTAATGAAAGTGCCGAGTTGCTGCGAACGAGTAGTGCCGCAACGTGATTTCACTAATGGTGGTAATTGATCTGGGGTAACGATCCCAGCATCAACTGCATCCTCAAAGTCATGACACACATAAGCGATGCGATCAGCCCAACTGACTACTTCACCTTCAGGAGTTGCCGGTGCGGGGCGACTCCACGAATGGTTGCGGATTCCGTTGAGGGTCTCGATACACAGATTGAGTGGTACCAGGGTCACGTCGGCCCCCCACACCGCGTGATCAAAGCCACCTTCAATGTATGGTGCTAATGCATCCTCGCTGGCATGGCCACCAGGTCCATGACCGCAGTCATGGCCAAGTGCGATGGCTTCAGTCAGCGTGACATTGAGTCCGAGTGGGCGGGCAACAGAGGCGGCTACCTGAGCGACTTCGATGGCATGT
>BJGB01000133.1 GCA_014190215.1 Actinomycetes bacterium | reverse complement strand
GTCGTCGTTGAACCAGATAATCCACGACCCAATTCATCAACAACGAAAACACGATCCGCATCACCGTCAAAAGCCAAACCAATATCAAAAGCACCAGAACTGACCCGTGCCTGCAAGTCGCGTTGATTCACCGATTGCAAAGGATCTGCAGGATGATTAGGAAAACTTCCATCAAGTTCGCCATACATCACTTCGAGTTCAAGGCGTGGTAGTCGATCAAAAACTGCCGGCACGACTAGTCCACCCATGCCATTAGCCGTATCGGCAACCACTCGCATCGGACGTAATGCCGAAGGGTCAATGAATGAGACCACGTGATCAACGAAGGCCGACAACAAATCTCGCTCCGTCGTTCGACCAGGGCGCGCAACAGGCTTTGGTCGAACTCCATCGAGAACTTGCTGAGCAAAAACTTTGACATCGTTGAGGCCGCTACTTTCACCGACTGGACGCGCCCCTGACAAACAAAGTTTGATGCCGTTGTACTGCGCTGGATTATGTGAAGCAGTAAACATTGCTCCAGGAGCATCCAACTTGCCGGCTGCGAAATATAAGAGGTCCGTCGAAGCTAAGCCAATGTCAATGACATCGATACCTTGTTCCATCAGACCGCGGGAAAATGCTTCAGTCAATTCTGGTCCAGTGGGCCGCATGTCTCGCCCAACGATGACCACTTGTGCTTTCGTGAATTGAGCAAATCCGATTCCCAATGCGTAGGCCACGTCAACATCAAGTTGATCGGGAACCGTGCCTCGGATGTCATAGGCCTTCACAATCTGATCAAGAGCCGAGGGGGAAGCCATGCGGGAGGAACCCTATCGGTGGACTACTCAGGCTGGCGAGGACTTAGAGACCTCTTTCGGCACAGTCACCTCGTTAGGCCCCTGCGGCTGCGCCCCAATCACCCCTGCTACCTGCCCCTTTGCCCGCCGATCCTGGCGCCACATGAGGAGCACAGCAAGGATTCCTAATCCCGATAAGAGATAGGCAAGGCGGTCGATAAGACTCGGCTTGAAGTTCATTGAAACCTCTTGCGAGGTCGGAATGACGACCATCATGTTTGGCGCTACGCGATACGGACCGTCCGCACCACTGACTTCCCAGTTAGGGAAGTAACTCACTCGCACAAGAACCGGAACGCCGATTTTATTGACCGAGAAGGACACCGATTCTTCGCCGATGACGACATCTGAAACGACAGCAGGAGAAATGCTGAGAGGCTCTATGGCCGGCACTGGTCCCACGACGTCCACCTTGCGCGAATCGGATCCAGGTTCGCCTTCTCGACGCTCGAGGTCAATGACGGCTTGCACTCTTTGCCATTCATCTGGACCATCATCGGCTGGTAGGGCAGTCCATTCAGACGGATTTTGCAACCAACTTGTTCCAACTTCTAACCAACGTTCTCGTTGGTCTCCCGAACGCTCGGTGACGACAACGGGTTGCACCGTCAGCGGCATCACAATCTCTGATCCCGCAACGGCATAAATATGCCACGGGCCAGACTGCGTAATCGCGCTCAAGCCACCACCACTGGCCACGTTCTCTTCAGCCTTGGCGATGGCTTCGGGGGTGACAGCCAGGTAGTAATTCACACCGAGGGCCTGCAAATACGAAACACCGACGGCTGGGTTGTTATTGACATACCGCAACTCGCGCACAGGGTTAGAACTTTGTTTGGACATCGCCCCTGCAGCCAAAAAGTGATACGGCGTGGTACCTGAGGCTTCGAAGAACAAACCTTCACTCGAACCAATGCATCCATCGGTCCAAAAGGGCAACAACATCAAGGCCATTGTCGTTCCGTATTTGTCGTTACCGCTGAAGTTCTCCCACAGTGCTCGACCACAGCCGCGAGTTTCGCCAATGTCCTTCATCGCTTGCACCACGTTGTAGTACTCGCCGTATGAAGAGCGTCCTTCGTAGCCTGAGAAGTTCCAGCGAGCCCAACCATCGACAAACCCCTTGCTGGCTGCAGGACCTTCAAAGGGGCCCCATGTGTACTCCGCACCTTTGCCTTCGTCAATGACATTGCCAAAAGGTAGGACTTGGAAACGAAATCCAAGCACCAGCAAGGTCAGAACTGATGCGACAATGGCTGTGATCGTGCGTGTCCGAAACTGTTCGGCTTTAACCGATTTATTCTCTTTGAAAACTTTTCCTTGAAGATGACTGCGTTGGTACTGACTTAGCCTCAGCAGCATTGACACCAATTCAATAATGCCCACGGCAGCCAATAGATAGCGGCACATATTGAACATCGGTAGCAAACGGGGATTCCATAGCAAGCCGATGATCGGCAAACTGTCGTTGAACAAAAAGACAAACATGGCGAACGCAATTGCGCACACACCCAACCAAATACCAGCAACATTTCGCTTGACCACCATGGCCGCGAAACCAATCACCGCACAGGAGAAAATGAAGACATTCCAAAACGGTGGAAGAGCAAAGAACATTCCCCAATAAGAAGTGAAGGACCCGTTACCTGGTTCACCTTTGTATTTCATGTCAGTCATGTAGGCGTGATTCAACAGGAATGGACCGACCCAAAAAGCGGAGAGCAGGGTGCCTGTTCCCGCGGTAGTGATGAACCAGCGCAGTCGTTGCCGGTCAAGCCACAACACGGCCATCAAGATCAACCCGACGGCGACATAAATCGCCACGATTCCGTGGCACAGAATCGCCAAGGCCATACATATCGCAGCTTTGATTCGATGCTTTCCTGTCTGCATACCATTGGCAAAGAACCCGAAGGCCAACATTGCAAATGACAGAGCAATGGAAAATGAAAATTCGCCAGCCATTGTTGAGGCAATGTTGCCTCCATAGATGGTGTAACTCTCATCCAACAAATAGACCAACCCGACCATGGCGAACAATTCAGGAATCGGATAGGCGAATCTCGCAAGTCGCCCGAAAATCCAACAGCAGATGGGCAAGGTCACGACACCCATGACAGCAACCAACTTGAAGGCCATGCCATATGGAAGGAGAACATCGAGGAGGACGATAAAGAAGGCTGGTACCACCATGTAGAAGCGATAGATCGGAAGACCTGAATACCAATCCATTGACCAGCCATTAAGTTTCCATGGCAAAAGGTGATCCCTTAAATAGGCGGGGCCCCACACATGTGCTCCCATGTCGCCACCCGTTGGCGTTGAGTCACTAAAAACCAATGTGGGCTGAATGACTTTGATGGCGATAAAAGTGCTCAGCCCAACCAAGGCCACGCGCACCCAGAAAATCGTGAAGCGTTGACGACTCCACTGACCCATCGCCGTCTTGAGGAACCATGCCATGGCCCCCGAATCAGTCACCACATCCGAGTCATTCATACGCCTCTATCCTGCCACCTCGATCCGCCTAGGTCGCGAGCGCGAGACCGATCAGGGCCGTGGCATTGAAGCCGATGTGCATCAAAATCGACAGGCTTAGCCTCCCCGAACGCGCAAAGCCATAACCCAAGAGCAAAGCAAAGGCGAATAGTCCAGGGAACTCAACTGGCTGAAGATGGATTGCCGCAAAAAAGGCTGCAGAGATGACCAACGCCAAATAGTTCTGTAGGCGACTCTGCAAGGCCTGAAGGATGAGACCGCGATACATCAATTCCTCAATGAGTGGGGCACCAATAGCGACCATCAGAAAAAGTCCCACGGCCCAAGCACCATCAGCCTTATCCCACAAATCCTGCGCTCGCTGCTCGACTTTGTCGCCGGAAAAAGTCCCCGACCAAATTTGCTGCAATGGCCAATACACCGCTGGAACTAGAGCAAGTTGACAGGCAACCCCAATAGGTAATCCCCAAAGATCTCCGATTCGAAAGCGGAGTTTGAAATCATCAACGAAGTTTGTTCCACCCCATCGCCGACTGACAACAATCACTGCGGCGAGCATCGGCATCCACAAACAGAAAAGAGAAACGATGGTAAACGATGTCGGCCACTGCTCACTTTTTTCACCACTGTGCCCAAGCAGTCCCTGAGCTATTGCCTGAATGGGTAACGCTCCCAGAGAGGCCAAGAACCATGCACCCGCTGCGATAGCAACGCTAAAACGAGTGGCGTTCGTCGCCGGTCGAGCACGGTCCACGAAAAGCTTCAGCCAGCCAGGCGATGAACAAACGGCAAAACATCTGCCCGACGACGATCATCTAAGTTCCAGCCGGTGGGTGCGGCGAAACGCTGCCAATGCTTTGAGCACAGTTCGTAAATATGTGATTCGCGCTGCTCGTGGAGATGATCAATCCAAATCACCGACGTGGCATATTGAAACGCCAAAGAAATGTGAGCCTTTTCCTGACAACCACTCCGAGTACACGAACGCATCGGCAAAATGTACGAGAAAAATGCTCCGCTTTGGTGGATATCTGAGCCCCGAGTTTGCCATCCGTCATTGCCTGTGACCGAAACGGGGCCGTGAGTCCACACTGAAGCCGAGCCCGACCCAACGGGGCTTGATGAACGCCCGTAGGATATGAGGTATGAGCGAGTCCACTCCTCCCCCTCCACCACCTCCACCCAGTGCTGGCCCCCGCCGCACACCAAAGCGCGCCGGCTCACCCAAGAACCGCGCCCCGCAGGACCAGTCCACCGACGCCAAAACAACAGGCCGGCCGTCAATGCCTAAATGGTCGCCCTGGTTTTTACTCGGCTTGATTCTTGTTCTGATTTTTGGTCCGCAACTTTTACCTGGACCAGATCGCGAAAAACTTGGCTTTGAAGAGTTCATGACTCAGGTTGAGGGTGGTCGAGTTGACGAAGTCAAACTAAATAACCTCACCTTGACAATCACCGGCTCATTTACTGATGGCAGCGATTTCTCGACGACAGCCCCTCCGGGTTTCCCTAATGAGCTCGACCGCGAACTACTGCGGACCAAGGGCGTGGACTTCAAACCGACTACCCCGCAAACAAGTTGGCTAATGAACTTGATCCCCTTGCTGTTGCCGTTCGTTTTGATCATTGGCTTCTTGGTGTGGATGAATAAGCGAGCTTCTGGACAGATGGGCAACATGATGTCCGTGGGCCGCAGTCGGGCCAAGACATTTAACCCAGATCGACCATCCACAACTTTCGCCGACATCGCCGGCTACGAGGGTGTCAAAACCGAAATCAAAGAGGTTGTTGATTTCTTGCGCATGCCAGAGCGTTTTAAAGAAATTGGCGCCAAGGTTCCTAAGGGCATGCTTTTAGTCGGCCCTCCCGGAACTGGAAAAACTCTCTTTGCCCGAGCCGTCGCAGGAGAAGCCGGCGTTGGATTTTTGTCGGTGACCGGTTCGGACTTCATGGAAATGTTCGTGGGTGTCGGAGCAAGTCGTGTACGTGATCTTTTCCAGCAGGCTCGCAAAATGGGTAAGGCCATTATCTTTATTGACGAAATTGACTCCATCGGTCGCAAACGCGGTGCTGGACTCGGTGGCGGTCATGACGAGCGCGAGCAGACTCTGAACCAGTTGCTCTCGGAGATGGATGGCTTTGAGACATCTGAAGGAATCGTCATTTTGGCAGCCACCAACCGCCCCGATGTTTTGGATCCAGCGTTGTTGCGTCCAGGTCGTTTTGATCGCCAGATCGTTGTCCCATTGCCAGAATTTGAAGAGCGCGCCGCAATTCTGCGAGTTCATAGTCGCGATAAGCGCATGGGGCCCGACGTGGATCTCGATGTCATGGCCAAGGGAACTCCTGGAATGAGTGGCGCGGACTTGGCAAACCTCGTCAATGAATCTGCGCTCTTTGCCGTGCGACGCGAAAGCGCGCAGATTGAACGGATCGACTTTGAATCAGCGCGCGATCGGATCATGATGGGTGCCCGTCGCGATTCTTTGATCTTGTCCGCTGAAGAAAAGCGAGTCACTGCTTACCACGAGGGTGGCCACGC
>BJGB01000132.1 GCA_014190215.1 Actinomycetes bacterium | reverse complement strand
AACTTCAATGCGCATGGTTCGCGGTTCTCGGTTGTCAATGATCGCTACGAGCATGTCACGATCAATGACATTCGATGAAAAGCGCGCGTTATCACCTGTCCATGTGCCACGGAAATACAACAAAGGGCGATTGGCTGTGAGACGTTCGATGACCGTCTGGGTATTTGACGGATTTGAGCGAAGATCAATGGCTAATTGAGCGGCATTTTCATAAGCCTGCTCAATGACATTTTTTTCGCGGTCTTCAACCAGGTTCGACCGGGTGAAATTGTATGTCGCCAGAGCAAGGAAAAGCGATAGGGCGAAACTCCCTAAGCCGAAAGTAATCAGAATCCGCGAGCGCAATCCTATGGGTTTGAGTAATCGGGGGCGAGTGCGCTGTATTCGATGAACTTTCGGCGAGTTCCCACTGACTGGTTCAGAGATGACAGATTTTTTGGCCACGAAGAATCAGGCCTGAAGTCGATAACCGAGACCGCGAACAGTCACAACGTGACGAGGGTTGGCGGGATCTTTTTCTACTTTTGTGCGGAGTCGACGAATGTGCACATCAACTAAGCGACCGTCGCCGAAATAGCCGTAGCCCCAGACATCGTCAAGCAGTTGTTCGCGACTGAAAACACGACCAGGATTTTGGGCGAGTTCACAGAGCAGTCGAAACTCAGTTTTTGTGAGACCAAGTTCTATGCCATCTCGTAAGACTTTGCCTTCGTCGGGAATGATCTCGAGGTCGCCAAAGACGAGTTTCGGGTGAGCAGGATGCGCGGGGCGAGCCCGTCGTAGCAACGCACGGATGCGCGCCGATAACTCTTTAGGGGCAAAGGGTTTAGTGAGATAGTCATCAGCACCTGCCTCGAGACCAGCGACAACATCATGAGTGTCGGATCTGGCGGTGACCATCACAATGGGCACATCGCTGTGGCGACGGATCGTTCGACACAGTTCAAAGCCGTCAATACCGGGCAACATGATGTCAATCAGTACGACATCGGCTGGTTGGCGTAAGAACAAAATGACGGCTTCTTCACCGCTTGCCGCCTCATCGACAGTCCAGCCTTCATCTTCTAAAGCCAATTTGACTGCAGCGCGTATCCGCTCGTCATCTTCTACAGCCAGAATTCTGGTTCCCACGCTTACATCTTGCCTGATGGAAGGGGTAGTAGTTGGCTAACTGGAATTGTTTTTTATCTTTACGAGGTAAGAAGCGCCAAAATGGCTTGGTGAATGCCGGGAGTGCTGAGCAGTGTTTGCTCAGATCGAATAAGAGAACCTGAAAAATCAGAGGCGATAGCCCCAGCCTCGGTGGCGATCAGTAGGCCCGCGGCGAGGTCCCATGGTTGCAGAAACTCTTCGAAATAGGCGTCAAGGCGCCCATCGGCTACGTAGCACAGGTCTGCCGCAGCGGCACCACATCGCCTGATATCGCGAACCTTGGGGAGCATTTTCGCAATCCGTGTGCCTTGCGCATCACGGCGTTGTGACGAATAGGAGAACCCGGTTCCAATCAGTGCCATGCTGAGGTCTTGGCAGGGCGAACATTTTAATTTCCGTGCACCGAGCCACGCCCCATGGCCTCGAGCGCCGACAAAAAGTTCGCGGGTGACGGGTAGATAGACCGCAGCAGCCAAAGTTCCAGCGTCGTCGGTGGCGGCGATCGAGACGGCATAGCCAGAAAGGTTGTATAAAAAATTAGTCGTGCCGTCAATGGGATCGACTAACCAAGTAATGCCCGATGTGCCAGGTGTCTGAGTTCCTTCTTCACCGAGCACCGAGTCGTTGGGGCGTAAGTCTCCTAGTCGCCCAACAATAAGACTTTCACTTGCCTGATCCCACTGAGTGACGATATCGGTGGGCGAGGATTTGATATCAACGTTGCCTGTTCCTCGGACGCGTCCAGTGGCGACAAGATCACCTGCCTGGCGCGCAATGCTGGCAGCGATATTCATCAACTCAAGAGCATTGTGGGGCGCAGTAGGAGACATAAATAATTATGCGCGGTCAGAGAGATCGCGCCACTCACCGAGCGCCCTCAGGGTGAGAACAGCCACGATTGAAGTGCCACCTGAGGTCAAGACTGCGCCGATCAATAGCCCGAGTCCGAGCGGCAGGGAACTTTGCCCGTCGTATTGAATGTCAACGAGGGCGTAACCGATCAATGAGCCGATGAGGCCCCCAAAAATAATGGAGATAAAGGCCGCCGAGCGAGCGCCACGAGATGGCAGGGCTGAGAGTGGTCGTTCTTCGGGCACGTAAACATCGTAGGCTCACAACGTGAGCCAAGGTTTGTTTACCCGTCAAATAGTTGTGGTGATCCCCACCTATAACGAGGCTGGAAACATCGAGAAAGTTCTCAATGGAGTTCGTGCTGCCCTCCCGCAGGCCAGATTGTTGGTCGTTGATGATGACAGTCCTGATGGCACAGGTGACATCGTTGAGCGCTATCAGTCTTCTCATCAAACAGACGGCTTAGGTGAGGTCAGTGTTCTGCATCGCTCTGCTAAGACAGGTTTAGGGGCGGCTTATCGCGCGGGATTTACGACAGCCTTGTCAATGGGTGCAGAGATCTGCGTACAGATGGACGCCGATCTATCCCATGATCCGATGTATTTGCCAGCGATTGTCTCAGCCGTCGAGATGGGTGCTGATGCCGCCCTAGGAAGTCGCTACACGCCGGGTGGTCAGATCGACAATTGGCCGCCTTTACGGCGTTTTCTCTCACGCTGGGGGAATCGATTCGCGGCGGGCATGTTGGGTTTGGCGATCAATGATGCCACTAGTGGATACCGTGCTTATTCGGCCTCGGTTTTGCAGAAGATGGATTTTCCCACTGTGCAAGCTGAGGGTTACGGATTCCAAATTGAAATGACTCATCGAGCGGTTCGTAGTGGCGCACGCATGATCGAAGTTCCCATCCTGTTTACAGACCGCGTTGTCGGTGAATCAAAACTAAATCATCACATTATTGGTGAGGCTTTCACGCTTGTCACGCAGTTGTGGTTCAGGGATCGACTGTGGCACCGCCGTCGACGTCGGTGATACCTGCAGTGGACCGCTCGCCATCTTCAACTCGAACCATTCTTCACGTCGACATGGACGCATTTTTTGTCTCCGTAGAAATGCGACGGCATCCAGAACTAGCGGGTCGGCCAGTTGTCGTAGGTGGTTCTGGAGCACGAGGAGTAGTGGCGGCGGCGAACTATGAAGCCCGCCGATATGGAGTGTTCTCGGCGATGGCTTCTGCGAAAGCTCGGCGACTGTGTCCAGATGCAGTTTTTCTTGCGGGTGACTACGCAGAATATTCATCGGTCAGCACTCAGGTACACGAAATTTTTTCAAGGTATACCCCGTTCATTGAGCCGATAGGTCTTGATGAGGCATTTCTTGATGTGACCGGCTCGGTCAATCTTTTTGGTGATGGCACGATGATCGGTTGGAAAATCAAAGAACAGATTGCCGAGGAACTTGATCTTGCTTGCGCTGTAGGGGTTGCTAATTCGAAATTCATTGCCAAATTGGCTTCAAAAAAAGCCAAGCCGATACCTACGGCAACGGGCATTGAAGCCGGTCATGGAGTGTTGTGCATTACGCCTGGTCATGAATTGGAATTTTTGCATCCCCTTCCAGTGAAATCCTTATGGGGTGTGGGCCCAGCAACCTTGGCAAAATTGGAACGACTAGGAATTCAAGTTGTTGGTGATTTGATCACTCTGGGCGCAGCAAATTTGGAACATGCGCTAGGAAAGTCACATGGCCGACATTTGTTTGCTCTAGCTCAGGGAGTTGATGATCGCCCTGTTGAAGTTGAGCGAGATCTGAAATCAATTGGTCACGAAGAGACCTTCTCTCATGACATCACCGATCGCGATGGCATGCGCCGTGAGGTTGTGCGCCTAGCTGATGCAGTTGCTAGTCGTTTGCGTGCTCACGGCTGCGCGGCTCGCACTTTGACATTAAAAATCCGCTATGCGAACTTTGAGACGATCACTCGTTCAACAACGCCAGGGTCACCCCTGTCCTCGGCGCCAGCGATGGTCAAGGCTTTAGAGTCAGTGTTGGAACTCATTGATCCCTCTGTCGGAGTGCGTTTGATTGGTTTTAGCGTGAGTGGTTTGGTGGAACCAGTTGAGCAACTTTCACTGCTTGGCTTTGATGCGCTCGCTCAAGAGAGCGATTCGGGAGGGGCTCAGACGGCGGCTGATATTGATGGCCACTGGAGTTCGGCAAGTGCGGCGATTGATGAGATACGAAAAAAATTTGGACGCGATGCGATCAACCCGTTCAGCGCGCTTGCGCGACCTGATCGACGCAAACTTGGAGAATCGCCCTGGGGGCCGAACGGCAATGACACGAAATGAGTGCCCATGCTTTGATTTCGGGTGGCGGGGCTGTAAGACTGAGGATCTACCAGTGACATTTTAGAAAAACTAGGAGGTGACGCCATGTCTTTGTCAGATGATGAACAGCGCATACTGCGACAAATTGAACAAGAACTACAAAATGACTCCAAGTTCGCCCAAGCGGTGTCGCCGTCGGGTTTGTATTCTCATTCGGCGCGAACTGTCCGTCGAGCGATCTTTGGTTTAGTTATCGGACTGGTACTTCTTGTTGCCCTTTTACAAGTGCACTTCATGGCCGCCTTCGTCGCCTTTGTGGCCATGTTGGCGCTGACAGCCGTCATTGAACGCAATGCGCGGGCGATGGGTAAAGCGGGGCTCCAAGATGTTGCGGGAGCGATTCGCAAAGCGCGAGCTTCTGCAGGTCGTCGACTTCCTTAGCACTGACAACGAAAAGTTCTTCGAGGAATACGTGTCAACAGTGGCAGGCGTCGTCAAAGAGCAAGAAAGAGTTGCCGCGATTTTGGCTGTTGATATTGGGGGCACCAAGTTAGCGGCGGCGGTCGTAGACCTTGATGGGAAAATCATTTTGAGAGATCGGGTGCCGACGCCGGCGCGTGACCCGTGGACTACTTTGGCAAACCTCATCAAAAGAGTTCAGGCTTCAATTTCAGGTGTTGAGTTGCTGGCTTGCGGTGTGGCATGCGGTGGGCCGATGACCCTCAACGGCGAGAAGGTGTCGCCGTTGCATATTGTGGCCTGGCGTGACTTTGAGTTGCGCTCGATGGTGGCGCAAATCACTGCTCTGCCAACTTTCGTGGACAATGATGCCAAAGCATTGGCGCTCTCTGAGGGTTGGATGGGGGCTACGGCGCACCTACAAAACTTCATGGCAGTGGTAGTTGGCACTGGGGTCGGAGCAGGATTAGTGCTGGACTCACAGCTTCTCGATGGACATCAAGGTAATGCCGGACATGTCGGTCACGTCATCGTTGAACCCGACGGGCGAGCCTGTTTGTGCGGCGGTTTTGGGTGTCTTGAGGCGTATATCTCAGGGCCCGCCATTCTCCTACAGACTGGTCGTGACCCAATGTATGCGCCCGCCAATGTGGTGCAGCGGAGTGGACAACTTTTAGGTCGTGCATGTGCCAGCGTGGCGGCAGTGGCCGATATTTCGCGAGTTGTTGTGGGAGGCAGTGTCGCTCTCGGATGGGGAGAAGCATTTTTCCAAGCGGCCAACAGCGAATTCGTTCTGCGATCCAAACTCTCCTTCTTGGCTGGGGCGGATATTGTCCCCGTGGGACTCGGCGATAGCTCTGCTTTGATCGGCGCGGCGGCAATTGCGCGGCGCAAGATCGGCGAAACCTGAGGATCGCGACTAGGTTCACACCTATGCGTCCGATGTACGACTCCGAAGTAGAGGTTTTTCGAGGCCAAGTACAGTCATTTTTGAAAGCCAATTTGTCCGATGACTGGCAGGGTATCGGCACCTTGCCCGCCGATGAAGCCCAAGCGTGGGTCACCGAGTGGCGCAAGGTTCTCTATCAACAGCGATATTTAGCCCCCGGTTGGCCAGCGATGTATGGCGGCGGCGGAATGTCGGCACTTGAGCAGGTGATTTTGGCAGAGGAATTCGCCAAGGCCGGTGTGCCAACAGGTGGAA
>BJGB01000131.1 GCA_014190215.1 Actinomycetes bacterium | reverse complement strand
AATCCATTGTGTGTGCCCTTGATCCATGTACCGGCGCAGGTTTTACCCTTCATCAAATGTCCCAATTCAGCGGGATTCGGTAATAAGGCAGCCAGCACATCACGCGGTGCAACGTGGACATCACCGACTTTGATCTTCGTCGCTGAATCAAGACCTAGATAGGCGAATGTTTTCAACCAATTGATGAATTCATTGCCCAAACCATATTTGAAAGTGACTCGATTGCATTCGATCTCTCGCGGAATCAAGAGAACCTCTTCATGTTCAACATTGACGCACTCAATGGGGCCGATTCCTTCAGGGAAATGAAAAATTTCTGACTCACTGAAACAATTGGTCGTGAAAACACCTCGACCTTTTTCCCAAATCAGCGGTGGATTTAGACACTCCTCGATGGTTGTCCATATAGAAAACGTTGGAGCAAAGTCGTATCCCTCAATCGCTAGATTTGCGCCATCTCGAACACCGATCTCGTCAATCGTGTCAAAAAGATTGTCGGCGGCATAACGCGCAAAGACATCAGATAAGCCAGGCTCAACGCCCATGCCAACGAGAGCCAGGAGACCTTTATCAATCCAAGCCTCATGTGCAGAAAATTGTTTATGACCCAATATTTCGCCCGCTTGGTTGTACGGGTCGGTGACATGGGGCGTGCTGAGATTCATCGCCATATCCATGTAATGCACACCTGCAGTGAAACAGGCGTTGAAAATTGGCTCATTCAATCGCGGGTCACAGGCGTTGACTACAAAGGCGGCGTCGCACTCCTTGATCAGTGCCACAATGTTGCTCTCGCTACGAGCATCAAGTTGTACTGCGTTGAAACGCTGTGCGTCAGTGAGTTTTTCAATTGCTCGTTGTGCCGCCTCAAGTGAGACATCAGCCAAGGTGAAACTGCGAAAGAAACTTCGGCTTTCAGCGATAGCGGCCATAGAAGTGCCAACACCACCGGCACCAATAACAAGAATATTCATCAGAATCCTTTAGGGAACGCTTTACTATGCAATGCGTTTCTACAGTCTTGCCGACTAAGAACACACGCTGGCGTGATGGCAGACTCCAAAGATGTCACCTGCATCGCCCAATAACGATTGGCGACCGAGCAGTCCTTAGTCCAACAAAGATGGGTCGGCGCGTAATTCTTGGCGAACCATGGCCTCCCAGAAGCCATGGAACTTATCTCCATCGGAAGCCTTCATTCGCTCGATGTACCACTGCGGTAAAGACGAGGTCATGTCAGGTTTAGCCGTGCGCGCGTACCAGGCGCGCTGGCTGCGTTGTTCAAGAGCGACGCAACGTTGATGAACAGCGCGGATTGATTGACCCATAACAAAAACGCCGTGACCAGCGAGCAGCACCAAATCAGCATGACCCATGGCCGCTACCGCTGTCGCGGCGGCGTCAGCGTCATTGACACTCCCCCCATATTCTCGCACTAGTGCCACGTCGCCACCTCCAAGAACGCTTGATTGATCAAGAGCGGGCGGGATCTCACCCATATCGGCCCATACGGTTCCGAACAGTGGATGGTTATGTAATGCAACTTCAACGTCTGGCCGAGCCTTATGTAATTCAAGATGCAAGGGGATGCCGAGCGGGACTGGCCAGTTGCCTTCAACGAGATTTCCCTGCATATCAATTCGAATAACGTCTTGCACCCGAAACTCGTTCCAGAGCAACAGCCACGGATTGCACAGCAATGTTCCATCGTGAAGATTGACTGTGATATGCCCCGCCAAGTGGTCGTTGTAACCCTCACGCCACAAAGTACGGGCAAGAAGAACCATCTCTTGCTTGAGTGAGAGGTCCGGCAAGAGACGGTCTTTGTTCGGCTCAAACGGCGCATTGCTCATCCCCTCATTCTTACCGATATTGCTCCCCCAATTGCTATAAGACTCAAACTTAAGACAATCCATTACATTTCAGCAGCTTGCTTGTGCCACGATCGTGAGATGACGATCACTATCGCCTCTGTCAATGTCAACGGGCTTCGTGCCGCGGTAAAAAATGGAATGCATGCATGGATTGCACATTGTGCCCCCGATGTCATCACCTTGCAAGAAGTACGAGCACCCGATGAGTTGGTAGCAGAACTCATGGGCGATGGCTGGCATATCGCTCATGCTGAGTGCAATCAGAAAGGGCGTGCTGGAGTTGCTGTTGCTAGTCGTTTACCGATCGTAACGAGCTATATCGGGGCCAACCATCCGACTCACAACTTCACGGGGAGATGGGTGCAAGCCGATATTCAGGTGGGTAAAAACAAAACTCTGACGGTGATCTCGGCATATGTCCACACAGGTGACGCCGAATCCCCCGAAAGGATGAAAGAGAAGTTTGCATTTTTCGCTGCGATGAAAGAACGGATGCAGGCTTTGAGGGCTTCAGGAAACCATGTCTTGCTGACAGGGGATCTCAATGTCGCACATCGTCCAGAGGACCTAAAGAATTGGAAAGGCAATCTCAAGAGTGCAGGATTCCTGCCCGAGGAACGCGCTTGGTTTGATGAGATGTTTGATCAACATGAATGGGTAGATGTCATGCGCCAACAAGTGGGTGACATAGTAGGTCCGTATTCGTGGTGGTCATGGCGTGGCAAAGCATTTGACAATGACGCTGGATGGCGCATTGATTATCACATTGCTAATCCAGAACTGGCGAAAACGGCCATCAGCGCAAGAGTGGATCGTGCTCCCTCCTATGATGCCCGCTGGTCTGATCACGCGCCAGTTGTTGCGACATACAAACTGTAAGCGAAAAGATTTCAACGATTTAGTTCAAACCAGGCCCGCAAGCGAACAAAACCTTCATCCAAGGTGATGTGTGGGCTCCAGGCAAGATCGTCACGTGCCGGCCGCGGATCAAACCAATGCGCCGTCCCTAACTGTTCAGCCACGAAACGGGTCAACGGTGGTTCGTCGCTCCGCAAGCGTGGCCAGAGGCGTTCAACGACTGAGCCAGCAATGCGTGCCAGGGGAAGTGGCAGATGCTTGGGTCGAAAAGGCACGCCTGCCGCCTGACAAATTCCTTCAATGAGTTCTGTGACAGTGCGCGGTTCACCGTTGGCAATGACATAGGCACGACCAGCACATGTTGCACGTGGGGCCACCGCATCAAGAGCAGCGAGATGGGCACTGATGGCATTATCAATATACGTTGAATCAACTAGCGCATGCCCATTACCCACCATGACTAAACGACCAGAGCGGGCTCGATCAACAATGCGCCCAACTAACTGTGTGTCGCCTGGGCCCCACACCAGATGGGGTCGCAAACTAACGACGCCCAAACCATCTGTATTGGCAGCCAAAACCATATGTTCTGCTTGTGCTTTTGATTCTGCGTAGAACGAGCCCTTTCGCCCCGTCACAGCCACATCAGCGGTGGCCCCGACAATTGATTCTCCCGAATGAGCAACCGAGGGAGTTGACACATATACCAAGCGCGCTATGCCGTGTGTGCGCGCTGCATGAATGACGTTGGCCGTGCCATCAACGTTGATACTGCGAAAATCTTCCCAAGTGCCGACGACACCAACTCGAGCCGCTCCATGAATGATTGCATCACAACCCACAGCAGTAGCTGTCAACGCTTCACGATCACGAATATCAATACCATGTTGTGTGAGCGACGTTGAGTGTGTCGTTACTAACTTTCGACGCTGGACACAAACAACGTCGTCACCGCGTTCGACTAAAGCCTGAGCCACACCACCGAGGAGCAAACTTCCTGCTCCGGTAATTAAAACTTTCATCGCCATGATCCGGAAAGTTTGTCTTGCATCATGACACCGAGTGCAGTCCGATCAATTTTTGAGTTGTGTCGTATATCAACCGGAAGTTTTTTCACAATCCATACCGAAGCCACGCTCTGCGGAGCGACTGCCTGACGAATCTGCTGTGTGAGAAGTGTTCCTGCAGGACCTTCTGGGGCATCATCAACTTCAACGACGATCACTACTTGTTGAGTTCCACGAGGTCCGATACCGACAGCCGCGGCACGAGCCACACCTGTGACTGCTTCACAAGAAATTTCTAGTGGCACGGGTGTGACTTGACCCGAAGCGGTATGAATGATGTGTACTAACCGCCCCTCAATCCATAGATTTCCTGAAACATCAAGATGTCCGACATCACCCGTGCGATGCCAGGTCCGTGAGTTCAATATTGGGCGGGCTGCGATCTGTGTCTGCCACAAGCGGTCATATCCCGACGACATCCAAGCGGCACACACGACGACCTCACCAGTGGTCCCGACATCTAAGGGGACGAGGTCTCCGAGAGTGTTAGCGGCGGCGATCATGAGTTCGCAACCCTCAACAGCATGACCAACGCACACTCCTCGGCCGCTTCCAGCAAGTGTCCTCTCCGCGAGAGAAAGATCAGCGACCGGAAGGACCTCGGTCATTCCGTATGGCGTGTGCAATTCAGCGTGGGGACACAAGGCTTGCATCTGTTGCAAAGTCTCCAACGGCACAGGTGCACCAGCCGACATCACCAAGCGAGATTTCGACACTGCAGGCAAGGAACCGCCAGCCGTTCGCACAACGTTTGCTAACGCTGCGGGTGAAGCGAAAACCATCGTCGCATCAATCAACTGACATGCCTGATTCAAAGCCTCAGCAGTCAAAGTGCTGGGTGAGGTGACATCCATATCAGCAAGACCAGTTGTGATCCCTAATGCAGGACCAAATAAAGCGAAGGGTGCAAAGGCCGCGACGAAACGATCGTCGGCCGTGATGTCATAGGTTTTTTGCAAGGCGTCACGCTGAGCGCCAAGTTGGCGGTGCGTATAACGCACCCCTTTGGCTGGGCCAGTTGCCCCCGAGGTGAACAACACCGCCGCCAGATCATCAGTGGTCGGTGCGGGCACCGTGATCTGCGCTAGCGAACTGATCGTACGACTTGCCGATAGCGAGGCCACGGAAATCTTCTGTGAGCGAGGGGCCCATCGCAAAACACGGGCCGCGGTCACTGCCTGTTGAGGACCAACAACATGTTGTACTCGTGCTGAACGAACCGCAGCACCAAGTCCCTTGATTCCCAAACCTCGATCGGCGATCACAGTGATCGCACCAACACGCCAACACGCATACACAACTGCAATCAAGTCAATACTTGGTGGTACCAAAACCGCTACCCGATCGCCCAACTTGACTCCTTGATCACTCAAGGACTGAGCGAAGGAGGCCACTTGAGATTCAAACTCAGAAAAAGTGACTGATGTTTTTGCTACCGCATCACTGATGGCTAGAGCATCTGGTCGCGTTGACGAATCAATCCGCGCCCACAGTGTCTCACACGCCTGATCGTCATCTGATGAAGCACATATTGCCTGCGCTGAATTGCGCACAACTGATTCAACAAAGGGGGCCATAGAGGTTTCTAGGACCGCTAAATGACCCGCGCGAGGTATCCGATGAATCTCCACATCAGAAAAGCGGCTCATCAAGTCATCGGCAAAATCGTCATTAAATACAGGGTCTTTTGAACCCCAATACAAGCGCACTGGGATATTTAAGTCTTGTAACACCGCAGCGACACTGGCTAGATCAGAGGATGAAGGATGCTTCTCATCAAAGGGCACATCAGCCACAAAGCCAGCTACACCGATTCGTCGGTCTTGCACAAGATACGGAGCGACCAATGCCCGTCGCTGCTGCTTGGTCAATCCAGCCCCAGGCAGATATCCAGTCCCCCGTACAAATAGAGAGGTCGTGCGGGTGATCAAACGATGTAGGCCACTGGTAGCCGAAATGCGAATGAGTCGTGGGGCTTTGCGACCTGTGGGAATCGCGATACCAGTATTGGACAAAATAAGTCCCGCTACTTGCGCACGATGACTGGTGGCGTAACCCATAGCGATTGCCCCACCCCAATCTTGGGCAACGATCCACAACGGTTCGTGGATATTGAGAGCCGTCACAAGATCATGAATGTCGCCAACGCGATCACGATAGGGACGCTCTCCAATGTGATCAGAAAATCCCATTGATAATTGGTCCGGAGCAAGGACCCGAAAGGCAGGGTTGATTT
>BJGB01000130.1 GCA_014190215.1 Actinomycetes bacterium | reverse complement strand
TCAAGACTGAGAGATTCAAACTCTGCTTGATGATTGGCGGAACTCACTGTGACACCTCGGTTACTCCGAGGCTAGCGGAGAACGGGTTGCCCTCTTGGACTCCCATCGATCCCAAAACCAGAATGAACCTGCGACATATGCCCAGCCAACGAAAATATCGGTGACATAGTGTTCGCCGAAGTACACCAAGGTGACTGCCATGGCAAGGGGGAACAAAAGGGCAGTCCAACGCATCCAGTCACGCAAAAATTTTTTCCAAAAGAAGACCACCACAAACAGGGCGAAGGCGGCATGCAAAGACGGCAGAGCAGCAGTGGGATTGGCCCATTGTTGACCTCGTAATAACACACTGCTGACAGTTTCAAGTCCGAGCCAACTCCAGCCACGTCCAGTCGTGCGTTGCAGGGGTTCGAGGATCTGATACCCGTATTTGTCGCTGGCTGCCATCCAAGGTGGCACAGTCGGAGCGACAATATAAGTCAGTACGCCAGCGAATAACACAGTGGCGAATCGGCGCATGTAGCGCACCCATTCATGGCGATAGCGAACCCATAGATAGACCGAGGTCGCTACGGGAACAAAAAAATGGGTGAAATACACCAAGGATCCAACGACGTCGTACCAGCGAATCTGTTGATGCCAGAAATGTTCCTGTATCCAAACATTCGGGTCATGACCGATGAATAGAAATTTGTCAATGTTGCGAGGCAATTCAACTTGCAGCGGAAAACCTAACGAGTCAGCTGTGCCACGGCTGTAATCGTAAGACAACCACATCGCCGCATAAAAGAGAAGATCACCAATCATTTGTAGTTGTTTACGTTTCGGCTGACCGACATTGCCGACAACGAAAGCAGCTGCAACCCAACTCAGGACCGCCATACGCGCCACAGGCAAACCATGTGTCTGGAATGACCAAAGAAATATCGCTCCATAAGCGATCAACAGCAAGGCCCGAGTTTTCTTGATGGTCAGATTGTTCATAGGTGAACGACCAGAAATCGCCGACCGTTTAGGGTCGGCATGTTGGGGCCTTAGGCGCTGGCTTGTTCGAGAGCCCTGCGCACCAAAACCTTGGCGAGATGGGTGCGGTACTCAACGCTGGCGTTGTTGTCCGGTGAAGGCTCGGCATCATCCGCGGCGAGTGCAGCCGCATCAGCGATAGAGGCTCCACCTGCAAGAGCCTTGCTGACAGCGCTAGCCAAGATTGGAGTCTGACCCATATTCACTAGGGCCACACCCGAACCATGACTGCCTCGCCATGCGGCTACGCCGACGATTGCCCAATCTTGCGCACGACGATTGAACTTCTGGAAACTCCAGCCCGCACCATTCATTTTTGGTACGCGTATTTCAGTGAGCATTTCATCTTCCGCAAGGTCTGACTGCAAGAAACCGTGAAAGAAACTTGAGGCTGGGATTTCGCGCGTGCCATTGGGGCCTTGCACGACGTATGTTGCCCCCAAGGCGAGAGTGGTTGCAGGAAGATCAGACGCAGGATCGGCATGAGCAATTGATCCACCGATCGTGCCACGATGGCGAACCTGTGGGTCGCCAACATATCCGGCAGCGTGGGCCAAGAGTGGAGCATGTTGCGCTAACACGGCAGACTTCTCGACATCCATATGGCGCGTCATCGCTCCGATTGCGATGTGATCTCCAGCATCTTTGATGTATGAAAGATCTGTAATACGGCCGACATCAACAAGAACTGATGGTGCTACCAAGCGCAACTTCATTAATGGCAACAAACTGTGGCCACCAGCGAGGAACTTGGCGTCCGAACCATGCTGACCAATAAGTGAAATAGCTTCGGCGGCCGAACTGGCGCGGACGTAATCAAATGCTGCGGGGATCATTTCGTTTTCCTCACTTGCCTGCTGCGGCCAAAACGGCCTTGACAATGTTGTGGTATCCGGTGCAACGACAGAGGTTCCCCTCAAGACCGATGCGCACTTCTTCCTCGGTTGGGTTAGGGATTTCTTTCAGCAAACTCGTGGCTGCCATGACCATTCCCGGGGTGCAATATCCGCACTGCAGACCATGGTTCTCCATGAATGCTTGTTGCATCGGGTGCAGAGTTCCGTCAGCAGTAGCCATACCTTCGATGGTGGTGATATTTGCACCGTCGGCTTGAACTGCAAGGACTGTGCAACTCTTGACGGCTTCACCGTCAATGTGCAAACTGCAGGCTCCACAGGACGAAGTATCGCAACCAATGTTGGTGCCGGTGAGTTCAAGAACTTCGCGCACATACTGCACAAGCAGTGTGCGTGGTTCAACCTCGCTGGTGTGCTTTCTTCCATTCACGGTGACTTGAATTTGCACGGTTTCATCCCCTTCAACAGCCGATGTCTGATTTGCACCGACGCAGATCAAATACCGGACGACCTATTCTGCCCGATCAGAGGAGAGCCTCAAGCACCGGACATCACTACCGTAGACGCTCGATGACCTCGGCGGGAAGTGCTGGCAGTCCTGCCACCTCAAAACCAAACAAAGCGGCCGCTATGGCCTCCGCCCCATCGACCAAGCGGGGGCCAGGTCGAACAACGACGGCGTCCGCATCAATGGCCCAAATAGCGGCGCGCTGAGGCATCTGAGCGAGCACAGCCTGTGCTTGGGCGATGGCTCCAGGCAGTCCGTATCCACAAGGTGAGACGATGATGTGATCCGGGTCGGCGAGGCGAATCTGATCCCAATCCGTGGGGACAGAGCGTTCTCCAGGAAGGGACAAAATCGGCTCACCGCCCGCGGCCAGCACAATGTCGGGGACCCAATGACCGCCAACAAAAGGCGGGTCGACCCACTCAAGGATAAAAACTGTGGGTCGTTCGCGCCCATGGAGATGACGTTCGGTGCGCTCGGAAAGGTTCGTCAATCGTTGATGTAGCGATTCCACGAGAGTCCGCCCGCGTTCGGGGACACCAGCGGCATCTGCCACAGTTTGAACTGATCCGATCACCTCATTCAAAGTGTGGGGATCAATTTGTAGAACGGTGGCCTGGCAGTTCAGTCGGGCAACTGCCTTGTCGACCTCGCCGCTGGGAACTGCACACACGCGGCAAAGATCTTGGCTCAAAATGAGGTCTGGATTGCAACGTGCCAAGGCCGCATCATCAAGGGAATACAACTCGTCACCTGCCGCCAGGCGGGCGCGTACGAGTTCGTCAATTTCGAGTGGCGTGAGATGTTTAGTGTCCATGCCACCCACCACAATTTCTCTACCTTGACGAGCCTCGGCGGGGAAATTGCATTCAAAGGTGACGCCGAGAAGTTGCTCTCCTAAGCCAAGATCAAAAACAATCTCTGTTGTTGAGGGAAGCAAACTGACAATACGCACGACGTCAGAGTATTCGCTGCAGGAGAAAAAGCGAGAGTTCGTCGTGACGAAATGTTCTCGTTATTGGTCAAACTTCTTGATGCCAGTCATCGCATACCAGCAGGAAAGCAGGACTAAGACGGCGATGGCCAATAATCCACCCCAGGAACCTTCCCAAGTGACGTCACCGAGAAAACCTTGTCGCGCAAGACGCAACACATTGGTCATCGGATTGATCCGTGCAACAGAACGCAACCAACCTGTCATTGCCGAAATTGGAACTTGTGATGTGGAGAGAAAAATCGTGAAGAAGATACCAAATTGAGTCAACGTTGCGGCTCCAAGATTTTGCAGACGAAATGTCAATCCCAAAGCAAAAGCACAGGACACGAGGCCGATACCAATTGCTGAGATCGCCAGGCATACAAGTGTCAATAGTCCGCCAGGAGTATTCATTCCTCCCAGAAATCCGACGATAATGACGAAGGCTACGGGCACGATGCAGCGCACGATTGCCGCCGCGAGAGGAGCGGCGACCATCACCCAGCGACGCGTTGGAGCCAACAAGATGCGATCAAAGAAGCCAGTTTGCATATCGTTGATGAGACCGAAACTGACACCCACGGCGCCGAAACTGGCACCCTGAATGGCGTTTAGCGGCACATACCAATCAAGGGCATTCTTGATCCCGAGACTTGTCACCGCAAATCCGAAAGCACCGCTAAAGGCAATGAGTTGGAAAACCGGCATGATCAACGACGGGATGAATGCCGAAGGCATGCGACGAACTCGCATCATCGAACGTTGCACAAGAACCTTGATGACATCCATTGGTTGCGCCGCGTGAAGTCCAGTTTCTATGGACGAGGAGATAGGAGATGAACTCATGATGCGGCTAGTCGTTTCGAGAGTGAGCGCAATGCGAAAAAGATACTGACGATGGCAACTGCAAGGGGGAGCAGCCAGGCCTTTGCGAACTGTGAGAAATCAAGTTCCTGGTTGATGAAACCCTGGAAACCTTCAACGATGTGCGATATCGGATTCCAGTCAGCGACAGTTCGATACCAGCCACTCATGTAATGACGTGGGAAAAATGCCGAAGATAAAAACATCAAAACGAAGAGCAATGGAAAGGTACTTTGTACCACTTCGGAACTACCACTTTTGATGGCTAAGCCCGCCATTATCGCGCTCATGGCGAGGCTCAGTAGGGCCCCTCCGATAACGAGTCCTAGGAATCCAAATGGACCACTCTTAATGCGCGCTCCAGCGGCGATAAATATCATGAGAAAGATTGTCACTTGAAACATGGCAACGACCATGCTCCCTGCCAGGCGACCTAAGACAATTGAGGTGCGACTAATGGGTGAGGCCAACAGGCGTTCAAAGAAACCTTGTTCAATGTCAATTGCTAAATCAGCGGCAGCCGAAGTTGAAGCAAAGAGCACGCCCTGGAGAACGGCTCCTGCGATGGCATAGTTCAAAAACGATGCAGCGATATTTTTGGTGAAATATGGGTCCTCGGCCAACTTGTGAAAACTTGCCGAGCCAAGAGCGGCAAAAAATAACGGGAAAATAAAAGAAGGAGCGATGATTGCCGGTTGGCGTAAACGGCCGAGCACGCTGCGTTTTGTGAGCACAAAACTGTGTTGAAATAACGAACGCAACGATCGCGGGGACTTCATCAAATGCGGATCTGTAAAGGCGATATTCATCAACGGTTGCGGCGCTTGCGACGGCCTTTGCTTTCTTGTGCCTCCACCGCTTCGGAGTTTTTCTCACCTGTGTCAGTAGTTCCTGCGCCTTCGAGGCGATATCCCGTTGCTTCGGCGAAGACATCGTCCAAACTGGGTTCATCAAGTTCTAGATGACGAACCTTGAGTCCAGCTTCGTCAAGTGCGCGGATCACTGTTGCGACATCTTCGGCACCGCGTGCGAGGCCTACTCCCAATGTGCCTTCTGATGTGGTGCGTAAATCACCAAAGCGCGCCAGGATAGAGCGGGCTTCTTCGGTCTGATCGCTCCCCACTTTGATACTCAAAGTAGGTGAGCCAACCATTGCTTTGAGTTCACGCGGCGCACCTTGGCGAACAATGCGTCCATGGTCAATGATTGCCACTCGATCAGCGAGTTGATCGGCTTCTTCAAGATATTGGGTGGTGAGAAGAACAGTCGTTCCGCCAGCATTGAGACGTTTGACTTCCTCCCATAAGGTCAAACGACTCATCGGGTCAAGGCCTGTCGTCGGCTCATCAAGAAACAACACGGTGGGTTCGTGAACAAGCGAGAGAGCCAGGTCAAGGCGACGGCGCATGCCACCTGAATACGTCCCAACGCGGCGGTCAGCAGCTTCGGTTAGACCAACGCGCTCAAGTAGTTCTTCGCCGCGATTTTTCCCAGCATTTTTAGACAGGCCATAGAGAACTGCTTGCAAAGCCAACAGTTCGCGACCTGTCATCAATGGATCAATAGCGGCATCTTGGAGCGCCACACCAATTGACCGTCGAACCAGGTCAGCATTTTTGACGACGTCATACCCCGCCACGGTGGCAGTCCCCGAGGTGGGCTTGAGCAAGGTCGTGAGCATGCGCACCGTTGTGCTTTTACCCGCTCCGTTGGGTCCAAGGAAACCAAAGATTTCGCCTTGGCGAACTTCGAGGTCAACCCCATCGACTGCTTTGACAATGTTGGCACCAGAACCAAAGTGGCGAACCAATCCGCTAGCGAGAATCGGGGAGTCAGACATAAGGTTGTATCCTACAAGTGATGGGTTCGAGGTGAATCAAACAGGAGGATTTGTCAG
>BJGB01000129.1 GCA_014190215.1 Actinomycetes bacterium | reverse complement strand
TGGGTCATCGCCCCGGGACTCGCAACAGCCAGTGCGGTAGTAGCCAGTCATGGGATCAAAGGAGCAGGGAGTGAGGTCGCCGCCGAGAACATTGCGTTGGGTCATACTGCGACGCTACTAGTGCCCGACTCCACCTCAGCGTCGCGAGATAGCGTGACTATGTCATGTCTTCTTCACCGCGTTTTCGTTTTGCCCCATCGCCCACGGGTTTTTTCCATGTTGGAGGCGCCCGTACAGCGTTGTATAACTGGGCCCTCGCCAAACGTCTCGGTGGGACATTCGTTTTGCGCATCGAAGACACTGATGAGGCGCGCAATCAGCCTGAGTGGACTCAAGGAATCATTGACGCATTGTCGTGGATAGGGATTCGTCAAGATGACCCGACTTTTGAGGGTCCATACTTTCAAAGCGAATATGCCCAGGCTCATATTGATGCCGCCAACCGTCTCTTTGAGCAGGGTCAGGCTTATTACTGTGACCTCACTGGCGAGCAAGTTCAAGAGCGGGCCAAGATCAATGGCAAACAAGGTTACGACGGCTATTCGCGTGATCGTGGACTTGAGGCTGCACCTGGACGAGTGTTGCGTTTTCGGGTGCCCGAAGGACAAACCATTGTTCATGATCTAGTACGCGGTCGCGTCGAATTCGCCAATGAAGTGATTGAAGATTTTGTCTTGCTACGAGGCAATGGTTCACCAATGTTTTTGTTGGCCAATGTTGTCGATGACATCACTATGCGGATCAGTCACGTGGTGCGTGCTGAGGAACATTTACCCAACACGCCCAAGCAGCAGATGATTTGGGATGCATTAGGTCAGCAACCCCCAGTGTGGGCCCATGTGCCGGTATTGGTCAATGAACAGCGCAAGAAACTCTCGAAGCGTCGCGACAAAGTCGCCCTTGAGCAGTTTCGTGATGAGGGCTTTTTGTCTGAGGCGATGATCAATTACTTGATGACTCTTGGCTGGGCTCCAGCGGGGGATGTAGAAATTGTTCCGTGGTCAACCATAGAGAGAGATTTTCGACTTGAAGATGTCAATCACTCACCGGCTTTTTTTGATCTCAAAAAGTTGGCGTCGTTTAATGGTGAATACATTCGCGCGATGTCAGTTGATGAATTTATTCAAGCCAGTCAGCCATTTCTGACTGGCGACAATGTTCCATGGACGCCAGCGCAATTTGATCAGCAAAAGTTTCGTGCGATGGCGCCGTTAGCACAAACTCGTTTGGTCGTGATGAGTGAATTACCAGAACTCGTTGACTTTTTGTTCTTAGATGAGCCCATCATTGATGAACAGTCGTGGAGTAAAACTTTTTCCTCAGCAGATGCAGTTGAAATGTTGAATGATGCGATTGCCGCCTTTGATACGGGGCTCACATGGGATCATGATTCGTTGAAGTTATGTGTTGAAGTTGCTGGCTCGGCGCGTGGGCTTAAATTGGGCAAAGCACAGGCACCCATTCGCGTGGCGATCACGGGGCGGACCATTGGGCCTCCCCTGTTTGAAGCTTTAGAACTGATGGGCCATGATCAAGTGATGCGAAGACTGCGTGCCGCAGTGGAGCGTTTAGCTGGGGCATGACTGAAATGGGTGCGGAGAACATCGGGACTCTCGATGAGACCCCAGTTGGAACAACATTGGCGTCGACCTTGCAACGTCGAGTTTTTAAAGTTCCGACGTGGTGGCGACGTGGCGGGTGGCGTCGGTTATTCGGATGTTGCACCGTCTTGTCAATGTTGATTGTGATGTATTTTTCCGTGTCGCTGTTTCAAGTGTGGTCAACTGGACGATCGCATTATCAGGGTTCGGTGGACGCGATAGTGGTCATGGGGGCGGCGCAATACGACGGTCGTCCGTCTCCGCAACTGCTAGCGCGTCTTGATCATGTTGTTGAACTTTGGAATCAGGGCATGGCCCCAGTGGTGATCGTGACAGGCGGCAATCAACCAGGCGACCGTTTCACTGAAGCCGAGTCCTCAACGAACTATCTGGTGGAGCAAGGGGTGCCAGCGGCCGTGATCATCGCTGAAGACACCGGTCATTCTTCGTGGGAGTCGTTACAAAATGTGGCCTCCCTAGCCAGCGAGCGGGGCATCTCGAGAATTGTCTTAGTGAGCGACCCATATCACACGTTGCGAGTGCGTTTGATGGCTGAGGAATTGGGTTTTCAGGCCTACACCTCGTCGACTCAGACTGGGCCAGTGAAAGGTTGGAATAACTTCAAGCGTCATCTTCAAGAAGCAGCAGGTGTGGCCTTGGGTCGGGTTTTGGGTTTTGAGCGAGTTGAATCTTTAGCGAGCTAGTCATCGGCGGGTTTTGGGAAAGTCGCTAATGCCTCTAGGATTGGAGTTCTCGTGAGTCTGCGGATTCATTGGGGAGTGGTGTAACTGGCAACACAGCAGATTCTGGTTCTGTTATTCAGGGTTCGATTCCTTGCTCCCCAGCCAATTGAAACGATGTTTCTTGATTGGGCGATAGCCTTTGGACTGCTACTTGGCCCCATCGTCTAGTGGCCTAGGACACCACCCTCTCAAGGTGGCGGCACGGGTTCGAATCCCGTTGGGGCTGCTCAGTGCTTAACTTAGTCCACATTTGCTAGCGGCAAGTCAACCGTTGCGGTTACTCGTTCCAAGCGGCGCACGTCTTTGTTGAACAGTGATCCCACAGCCATCACGATGGCGATTGTTCCAGCGATGTACAGCGTGGTGCTGGTACCGATCCATTGCGCCATCGGCCCCGCAAGGAACAATCCAAACGGTGCAAAGAGAGTTGATCCCAGCGCATCGTAAGCACTTACACGCGACAACGCTTCTTCAGGCACATGTGTCTGAAACATCGTCATCCACATCACAAAAAACAGGTCCAGAGCGATACCTGAGAAGAAAGCCAAAATCATCAATAAAAAGATGTGTAATGGCACTGCGGTGCCGAGCATCCACATGCCGACGATGGGCATTCCTCCCATCGCGACGATCAGCGGATGTTTAGGTTTGATGCGCAACGAAACTAATACTCCACAGACGCTCCCAGCACCAGCGGCAAACAACATCAGTCCCATATCTCGCGCCCCACCGAGTGCTTCTTTCATCTGGACTGGAGCAAGCACTCCTAGGAATCCCTCGAAGCACATATTGATAAATGCAAAACAGATCACAATCACGACAATCCATTTACGTGAATAAAACTCCGACCAACCTTGACGTAGTTGCGAAATCATGCTCGGATGTTGGTCAATCGCTCCGGTTTGCATCGTTGTTGGCAGCTGCATTTGCAGGACCAAGATGCCGGCAACGAGAAAAGTTGCCCCATCACCGATAATCGCCCAGCCTGGTCCGGCGGTGCTGACGATGGCGGCACCCATAGTCGCTCCTAGCGTGAAACCGATGTTTGCACCAAATCCGACGAGAGAGTTGGCGGCCTGCAAATGTTCGCTCGGAACAACTTCGGGAAGCAGTCCAGCAAATGCTGGCCACCACAACGCGTTCAAAATTCCACAAATAAAAGCATTCACACAGAGCAACGGAACCGTGGCATGATCGGTCAGAAATAAAATGCCGCTCGTTGCCACTACGAAGCTACCGATGATGTCGGTGACACCAACGACTCGAGCACGACCCATGCGGTCAGCGACAACACCACCAAGCAACAAGAATAAAACAATCGGCACCAGGTGCGAGCCCGTGACCCAACTCAGTGATGAGGCGTTGCTGCCAGGAAGTGACAACACGCCAAAGGCCATGGCGACGGGGGACATCCCATTGCCAATATTGGATAATGTGCGCGCCACGATCAGGATGCGGAATCGCTTGATAGTCCAGAGGATTTTGAGGTCTTTAAGCACGATGATCTCTGACCACACTAGTGATCTCCACCATGATTCGGTGACGACAAGAATTTTACCTATACGCTTTGGCTATGTCACGACCACCAGTTTCCTTGCGAGCGCTTGCGGTGGCTCGCGGAGATGAGCCTGCGGATCTGCTTGTCACAGGTGGTCGCGTTTTGTCACCGATTACACGAGAATGGGTGTCGACCGATTTAGCCATTGCTGACGGAGTTATCGCCGGCTGGGGTCGACGTGACGCCTTACAAACTGTGGATGTCGGTGGAGCAGCCTTGGTCTCTGGGTTCATCGATGCTCATATGCATCTTGAGTCAACCAAGTTGTGGGTAGACGAGTTCGTGAAGGGCGCCCTGCCTTGCGGCACAACAGCAGTGGCCTGTGACCCACATGAAATCGCCAATGTTGCCGGACTCGATGGCGTTGCCGCTGTAGCAGAGGCTGCCGAGAAAATGCCTTTTACTTTCGGTTTAGCTGCCTCGAGTTGCGTCCCCGCTTCAAGTTTTGAAAGTCCAGGTGCTGCTTTTTCTCCAGCGGACATCCGACATTTGATCACCGAATTCAATGCCATCGGAATTGGTGAAGTAATGAATTATCCAGCAGTCATCAGCGGTGACCCAACATTTCGCGAAATTATCGCGGCTGCTGGTTGGCGTAGCGTTGACGGTCACGCTCCTGGTTTACGAGGTTCGCAATTGGACGCTTATTTGGCAGCGGGAGTTGAGTCCGATCACGAATGCTTCGCTCTTGATGAAGCTCACGAGAAGCGTCAAAAAGGGATGTGGGTGTTTTTGCGTTATGGCTCCGCCTGCAAAGACCTTGAAGAGTTGTTGCCCACGGTGCTGACCAATGGTCCGACGCGAACAGCAATGTGTACCGACGACCGTGAACCACATCAAATTCGCACGATCGGTCACATCAACCATTGCGTGCGTCTTGCAGTTGCCGCTGGATGTAACGAGATTGACGCCTTGATCATGGCTACTTTCTTGCCGGCGCAATTCCACAACTTTTTCCACCTTGGTCAATTAGGACCGGGCTATCAAGCGGATATTTTGGTGTTTGACACGCTTGCTGATTACCGACCTGCAGTCGTTTATCAAGCGGGGCGACTGGTGGCGCGCAATGGAGCGATCATCCCAGGGGTAGTGCCTGCGACTCCTGCGCCAGATTCGTTACGCAATCGAGTCCATCTGCATCACAATCCAAGTGCGCACGAACTTACTGTTGAAGAGCCGGCCAACGGAATGGCGCGCGTGATCGGCGTTACTCAAGGTACGGTGCGCACGACCTATCTTGAACTTGATGTCAGAGATCCCAGTTATGACATTGCGCGCATCGCCGTGCTTGAACGCCACAAAAAGACGGGTCGGATCGGCTTGGGCTATGTAGCCAACTTCGGGCTCACTCGTGGGGCTATCGCTTCAACCGTGTGCCATGACGCTCACAATGTCATGGTCATCGGAGCGCGTGACGCCAGTGGACCAGAGGATATGGCGGTGGCGGTAGCGCGACTTTCTGAAATTGGTGGGGGACAAGTGCTCGTGCACGAGGGTCGGATTTTGGCTGAGGTGCCGTTGCCAATTGCGGGATTGATGAGCGATCTGACTCTTGATTCTGTGGCTGATCAGATTGAAAATATGGAACAGACGGCCCGAGATTTTGGAATTGCCATCGATGCCCCATTCATGTTGCTGTCATTCTTGGGTCTTTCGGTGATTCCCGATTTGCGGATCACTGACCTCGGCCTGATTGATGTCAATCAGTGGAAACAGGTCCCGGTCGCCCTCTAACTTGGTGAAACGGTGGGGTTTTACTTTTTGCCTAAACACCGAATCGTCACGCATCTGAAACATTCGTCTAGACGAATTATGTCTATAGTTCGTCCATGGTCAAAAAAAGCAATGCCGCTGCGGACCTCGGGGTCGATGTTCTCGCCGATGCGCCGTTGTACGAGCAGGTACGCGATTCGCTGACCCGACTCGTTTTAGAGCGGACTCTTTCAGACTCAACGCCGCTACCTACCGAACCTAATCTGATGGATCTCTTTGGGGTCAGTCGTGGCACCCTGCGTCGAGCGATCGAAGATTTAGTACGCGATGGTTTACTAAGTGCCGAACAAGGCCGCGGAACTTTTGTGATCCAAGAAGAGCGAGTGCGCCGTGTCGTTTGGCAACGTCTGAGTGAAGTTGCCAAGCCAGATTCGCGTTTTGATATGGACCTGCGCAACTTTGTCCCTGACTTCGCTGGTTCCACAGCAGCCCACAAGCGAGTCGCCAAGCGATCAGAATGGGCACTAGCAAAAGTCATTTTTTGTGCCCCCGATAACAGCACTGAGCAATTGCGCT
>BJGB01000128.1 GCA_014190215.1 Actinomycetes bacterium | reverse complement strand
TCCCTGTAGAGTTGGAGACCTTAGCCATCGTCGTTTCGAGGTCAACTCGGGGCGCTACTCAGGAGGGGTGCATGAAACGTACTTTCCAACCAAACAATCGTCGCCGCTCCAAGAAGCATGGCTTTCGTCATCGCATGAGTACCCGCGCCGGTCGCGCGATTCTGAAGTCTCGCCGGGCAAAGGGTCGCCACCGGCTTTCCGCTTGATCGGTCGAATCCGTCACCGGGAAATCTTCTCCCGTTTGTCCAAAGAGGGAACATATGTTCGCTCGCACGGGTTGTGGTGTTCGTTGTTGCTCGATAGTTCACTCGAAAATGCCCATATTGGTTATGCCATTGGCCGCCAGGTGGGTGGAGCAGTGGAGCGAAACCGCATTAAACGCCAATTACGCGCCCTTTTTGGGTCCCGTAGCGGTCAATTACGACCCGGTTGGTACCTGATCGGAGTGACTCCAAAGGCCACTGGTTCTACGTGGGACCAGCTTGGCGCCCTGGTAGACCGCCTGATTGGCCAAATTGAGGCCAAAATCAGCCAGCCAACGCCATGAATTCGGCCCAGACCCATACACGGCTTCAATTGGCGATGCTCCGCAGCATTCGCTGGTACCAGTCACTGCGACCCAGTAAGCCCTCCCCTTGCCGCTTCTTCCCTTCCTGCTCCGAATATGCCCACGAAGCCATCGAATTGCATGGTTCCAGCAAGGGTGGCTGGCTGATGATCAAGCGATTATTGCGCTGTCGTCCCTTTGGCCCATCAGGGTTTGATCCAGTTCCCCTGAATATCCCCGAGTCAGGCGTCAATTCGGCCGTTTCACCGCCTACCGTCTCTACTGGCCAAAGTGGCCACCACGAAAGTTGTTGACCCCAGATGTTTGAAATTGCTTCCCGATTAATTGCCCAGTTTTATTCGCTCACCCACAACTACGCCTTGGCGATTGGTTTGGTGGCTGTGGTCGTGATGCTGCTCATCACCCCACTCACACTCAAGAGCACCAAAGGCATGCTCGAAATGCAAAAACTGCAACCAGAGATGCGACGCCTACAAGCCGAGTTCAAAGGTGATCGCCAAAAATTAAATGAAGCGATGATGAAGTTGTATCAGGAACACAAAGTCAATCCGATGGCTTCATGTTTGCCGATCGCGGCGCAGATGCCGGTGTTCATCATCATGTTTCGTTCACTACAAGGTTTGATTCATCGTCCTGACGGCGCAGGCACAGCATTTGTTCCGAAATATCTCGATCACACGTCGGACCTGTTCATCTCACTGCTTGGCAAAAAACAAATGCTTGCATTTGGTTTGGATCTTGCAGAAACCCCAGTCGCTGCAGTCAAAGCAGGCTTCGGCAAGGGCATGATCTACGTCGGATTTGTTGCACTGCTCGCCGGTTTGTATTTTGTGCAGCAAAAAATGGTTGCATCACGCACAGTGAGCCCAACAATGTCGGCGAGCCAAGCCAAGTTAATGCAGTATTTGCCAGTAGTTTTCGCTGTTTTTCAGCTCTTCCTTCCTACTGGTCTGATCGTGTATTACATGGTGCAAGCAATCATTCGCATCATTCAGCAGTTCTACATCACCAAACGTTTTTATGGACACGATTCGTCGTTGGGTCGCCAAGCACAAGCCGCGAGCGCTCAAGCACGTGACATGAATCAAAAAGACAAAAAAGATAACAAGAAAGAAATCAAACCTGCAGCAAATCCTGACGCGCCGTTTTCGAGTAAGCGCGTCACTCCCCCAAAGGGAAAATCTTCTGGCACTTCGCGACGTCCGCAGGCTCCAGGAAAAAATCGAAGTGGTTCGGTTACTCGCCGACCAAAACCGTAAACATTTTATTCGCCACATCAAATAAGTAACGAGGACATGTATGGAATGGGTAGAGACAACTGCTGACACACTTGAAGCAGCAAAAAATTTGGCACTCGATCAGTTGGGTGTTTCAGAAGAAGACGCCGAGTTTGATGTTCTTGAAGAACCAAAACCTGGTTTGTTTGGACGCACGCGCGGCGAAGCCCGAGTTCGCGCCCGAGTTCGCCCAACTGCACCACGATCAAAGCCAGAACGCCGCGATCGCGGACCAAAACGCACAACTCGCGCAGAAGGTGATGCACCAAAAGGTCGCCGCGGACCAAAATCGGCAGCCGGGTCAGATCGACCACGCCGCGAGCCACGAAAAACGTCGGATGCTGAGCGCGCACCACGTCCAGAAGGCCCTCCAGTAGATCCAGCCACTGTGAGTGCTGCTGCGACCACATTTCTTGAAGGAATGTTGACCGCTGCTGGCCTGGTTGGTCAAGTGACCTCCACGCTCAACGGCGAAGATATCGATATCAACGTATTGGGCGATGACGTTTCCGTATTCGTTGGTCAGCGCGGCGCCACATTGATGGCCGTGCAAGACCTCACACGAGTTGTCAGCCAGCGCCGCCTTGGCGACCACGACACCCATATGCGTGTTGATATTGGTAGCTACCGCGAGCGCCGTCGCGAGGCTTTGAGCCGTTTTGCCCTCAAAGTGGCCGACGATGTTCTTGCTACTGGTCAACCACGTGTGCTTGAACCGATGAACTCTGCCGACCGCAAGATTGTGCACGACGCCCTTGTCAACTCGACCGGCGTAAGCACACACTCGCAAGGCCAAGATCCGCATCGCCGGGTAGTGGTTGCGTTGGCTGAATCAGTCGAAACCGCCGAATAGCCCAGTGGGCACAGGGCTTATACAATAAAGCCCGTAATATGAAGCCCGCAGATCATCCAGGTCTTCGCCGTATCTTCGGCGAAGCCCAAAAAATAGGAGCCCTGGGGTCTGCCCCCCTGTCCGAGATCATTGAGCACGCAGCATCCTTTGCAGAAGCGTTACCACCTGGGGTTACATCCTGTGTTGATTTGGGTAGCGGAGCAGGAGTTCCTGGCTTGGTCATCGCGATTGTGCGCCCCGAAATTCAGATGACCCTGATCGATCGGCGCGCCAAGCGCACCGACACACTTGTTCGTTCGGTGCAATCGTTGGGGATTCACGACCAGGTTGAAGTGGTATGTGGCGACGTGGAGGTATTGCGAAACCAAGACCGCTTCACCCATGCCTTCGATGCTGCCTGCGGCCGAGGCTTCGGCCCTCCACTCCAAACCCTGCAATGGGCGGTGAGTTTGGTCAAGCTGGGCGGGTGCGTGGTGGTCAGCGAACCTCCACCCGGTAGTCCAGATCGTTGGGCCGAGGTAGATCTGGGAAGGCTTGGAGTGTCCGCTCCAACAAGACTTGGACCAGTCGCATTGTTCCACGTGGAACATATCTAGACCCCAAATCGGTCATTCCTGCCCAGGATGTTCCACGTGGAACATTCTTGGCGGAGTCAGCTATTACCTCGGCTATATCCGCTGACCGCATCCCCCGTTGATTGGCTCCTACTCGGTAGAATTGGTGTGATATGAACTCGGCAAAACCTGAACCCACTCTGCCGCACCCCGTTCCACGGGTGATTGCAATGGCTAACCAAAAGGGTGGGGTAGGCAAGACCACAACCACCATCAACATGGGTGCGTGTCTAGCCGAACAGGGATATCGAGTGTTGATTGTGGACCTTGATCCGCAAGGCAATGCCTCGACTGGCTTGGGTTTGAATACCCGCGAAATGGAAACCAGTGTGTATGACGTGTTGTTGCATGACACCCCAATGGAGGACTGTCTTGTGCCCACGGCGGTTCGCAACCTTTTTGTCGCACCTTCCAACCTTGATCTAGCCGGCGCCGAAATTGAGCTCGTACCTGCCATGGGTCGCGAAACCCGACTCAAAAAAGCGATTGAGTCAGTGTTGGATCAATTTGATTACGTACTGATCGACTGTCCACCTTCGCTTGGTCTCTTAACGGTGAACGGCCTGACTGCTGCACGCGAAGTAATCGTGCCGATTCAGTGTCAGTACTACGCACTTGAGGGTTTGGGACAATTATTGCGCAACGTTGACTTGGTGAGCCAAAACCTCAATCCAAACCTGGCTGTTAGCACAATTATTTGCACCATGTTCGATACCAGAACCAAGTTATCTGCCGATGTTGTCGGAGAGGTGCGTGAACACTTTGGTGACAAAGTTTGTCAAACAGTTATTCCACACACCGTGCGACTTGCTGAAGCTCCATCACATGGCAAACCAATCACCACATTTGATTCAAACTCGGCTGGCGCAAAGGCCTACCGAGCTGTTGCATTGGAGGTGAGTGGTGGCGCGCCGCAGCGGATTGGGTAGAGGCTTAGACGCGCTCATCCCCACCAATCGAAACACCAGTAATACCACTAGTAGTACTAGTACCAGTGACGGTACAAATACAGAATCAGCAACAGGGCTCAAAGATATAGCAGTGAATGCGATTGACCCAAACCCAAACCAACCCCGAGTGCATTTCGATGAAGCCTCACTTGCCGAATTGACCGCATCCATTTTGGCAATTGGTGTGCTGCAACCAATTTTGGTGCGCCCAGAAGGAAGCGATCGATATCAGTTGATTGCAGGCGAACGCCGCTGGCGCGCCGCATCACGAGCAGGACTCCAAATGATTCCGGCAATTGTGCGCGTCACTGACGACGTTTCATCAGTAGAGCAAGCCCTTGTTGAAAACTTGCATCGACAAGATCTCACTCCACTTGAAGAGGCCGCTGCATATCAGCAACTACTCGAAGACTTCAACATGACTCACGAGCAGGTGGCGAGCAAAGTGGGCAAGAGTCGGTCTGCAATTACCAATGCATTGCGGCTACTCGGACTCCCACCATCAATTCAGTCGTTACTGGCCGACGGACGATTGTCCGCAGGCCATGCAAAAGCGTTACTCGGAACTCCTGACCGTTTGTTGCAAGAGCAACTAGCCAAACGCGCAGTCGAAATGGGCTGGACGGTTCGAGGCGTCGAGGAGGCAGTTCGAGACAGCCAACCGGCTTCAACCACGACAGGTGGGGGATCAGGCACGGGAAATACGGGCAAGACTTCTGGAAAATCAACTACATCAGCCGGGGCTCAGTCGACTGGGACAAAGACAACCGCATTGCGACCTCCAGGCCTACTCGAACTCGAAGGGCTTCTTGCCGAGCACTTGCAGACATCGGTGGGTGTCACCATGAGTGGCAAACACGGCAAGGTGACTATTGATTTTGCCGACCTCGAAGACCTCGAGCGTATTTACCGACTGATGACCGAAGGGCCTGCCTCAGAGGACTAATCGGCTGGCGCAAAACCCTGTGTCTCTTGTGGAGCATGAGCATAAACAACAACTTGACAGTCCTCACAGACTGTGAACAAACCTGTGGATAACCCCCGAAATGGTTGCTCAGATGGGCTTTTGGGGGGCGAACCAGACAGTGACTGCTGTACACACTGCGCTAGCAATGACGTCAAACTCGGGTTGAAGGCTCTGACCAAAAACGCACAAGACGGCAGGCATGCGGGTCGCTCGCAGGATGGGAAGACGCATGCCCTTGACAGCGAATTGCCCGAGACCAACCTCGGTGAGTTGTGCCGCGATGGCCTCAGCCAGTTGGTGCCCACCCGGTGAACTGAAACCTTCGGTTTCATAAAAAACAATCTCATGGTGTTGTGCCGTTGCTGCTGCAATACCGACATAAACATCTGCTTGAAAACTATTGGCTGACGTTGCGTGCAAAGTTGCATCCGATTCCTCAACCGTCATGACGTCGTTGTATTGCTCACGTAACTTTCGAGTAAGACCCCTCGAGACACGTTGTAGATCACCAAAGCAACCCACAACTATTTTGAGTGAATCACCGACCCGCGCCGCATGATGAAGTTTTTCAGATTCGCGCACCGAAACTATTCCTGGACCAGATCCGGTTTGGCTACTCATGCGTGACAAGGCCTGAAGTGTTTCGGCACCACAGATGCCATCGGCAACTAGTCCATAGTTTTGTTGAAAGTCGGTGAGGCAATGAATTGATTTGGGTCCAAGTATTCCGTCGATGTGTCCACAATCGAAACCAAGTTGCGCAAGATTTGTTTGCAGCGCAATGACATCATCACCGCGTTGATGGGGAGATGTGAGATACAACAAACGAGCGCCACTTAGCCACGAGGCCTCAATCAGTGCATCCCATGCATTGCGATCACAAACACCATCTTGAGGTAAACCGCGATTGGTCTGAAATTCACGCAGTGCTGTATGGGTGAATTCACAAAAATAGCCGCGCTCCACAAGCGAATCATTAAGTA
>BJGB01000127.1 GCA_014190215.1 Actinomycetes bacterium | reverse complement strand
GCGCTCATTGCTCACAAGTGTGCCAGCCAGGCCCTAGTAACGACAACCTGCACCGAGGCAAAATTATGCGGGAAACGCCCCTTGAAGTCGAGCAGCCGTGAGGGTGTTCTCCAACAGACAGGCAATTGTCATCGGACCCGTACCGCCTGGCATCGGGGTAATGGCCCCAGCTACGGCTTGGACTGCCTCAAAATCAACATCACCAACGATTCCGGCCTCGGTGCGCGAGATGCCGACGTCGATAACCGCTGCACCCGGCTTGATATGAGCCGCAGTGATCAAATGTGCCTGACCCACCGCACCGATCACGATGTCAGCTTGGCGACAGACCTCAAGCAAGTCCGCTGTACGACTGTGAGCAATTGTCACGGTGGCATCCACGCCTTTACGGGCCAGCAGTAACGACAGCGGCAAGCCCACGAGCATTGAACGGCCAATCACCACAGCGCGTTTGCCACTCGTCGCTACCCCGTAGCGCTGCAATAAACGCATCACACCGAGGGGCGTGCATCCCACGAGACCAGGCACTCCGCGCACCAATCGCCCCATTGAGGCGAGGGTTAAGCCATCCACATCCTTGTCAGCGGGAATGAGCGCCAAAACAGCCTCTTCGTCATAACCCGCCGGCAACGGACTTTGTACCAAAATGCCGTGCACGCTGGGGTCTTGTGCCAGCCTGCGGACCACATTCTCTACCTCGGCCTGACCCACATCGGCGGCCAAAACCTCATTGCGACTGATCATCCCCGCCTTGGCGGCCTGCACATGTTTATTGCGGACATAACGCTGACTGGGGGCATCATCACCCACCAAAACCGTTGCCAAACACACGGCCGGCGATCCTGCCGAGGAGATGATGTGCGCCAAATTGAGCACGATCTCATCTCGTAGACGGTTGCCGTCCATGAGGATCGCTCCCCCATTCGTCCGTGGGTCATCATCATGTCTTGGTAGATCATTCACAGAAGTAATGCTACGACACACGATGACCGCCTAGCCTAAAGGAATGTCTACTCCCCCGTCACCCCTCGTTCTTCCGGCCACTGGCCGCCTCGGTGTCCTGACCGTCGGCCTCGGTGCTGTGGCTTCGACCCTGATCGCTGGCGTCGAACTCACCAAGCGCGGCCTCGGTAAGCCGATCGGTTCGCTCACGCAAATGGGCACCATCCGTCTCGGCAAGCGCACCGAAGACCGCTCACCCTTGATCAAAGATTTCGTACCTCTAGCCGCCCTTGAAGACATTGTCTGGGGCGCTTGGGATGTCTACCCCGACGACGCCTATGTCGCTGCCAGTCGTGCTGGTGTTCTTGAGAGTGGCAAGCACATCGAAGCCATCAGCGATGTGCTGCGCGACATCCGCCCCATGCAAGCTGCCTTTGAACGCAAGTATGCGCGCAACCTTGAGGGCGAACACATCAAGCCGATCAGCAGTAAGCGTGGCATGCTCAACGCAATTCGCGAAGACATCAACCGCTTCAAAGAAGAAAAGCAATGCGACCGCGTGGTCATGATTTGGTGTGCCAGCACAGAAATTTTCATTGAGCCTGGCCCAGCACATATGAATCTCGAAGCATTTGAAAAAGCTATTGACGCCAATGACGAGATGGTTTCGCCATGTCAGTTGTATGCCTACGCCGCATTGCTTGAAGGCGTACCTTTCAACAACGGTGCTCCGAACTTGTCAGTGGATACTCCTGCGTTGCGTCAATTCTCCACCGATCAGAACATTCCCATTTCCGGCAAGGACTTCAAAACTGGTCAAACGTTAATGAAAACAGTTTTGGCGCCAATGCTCAAGGCCCGCATGCTCGGATTGTCTGGTTGGTACAGCACCAACATTCTCGGCAACCGTGACGGAGAAGTTCTTGATGCTCCAGAAAACTTTAAGACCAAAGAAGAATCGAAACTCGGAGTGCTTGAAGATATCTTGCAGCCCGCCAAGTACCCAGATCTCTACGGTGATGTCTTCCACAAGGTGTCAATCAACTATTACCCACCTCGCGGAGACGCCAAAGAGGGCTGGGACAATATTGACATCACTGGCTGGTTGGGTTACCCAATGCAGATCAAAGTCAACTTCTTGTGCCGTGACTCAATCTTGGCTGCGCCTTTGGCACTTGACCTGATCTTGTTCAGCGATCTCGCACAGCGCGCAGGTATGGGCGGCATTCAAGAGTGGCTGAGTTTCTATTACAAGAGCCCACAGGTTGCACCTGGCTTGTACCCCGAGCACGACTTATTTATTCAATTGACAAAGTTGAAGAACACCTTGCGTTGGATGATGGGTGAAGATGTCATCACCCACCTCGGTCGCGAGTATTACGAAGAGTTGTGATTCTCCGGTGGCGCGTCGCCTCTGGAATCCAAAGTCTTGGGTCAGCCTGTCGCCTAACGGGATAGGCCACACCAAGCCCAATCATCTCAGCGAGATGCTCCACGTTGCTGTAAGCATCCGTCGCACACCAAAAAAGGCGTGGAAGATACTCAACGAAGGTGTCTGTGATGGATGCGCCCTCGGCGTGGCAGGATTTCACGATTGGACGTTGGACGGCATTCACCTGTGCACGACACGGCTGAAATTACTTGAAGTGAATTGCGCGCCAGCATTTGATCATTCCGTTTTAGGTGATGTCACATGGCTACGCAACCGTACGAGCACCGAGTTGCGTGAGATGGGCCGCCTGGCGTACCCGATGCGTCGACGTCGCGGTGAAAAAGGCTTCACTCGTATTTCGTGGGATGAAGCCCTTGACGCAGTTGGTCTCGGTATTCGCGCTGCTGGCGGGGATCGCTCGGCGATTTATCTCACGAGTCGTGGACTGACCAATGAGGTCTATTACACCGCTGGCAAGGCGGCGCGCGCTATGGGTATCGCCAACATTGATTCTGCAGCCCGCACATGCCACGCACCTTCCACTATTGGTCTCAAAGCCACCATCGGAGTGGCTGCCAGTACCTGCAGTTTGCAAGATGTCTTAGAGACCGACCTCATTATTTTGTGGGGCGCCAATGTTGCCAACAACCAACCCGTCTTCACCAAATATTTATATGAAGCAAAGAAGAACGGGACCAAGGTCGTTGTTATCAACCCCTATCTCGAACCTGGTCTTGAGCGGTATTGGGTTCCCTCCAAGGCGGAGTCATTTTTGTTCGGCACCAAATTGTGCGACCTGCACATTCCTGTGCGTCCTGAAGGTGACGTGGCTCTCGCAAATGCATTGCTCAAAGTTCTGATCGAGCAGGACGCCATTAATGATGCGTTCATTGCCGCACACACATCAGGTTGGGAGGAGTTAGTGACTCATCTGGCGACCCTAGACCTCGCCCAGTTACTGATAGATGCCGGCATTGATCACTCCACGCTCGCTGCACTCGCCGAAATGTACGCCACCTCGCGTCACGCCATTTTGATTTGGAGCATGGGCATCACTCAACACCGACATGGTGTTGAAGGAGTGCAGGCGATCGTCAATGTCGCGCTGGCACGCGGCAATGTGGGACGCGACGGCGCAGGATTGATGCCGATTCGCGGACACTCAGGTGTGCAAGGTGGAGCCGAGATGGGTGCATACTCAACCGCATTTCCTGGTGGTGTCGCCGTTACTGCCGAATCTGCTCGCGAATTATCAGAGCAGTGGGGTTTCAATGTCCCTGTGCAGTCGGGCCTGACTGCACCTGAAATGGTCTTGGCAGCGGAGCACGATGAACTTGATGTTTTATTCTTGGACGGCTCCAACTTTGTTGAGATAATGCCTGATCCCATTCGCGTTGAATCTGCTTTGGCGCGCGTGCCCTTGCGCGTTCACCAAGACATTGTCTTGACCTCGCAAATGTTTATTGATGGTGACGACGTGATCTTGTTACCAGCGGCTACACGCTACGAACAAGAGGGTGGTGGAACTAGCACGACCACTGAACGACGTATTGCTTTCAGCCCAGAAATTGTTTCTGCCCCAGGCGAAGCTCGCAGTGAATGGCGGATCTTTTCTGATATCGCGATTCGTATGAATCCATCATTGGCCCCACACTTTGATTGGGCTGACAACCAAGCGCTGCGCGCTGAAATCGCCCGTATTGTTCCGATGTATGCGGGTATTGAAAACCTCTCCAAAGTTCACGATGAAGTGCAATACGGGGGTCGACATTTATGTGCCGACGGAAACTTCCCTATGCCCAACGGTCGGGCCCGCTTTAGTTCACTCAACGTCGCTCCTCCACTACTGAGCGAAGGTGCATTTTTCTTGTCGACACGGCGTGGCAAACAGTTCAACTCAATGATTTTCAATGAAGTGGATCCGCTCACCGGAGCCACCCGCGACGCTGTCTACATTGATCATCGCGATGCTGCTGCTCTCGGCGTGAGCGAAGGTGATGCATTGCGCCTGACGAGTTCGGTGGGTTCGATGCTCTCGACCGCCAAACTGGTGAACCTACCCTCGCGTTCACTGCAGGTACATTGGCCTGAGGGCAACGTGCTCATTGAAGCTGGGCTGAATCAAGATGCCAGTCGTATTCCTGATTACAACGCCATCGTCACTATTGAACGGGTTTCATCATGAATAAATCCAGAATGATTTTGTGGTCCGCAGTTGCCGATGCTGCGAGCATCGTGATCTTTGTCGCCATCGGGCGCAAGAATCATGATGAAGGCGAGGCAGCGTCTGGAATTTTTCGCGTGGCGGCACCATTTTTGTTGGCACTTCTTGCTGGGTGGGTGATCGCCCGCACGTGGAAAGAACCGCTCAGCCAAAAGAGTGGATTGCTCATTTCGCTGACAACGATTGTTCTTGGCATGGTGTTACGCAAAATTGTCTTTGATGATGGAACGGCAACAGCGTTCATCATCGTCGCCACCGTGTTCTTGTGCACCTTCCTCAATGGTTGGCGCCTACTTGCACGAACACGTCTCGCTCGTTCGAATTAGAGCAGGTTTGTAATTGCGCCCTTTTCGGCACCTTGTGCCAAGCGCGCATATTTACCCAACACGCCACTCGTATAACGCGGCGGATTGGGTTGCCAACCTTGACGTCGGCGATTCATTTCCGCTTCGTCCACCAAAAGATCAAGGCTCAAGTTGGCTACGTCGACTTTGATCTTGTCACCATCGCGCACAAAGGCGATAGGTCCTCCGTCAACGGCTTCAGGAGCCACATGACCAATACAGAATCCCCAGGTACCGCCGCTGAAGCGACCATCGGTAATCAATGCGCAGTCGTATCCACGACCGGCACCTTTCATCGCACCGGTGATAGCCAACATCTCGCGCATACCCGGCCCGCCCTTTGGTCCCTCATAGCGAATCACCAAGACCGTATTGGGTTGAATTTCTCCATTCATAATCGCCACCATGGCACCATCTTCATCGTCAAAAACGCGAGCCGTTCCTTCAAACAAACGTTGCTCCTGCGATAATCCAGCGACCTTAACCACGCTGCCCTTGGGTGCCAGCGAGCCACGCAAAATCAACAATCCGCCTTCGGCGTTGATGGGTTGGCTCAATGGATGCACGACGACACCATCTGGTTGAGGTGGATTGATCTCCGCCAAGTTTTCAGCCATCGTCTTGCCGGTACAGGTCATCACGTCACCGTGCAATAAACCAGCATCCAACAAATGCTTCAGCACAACCGGCACGCCACCAACGCGATCAAGATCGGTCATGTGAAATTGTCCACCTGGCTTCATGTCAGCAATATGCGGAACCTTGGCCGCAATGCGATTGAAATCGTCAAGATCCAACTCAACTCTTGCTTCATGAGCAATGGCCAAAAGATGTAACACGGCATTCGTGCTGCCACCCAAGGCATTGGCTAAAGCAATGGCGTTTTCAAATGCTTTCTTCGTGAGAATATCGCTGGGTCGAATACCCAGACGCAACATGTTGACAACTGCTTCGCCAGCTCGTCGGGCATCATCTTCGCGACGCGAATCAATGGCTGGGGGTGATGCCGTACCAGGTAAGGACAGCCCAAGCGCTTCGCCGATTGAAGACATTGTGTTAGCTGTGAACATCCCGCCACAAGCGCCTTCACCTGGACATGCATTTCGTTCAATGTCACCCAATTCGTCCTCGGTGATCGTGCCAGCAGCACAGGCACCAATAGCCTCAAAAACTGAAGTGATGTCAATGGCTTTTCCATTGTGATAGCCAGGCATTGTTGAGCCGTTGTACACGAAGACTGCCGGCAAATTGAGTCGTGCGATCGCCATCATCATTCCTGGCATGCTCTTATCGCATCCGCCGGTGGCAAGGAGTCCATCAAGACGCTCACCGTGCATCACCGTTTCTACTGAGTCGGCAATCACTTCACGGCTGACAAGTGAAGCGCGCATTCCTTCGTG
>BJGB01000126.1 GCA_014190215.1 Actinomycetes bacterium | reverse complement strand
GTGCAACAAAACAACAAGTAAATGCCGTTATGGAAGAGATTGCGGGCACCGGTCGGAGTGCAAATGATGCCGATTCGCTTGTGTATGCGATGCGTGACCCCGAAAGCAGACAAGCCATGGCGAGATATATGGAGCAGCGCAAGTAGTTCTTCTGCGAATTGAGTTATTCAAGTCCTTGGATAGTTTTTAAGCCAAGTGCTGGCGATCTAGCTGGACTTAACGAATACGCACCGACAGGCACGTGACACAGCCTTCAAGTTTGATGAATTCGCTGATGTTCGCTTCAATGACTAGGTAGCCCATATCGCGAAGCATTTCGGCGCTCTCAGGGGCATCGCTGGCCATGATGAGTCGCTTCTCTCCGACGATGATGACATGAGCCCCAGACTCCTCGGGCATAGCCAAAAAATCTGGGAAGATAGACAGATCATCAACGAGTGGTTCAAAGCCGATGATTGTTCCATTGGGTAAGGCGGTGACAGCCGACTTGAGGTGGAGAACTTTGGAGATCGGAACGGTGATTACGGTTGCCCCGAGAGGCTCAACAATTGCCGCGAATTGTGCGATACCTTCGGCGTTCGTGCGACCACCGAGACCTACGTAAATCGTGTCGCCAACCTTCAAGACATCACCACCATCCATCGTTCCAGGCGCAACGATTTGCTCAACAGTGCATCCCGTCTCGGTGACGACCGGTTCAATAGCGATGATCTCGGGTTTACGCAGATCATTTCCTGGTCGAGTGATGATCGCTACGCCCTTGTAGATAACGACCGTGTCCTCGATGAACACTCCGTCGGGACACTCATCGATCGCAGGAACCTCAATGATTGACCACTTACATAGACGCAAGGCTTCGACATAGTTGGACCACTGCTTGAGCGCTAGTTCAACATCGACTGGGGTTCGTTCAATGTGCGTCACTAGGCCTTGCTCAAGAAGGGGACTGGGACGACGAACGAGTGCGATTGGGCGTGATGACATTGGCTTCAACGGTATCTACTGATGAGATGAGAAGTTGCCACCTCTCAAATTTAGGGGGATCAAGCTTTTGGTGTTATGAATAGTTATAGATGTTTATTGATCTCGCTACATCAAGTCGTAAAGAATTAGATGCCTGCGATGTGGCGATCGTCGGTGCTGGAGCGGCCGGGATCACTTTGGCGCTTGAATTGGAGAAATCTGGATTATCTGTGGCGATTCTCGAGGGTGGCCAAGGTGCCTGGACTGAGTTGTCGCAGAATCGTTATCAAGGTGAAGTTTCAACAGGCGAGGGTTTTTCGTACCCCGCATTAGATCGCTGGCGACTGCGCTATTTCGGTGGAACGACCAATCACTGGGTTGGATGGTGCCGTCGCCTTGAAGAAAATGTCTTCACTCAGAGAAGCAATGGGCTGGGCGAGGGCTGGCCCTTTCAGCGAAGCGATCTAGAACCTGACTATCGGCGTGCCATGGAGTTGTGCACCCTTGGACGCGATCTTTTTGATGCCGAAACTTTGACAACTGATGCTGATTTGCCGGTTCTCGTGAAAGCAACGGATATTTTGGCCACACCAGTGTGGCGATTTCCGAAACAACTCCGATTCGCAAGTTACTATCGCTCGCGATTGAGTAAATCTCCCGTAAAAATCTATTTCGGGGCGAATTGCATGGGCTTCACTTTTGAGGATAAAACTTCTTCGCCCCGGGCATCCTTAGTACACATCAAAAATGAAAATGGACTTGATTTTGAATTATCAGCCAAATGTTTTGTGCTTGCTGGTGGTGGAATAGAAAATGTCCGCCAACTTTTGCTAGCGGCTCAGTCACAAAAGCAGATCAATCGCAGCGGAAATCTGGGACTTGGTTTTCTGGAACATCCTCACGGCGCAGTCGGGGCGGTGCTGTGTGGTGACCACACTCCTGAGGATCTAGATGGTGTCATTGGTTATCCCAAAGATATTGATGGCACACAGTTCAAGGTGGGCGTTGGCCTGAGCGAAGAGGTCGCGGCAGAAAGAGGCATGATTAACACTTCTTTCACGCTTGAGCCACTGCAGGCGATTCCACCTGAAGCACTACACGGAGATGCCATACGAAATCTTTGGCAATCGACTCAACCCGCGGCACTTGGTGGCACTGGTTCGCAAGTCATTGGTCTATACGCGCGCACCGAACAGCGCTGGAACTCTGCAAGTCGCGTCTCTCTTATTTCGGCAAAAGATGATCTTGGTGCCGTACGGGCGCGGTTGGATTGGAGAGTGCTGGCCCAAGATGTCGCCGACATTCGCACGTCGTTGGGTTTGCTGGGCGGCGAATTATTAAAGGCGGGCTTTGGCCCAATGACGCTTGGTGATCCGATCTCTTTTCAGACAATGGAGGGCGGCGGGCATCATCTCGGTGGCGCTCGAATGCATCTCAGCGCTGATCAAGGTGTGGTTAACGAGAACTCTCAATGCCATGGCATTGACAACTTGTACGCAGTGGGAGGATCCAGTTTTCCCACAGCTGGTTTTTCGAATCCGACCCTGACAATTGTTGCCCTTGCTGTACGTTTGGCGCGCACTCTGCAGGAGCGAATGTAATGGCAATGTCTATAAGTCGCCGTCAGTTTTTTGATCGCGGGACAAGTTTGGCAGCATTGGTGGGCCTGATATCAGCGTGTGGTGACGGAACTACTGTCCCCATCTCCGATGAACTTTCTTCGATGACGACATCGCCGTCATTAATCAGCACGTCAACGTCAACGAGTATGCCTTCGGTGACGTTGACGCCACGTGATGTGGCATTCGCTCAGCCATGGATTACATTCGTTGATCGGCAGATGATTGAACTCGGAGAGTCGGTTATTGGGGGTGCGCCCGAGGCTGTGGCTCATGCTCGAAAAACCCTGCAACTGTTGTCGGCAGGTGCGCCAATCGGTGAGCGGGATCAACTATTCGCCCTAAGTTGTGAGCAGGACATCGCTCAAGGCGACATCGTGACGGTTGCGGGATGGGTGATGCCCATGAGTTTGGCGGGACTTGCTGGTGCACTGTCGCAGTTGTAGCAGTCACCATGGATACGGTCTCTTAAATAAAGATGGTCGCTTAAATAAAGATGGTCACTTGATATGGACAATGACACCCAGCCTGTGATTGTGACGCAGCATTTGGACCTTGTCCACCTTGGCGCTGGCGATACTGTGGCACTTTTCGAAAGGCCGGATGACCCCCATCTTTTTTCGGGTGCATCATTTACTAATCCACATCGTGTCCTGATGTCACAAGATGGCCCACTACGTTGGCGCGTCCCGCAAATTAAAGCCGATGAGAGTGTGAACAAATGGTTCGTGCGCTTGATGGTGCTTCGCTCAACTGGTGTCGTGATCGGCAGTACGAGTTTTCATGGACCACCTGATGAGCGTGGGATGTTAGAAATCGGTATCGGAGTTGAGAAAATTTTTCAAAGACAGGGATTTGCAACGCAAGCGTTGCTGGGGATGTGGACGTGGGCGACTGCGGACCCGAGTGTGAAGGTTTTTCGCTATCAAGTCGGCGTGAATAACATTGGGTCTCAACAATTGATTCGCAAAATGGGGTTTACCTGCGTGGGTCAAGAAGTTGATGAGATTGATGGCCTCGAAGATATCTATGAGTTGACAGTTGATGAGTTTCGCCAGCGGGATTCAATGCCCACGACGAGCCCATAAAACGGTCCTCGGACAGGCACGAAAGTTGAACCAACCCGTGGCGAACCCTCGGCGTGCGGATACGATAGGGACGTAATATGCGGGTGTAGTTCAATGGCTAGAATCTCAGCCTTCCAAGCTGATCATGCGGGTTCGATTCCCGTCACCCGCTCCAGTGATCATGACCAAAGCCTGGGTCTGGCGAAGATGTATGTCTGGTCCTTGAGTCGTTATTCTCTGTGAGATGTGTGAGACTGACGAGGTTGAGGGGGATGTATGAACCGCATTGAGATAGAGACCACGCTGAATAATGACCGTGTCTGGCTGTTGAACGCGATGAGCGAACTTTCTGAAGAGCAACTGGTGCGTCCTTTGACACCCAGCGAACATGATGCCTCCAATATGTGGACGGCCACCGACCATTTTGTGCACCTTGCTCTGATTGAGCGCAACTTCGCGGCGATGATTCGGCGCCACATTGGCGGAGACAGTAATCCTGTTGGTCTGCGCACCGATGCCTCGGGACAGCCCCGCACCGTCGAGCAGATTATGGCCACGGTGCACGCAATGACTGAAGAGTGGCAGGTGCAACATCGCGGTATTACCTTGAGCGCAGCAATCGCCGTGACGGCCAGTGCCCGTTCGGTGACATTGCAATTGCTCAGCGAACTTTCTGACGAGCAATTAGCCGAAACTTTGCCTGGTGCGCCATGGGCTGATGGCACCGTCGGCGGAGTTCTTGCGGCCAACGCTGGACATGGTCGGATGCATTGGCAATGGTCCAAAGAGGCCGGGCTTCTAGAGCACGACTAATTGGCTGATCGTGGGCTAACTTACCCTTCGTAAGATTTTGATTGGGGGGTCATGATGCTGGATTATGTGATTAAGGGCGGAACGATCGTTGATGGTTCGGGTGATGCTCGACGTCAAGGCGATGTTGGCGTGCGCGATGGGTTGATCGTTGAGGTCGGAGGTTCAATCACCGAATCCGCCCGCGAAGTTATTGATGCCGATGGAGCCATTGTCACTCCAGGTTGGGTTGACGTCCATACCCACTACGACGGTCAGGTGAGTTGGGACGAAGTCATGGATCCCTCGGCCGGTAATGGTGCCACGACAATCGTGATGGGTAACTGCGGTGTAGGTTTCGCGCCGGTGCGTCCAGGCGGCGAAAAAGCACTGATTGAACTCATGGAAGGCGTTGAGGATATTCCGGGCACTGCTTTGTATGAAGGCATTGAGTGGGGTCAGTGGGAATCCTTCCCCGAATATATGGATTACATCGCCAGTCGTCGGTACTCGTTGGATATCGGTGCACAGGTTGCTCATGGCGCATTGCGGTATTACGTGATGGGTGAGCGGGGTAAAGAAAATCTTGATGCCACCAATGAGGATCTGAACGACATGTCGCGTCTCGTGACGCAAGCGCTCACTGCTGGAGCCGTAGGTTTTAGTACCTCGCGTACCATTGGGCATCGCGCTCTTGACGGTTCGCCAGTACCTGGAACTTTTGCCCCTGATCAAGAACTTTCGGCGATCGCAGAGGCCATGCGACGCGCAGGGCGAGGCGTCTTTGAGATGATTCCCGCGGGAACTGTCGGCAAGTTGGAAGGCCTTGGTGGAGAACGCACGACTCCCGAAGCCGAACTGACATTGATGGCTGATTTTTCTCGCCAAAGTGGACGCAAGGTCACATTCACCTTGGTGCAGTCACCCGATTACGCCCCAGATACTTGGGAACGACTACTGGAAATGGTCGTCACCGCTAATCAAACAGGCGCGCAATTGTTTCCGCAAGTTCCATCACGACCGATCGGATTGGCATCGGGGTTGTCGGGCTATCACGCATTCCAGCGTCGACCCACATACATGAAGTTGACGCATTTATCTTTGGCTGAGCGAGCGCGAGAAATGGCCAAGCCAGAAGTCAAAGCGGCGATCATGTCCGAAGGTGATGTGCCTGTTGACCAACCAGGTTCGATGGCCAATATGTATCAACTCTTCCAAAATGCGGCAGGTTTCATGTATCCGCTAGCGGACCCAGTTGACTATGAACCAGACCCGTCAAACATGCTCGGTTCTCGGGCAACATCCACGGGCGAAAATGTTTTGAGTTTGTTGTACGACTACATGCTTGAGCAAAACGGGGCCGCGATGTGTGCCTTGATGGGTGGAGCGAATGTGCATCAAAGCCAAGAGGTTTTGCGCAAGATGCTGATGCACCCAGAAACCGTGACTGGTCTCTCGGATGCCGGAGCGCATGTGACTCTCATCTGTGATGCCACGATGCCGACAACTCAATTGACGTTCTGGGCTCGTGATCGCCATCTCGGTGAACGCATCCCGTTGGAGTTCTTAGTGGCGAAACAGACAAGCCGCAACGCAGATTTATACGGACTGAGCGATCGCGGCCGTCTCGCAGTCGGACTGCGCGCCGATATCAATGTCATTGACTTTGAGAATCTCACGGTCTCGCCACCTAAGGCATTTCATGATCTGCCCGCAGGTGGGACTCGTCTGATTCAGCCCGTCAAGGGCTATGTGGCGACGCTGGTGAAAGGTCAAGTCACGCGCCGTCATGATGCCGATACTGGGGCGCGCCCGGGTTCATTAGTTCGTAGTTAGATAAAAGTCAGTCGTTATTTAAAAGGGAGATTTCGTTGTGAATAAGGTTGAAAAGTTCGTTGAGAAGTTTGCTGAGTCATTGACTGATCAACCGCTGAGCGTTGATC
>BJGB01000125.1 GCA_014190215.1 Actinomycetes bacterium | reverse complement strand
AACTTGCGTCCACTGGTGAGAACGTCAACGGTCCTGTCGTCGTTTTTCCCAACGACGACTCCATAAGCCGAAGGTGGCTGTGACAACTTGTCTACTTCTTCACGCAATGAAACGATATTCTCTCTCGCTTCGCGCAACACGAAGCTTAACTTCTCATTTTTCGCCACTTCTTGAGTCAATAACCCTTGCGTCTCGGCAAGTCTCTCCTCAAGCTGCCGTGAGCGCCGAGGTGCCTCGGCAAGTCGACTCCGCAGGACCTCCATTTCCGCACGCAAAGCCAACACATCAGAATCTGTGCCCTGTTGATCTGGAGAATTTTCGTTCACGACGGACCTTTCTGGCGACGCCTCTGACGACAAAACTACACCCCTTCGAATATGGCTGTCGTGGCGTAGGTTGAGCCTCAAGGACCGAGGTCACATAGCCTGCCAGCAAAAGTTGCCGCGAACCCCCCTTTTGAGTCAGCGTTGAGATGCCTTGACCTGTAAACTACAGGGGTTGCGGTGTTCGGCCGCCGTGTGATGAATGAGGAGTTAGCGAACCAAAATGAAGGTCTGGATTGATCAAGATCTCTGCACCGGCGACGGTCTCTGCGAAGAGATCTCCCCCAATGTTTTTACGCTCTTGGATGACGGCTTGGCTTATGTTCGCGAAGGCGCCACAATTTACGCAACTGCCAAAGGAAACGCTCAGGGCGCAGACGGTCTGGCCAACTTTGCCGATAAAGAGATGGACGGCGTTATTGAATCCGCCGAAGAATGCCCTGGCGAGTGCATTTTTATTGAACCCTAAATCTCTTCTAGGTTCGGAGCGCTTAACAGCCGGCCTGTCGTAAGAAATCCAGTATGTGCCACCATTCGGTGATCAGGTCGAACCGCTTGTCCTTCGATATACCAACCGCGATGCAAAACCTCAAGCGTCCGTGTTCCCGTCCACATTGGATTTGCCATGGCTTCGCGCGTTTTGATTGCTTGAGTGATTGACGGCGTGTAGGCAACAAGTATTCCACCTGGGCGCATTACTTTTTGCGCGTGAGGAACCACGTTCCAAGGTTCAGGCAAATCGAGGATGACACGATCAATATCGCCTTCATCAATGCCTTCGTAACAGTCACGGACTTGAACGTGATAGTGACTCAAAGCCTCTTCTCCAAGAAAAGAGCGCACATTTGCAATTGCCCGATTGGCAAAATCCTCACGCAATTCATAGCCGGTGATTTCGGCGCCGTAGCGCAACATCGTCATCGAAAGCGCACCAGAGCCAACACCACTTTCAAGAACTTTGACCCCTGGCCCGATATCAGCGAGCATACAAATGGGCGCAAGATCCTTGGGATAAATAACTTGCGCGCCACGAGGCATCTCAACGACAAAATCCTCCAACGTTGGCCGCAACACGATGTAGCGCGCCCCTTTTGTCGACTGCAGACGAAAACCCTCTGGTTGACCGAGAATTTCATTATGCGAGACATAACCAGCATGGCTATGAAACTCTGCTCCCTCTGTCAGATTGATCAAGTAACGACGCTGCTTACCGTCAATCAATAAAATCTTGTCACCGTAGGCAAAAGTGGAACTCATGATTGGGCGACCTCCGATTGTGCGCGTTTTTGCGAACGCGACTTTTTTAGTATCAGTTCGACTGATACCGGCTCATGAGCGGCTGATCTCTCCACAAGCCGACAGAAAGCACAGACCGATCCTTCTTCACCGCCCGTGGGGGCACCACAACGCGTGCACGCTGTCACGCTGTCTGCTCCCGATGCACCGATACCAGCCAAAACAGGAGCCATGCGGTCAAGAAAGCCTAGATAATAGGATGCCTTCGTCCCAGGAGATTTTTCTTCAAGTGCATTCAGTGCTTCTTTAAAACCTATGTGTTTATTGCCCGCGGCGATCGGACATTCGTCCACTATGTAATCGATTCCGCGAACGACACACCAAGCTGCCATCTCTCGTTCAGAGAGACGAATCAAAGGTTTAACTTTTTTCGGAAAACCATGGCGACTTGGCAGCACTGGTAACTGCCGTGCCAAATATTCCACTTCCCAACGAAGGGCATTACCGAATAAAACTGCTGCCTCATCGTCAAGATTATGACCCGTCACAACAACGTCGTAGCCCCCATCAATTGCTGCCTTGTCAAAGAGGTGGCGCTTACTCATACCGCAGGCTGAACAAGGTACACGACCTGTCGCCCGACTAGCCGTTGGAATGTCGTATCCATAATCATCACGCAACGAAACAACCGTGAGTTTCAAACCGCGCTCATCAGCAAAACGTTCGGTATAGCCCCGTGACTCCTCGCTGTATTCGCCGATTCCAAGTGCCACATATAACCCATCGGCCTGATAGCCCAAATCAATCAACATGTCCCAAACTGCCAGGGAATCTTTACCCCCTGAAACTGCTACCAAAATACGGTCACTTTTATTCAGCATCTGATGATCATGTATCGCTTTTTCAACTTGGCGACGACACATCTGTAAAAAGTGTTCAGCGCAGAAGTTGGCGTTATGCCGTGGTAAATCAATAATCGCTGGCCCACGACAGGTACGACACTTCACGTCACATACCTCCAGAGATAACTGGACGGATTTCAATCACGTCGTCTTTATCAAGTTCTTCATCGCCAGGTACAAGAGTTCCGTTTCGGATGACCAAATGTGACTCTCGCGGTAAACCCAATTCTGCCAGAAGTCCATGAACCCTACGGCGCCCTTCAATCTCAATCTCCCGGCGTGGATTACGCAAAATAACCTTCATGAAAGGCTCTTGCGGGTTCGCCGCTTAGAGCGCCCCTCAGGCTCTAGCGATGAGATCGACACAGACTCTCCTGCTCGCAGAATCTCCTTGGAAACAATCTGTGGAGATCGACTGGAGATGCGCCGCACAAGGCGAACCGTCCATAACACCACTCCGATTGCGAACCAACCGCGACGCCCGCGTACTAAACCTTCTTTGAGACTGCGAGTGCGCAGATAAGACAATATAGCCACATCAAAAACCTAGACGCGACGGATCTCTACGACAGTTGAACGGCGTTTGCCGCTACGACGGCCGAGCAAGAAAAACACAATGACCAAAACGACGCCGATACCACCAGCGACAACCATTACGGTCGATTTACGATCTTCAACTTTGCCTTGAACATCACCTTGCAAAGCACGCAACTTGGCTTCAATGTCCTCGCGCGAAATTCGCTCTGTCTTTGCTGTTTGAGCCATCAGGTGGGTTCCTTTCCAAGAGTTGCTTTTTTCACTCGGGACCAGGAAACAAAACTCAGACCCAAGCAGAGGATGAACACGATCAAATAAGGCGCCCAACTCCAGGCACCGTCAAAAGCATGGAGTTCTGTCTGCAGTACACGCAAAACTCCCAGCAGAAAGACGATCAAACCTAAACCCAAGCAGATCGCACCGCCAGCACCCATCGTCAACCATCGACCTGCCCCTCGCAGCGGTCCGAGAGTTTCCTGTTTGGCGTAATCCTTTAGCAAATCAACGAGATCACCAACGCTGGCAGATTCACCTCGCGCCGAGGGCGAAACTGGACGGGCTGATGAGTCAGACATGCCTTATTTCTAACACCAGAACGGCGAAACCCCACCTCAGAGGCCTCTGAACTGGGTCAATCAGGTAAAAGAGCAAAGCGAAAGACCGCCTCCACATCGCCCAAGATTGATTCAAGTGCATCTAAACGAATCTGTGGGCTGGCACAGACCAAAAGCCGTTGCCGATCAGCTGCACCGATCGGAGCCAAAGTGCTGAGTTGATACGAAAGCCTGCTCGGTTCGCAAGCCAACTCTAGATCCGCCAACTCTTGTAAGGACTCCGCTCTACCACCCGCTAAGTCGGCAAGCAAAACAAGATGGGCACGCAAACGATCAATCTGAGTTTGATCGATGTCACCTGAATCCTCGTCGGGGAGATCGCTAACGATTGCGAGCGGAAATGGATTGTCTGGCAACCATTGCTCAATGCGAATCCGCCTGACGCCAACCGACAGAACTCCTCGCCGGCCATCTTGCATATCTGAGACCTGAAGAATGCGCGTGGCACATCCGATCATCGCCCGAATATCTCCACCCCCAACCTCATGACCACGCTCAATCAGCACCACGCCAAACTCAGGTTCTACATTTTGTAAACATCTCTCAAGCATTTCAACATAACGGGGTTCAAAAATCTGCAGAGGTAGAACAGCATCGGGAACTAAGGGCGTACCCAAAGGAAACATCGGGAGTTCATAGCGTTGCATATTCATCAGCGATCAAGGACCAGCGTTGAAGACACTCAACGGGCCAACGTCATTGACTCCTGGGCCAGTGGGATAGGTCCCTAAAGCATTTGCCAATATGCCCTCCCACAGAGGCTTAAAAGCAGCCTCCTCGTGAATGCCTGGAGTCTGCAGAAGCAGGGCAAAGCGGATCACAGAAGCACCTTCTACTTCAACAAAACCAACCAATGTCTTGACCCCACCCAAACTGCCGGTCTTTGCGTGCAGCCGACCCTCAAGCGGGCCGCCGATGAAAAAATCCGAGAGAGTCCCACTGACACCCGCCACAGCCATCTGCGAAACCAAAGGATCGTCAAAGGTATAACGCTCAAGGATCTGCAAGAACGCCGCGCATGTCACTTTGTTATCTCGCGAGAGCCCTGACCCATCGCTGAAGGTGACGCCCTCAAGGTCAATGCCCCAATTCGTCAAAATATTCATTACCGCTGAGATGCCTGCAGCCCGAGTCGCCGCCCCCTGAGCACGAAAACCAATTTCTTTCAAAATGATCTCTGCTGTGTTGTTGTCACTATTGCGCAACATCTCTCCAACGATGTCCACGAGTGGCGCAGATGAAATTGAGGCAACCGTGGCGATCCCCGCAGGAGATTGTCCCGATGTCGGCGCACCGAGAATAATGACCCCGCGCTCCTTGAGTAAGCGCATGAACTCTCGCGCTGCTCCTAATGCGGGATCCGTAGACCTAGATGAATCGCCAAAAACTAAACCATCGTTGACGAGTAAAGCAGAGATCGGACCACCCTGTATCGCACGAAATTCAATGGGCCAAGACGGGGCGTACAACTCGGAATCAAAATGCGATGCGTCGCCCACGATGTTTCCATTGATCTGAGTCACTCCGGCGGCAACAACTGCGTCGGCCAGGGCTTCAAGCGATGTCGCTGGTTCTTGTTCATACTTGGAATACTTCTTATCTTTGGGATACCACGCCGCTGAAAGCAACGGATCACCACCACCGACGAGATAAATCGAACCCACCACCCCACTGCTGATTTCGGCTTTCACTTCGGTCGTAAAGGTGAAGGTCGGACCTAAAATATCAAGCGCTGCGGCACCAACAATAAATTTTGTAGTACTGGCCGGAACCACCGGTGTATCAATGCCATCAGACAAACTCAGGACCCCATCAATGGACACTGCCGCGCACGACCCAGGTAGAACTGCTCCGCCTAAAGGCCGCAGAGCCTGTTCAAAACCAACTGCCGAAGTTTCACGCGAGAGCACTGCAGGCGTGCGACGCGCCGATAACACAGGGGTCTGAGGAGACGAGGATGCCATCACCGCTATTGCATCGGGAGCGGGTGCTGGACTGTTGTCTTGTGACCCTGTCAGACGCCACAATCCGCCGAAAACAAGCGCTGGTCCCAACGCAAGAAAAATTAGTTTCGGAAATGGATTTATGTTACGACTCACTTGAGAAGACGGCTCCTTTTTCTGTTGAGGCATCAGTCAACTGACCATCCACGACGCGTGCGAAATTCAGCGGCCCGATAGAGATGCCCAAGAGCGGTCACTGCACGATTACCTGAGGCGTAACACAGGCGCCCCGTGGCACGCACGGTGAGTGGCCCTGGGTTTTCGGGATCGGCCACCGCTAGCTCTGTGGCTGTCAAAATCGGTTTACCAGACCGTCGTGACAGTTCGTCAGCAGCCAATGCAAAGCGTTCATCTTGCCGCTCGTGATAAGCCACGATTCGTTCGATCCCGTGGTCGGGATAAAAGCCACCTTCACGCAGTAAACGAGCCTGATTCGATTGGATACCAAGACCAAGATAAATCACTGCATCCACATCGGGGTGAAGCGCAATCATTTCTAAGACCTCAGGAATTGTGTCGCGTGTTTCTCCGCCTGCGCAATCGACGGGGTTTGCCTTACTCCAACGAGGAGGAAGTTTGCCATCAATCTGGGCCTTGAGGTCCTCTGGAAGTTCCAACAGTTTCAAGAGTCCGTCTCGTGCCAAAGCATCCGAAGTCACAACGCCCCATCCGCCAGCAGTCGTCATAATCACAACGTTGGGACCTTTTGGTAGCGGCTGTGTTGCAACAGTCGCCGCCGCTTCACAGGCTTCCTCGCCTGTTCCCGCACGCGTACTTCCGGCTGCACGAC
>BJGB01000124.1 GCA_014190215.1 Actinomycetes bacterium | reverse complement strand
TTTAGCGATGACTTCGGTGTTCTTTCCAAGTCGCGCAATGGGCTTACCGAAAGCCTCGCGACTGAGTCCACGACGAATCATCAGTTCCAGCGCTCGCTCACCAGCACCGATCGAACGCATGCAGTGGTGAATGCGACCAGGTCCGAGACGCACCTGAGAAATCTCAAAGCACCGTCCCTCACCCAGCAACATATTGTCTGCCGGCACTCGCACATTGGTAAAACGCAGATGCATGTGGCCGTGCGGCGCGTCATCTTCACCAAAGACTTCCATCGGACCAAGAATTTCAACTCCAGGGGTATCCATTGGAACGAGAATCTGTGAATGGCGACGATGCGGGCCAGCATCTGGACTCGTCATCAGCATGCAGATCATGATCTTGCAACGCGGGTCACCAGCACCAGAGATGTAGTACTTCTCACCATTAATCAACCACTCGTCGCCATCACGGACGGCGCGGCATTCAAGATTCTTGGCATCAGATGAAGCCACATCGGGCTCAGTCATGGCATACGCCGAACGAATTTCACCAGCCAGCAATGGCTCAAGCCAACGCTTCTTTTGCGCAGGCGTCCCAACGCGCTCAAGCACTTCCATATTGCCAGTGTCTGGAGCACTGCAGTTCATTGCCTCAGAGGCAAGCGGACTCTTTCCTAATTCGACAGCAATGTAGGCATAGTCAAGATTGGAGAGACCTTCCCCAGTTTCTGCATCTGGTAAGAAGAAGTTCCACAAACCACGAGCTTTAGCTTTGGCTTTCAGCGCATCAAGCAGTTCTAGTTGGCCAACTCCGTAACCCCAATGGTCAGCGCGACCCTCTCCCAGTTTGTAGTACTGGGCAGTCACTGGATTGACTTCCTCAACGATGAAACTTACGACCGCTTCATAAAGCGGCATGACTTTGGCTGACATCGCCAAGTTCATTGAGTCGTCGGTGTTATTTCCTGAGTGCATTCCGGGCTTAGGCATAGGGCAACATTACTTCGCCTTAGCCAGAACACACCTAACGGGCGAATTCGCGAATGACCCGCCCTGGTCGCTGACCAGTGTGTTGACCCTGCTCAGTCACCACTTCACCATTGACGATCGTGGCCGCGTAACCCCGAGACTTAATAATGAAACGTCCCTTTTCACCCGGAAAATCATAGACATACTCTGGGTATTCGGTTTGCAGTTTCTCGGGATCAAAAACGTTGATGTCAGCAAAGGCTCCCACCTTCAGAGTTCCCCTATCAATGAGACCTAAAACTGCTGCTGGCTTGGCGGTCAATTGATGAATCGCCTTTTCAAGTGTCACAGTTTTTCGATCGCGATACCAATAGGACAAATAGAAGGTCGGGCTATCGGCGTCGCAAATCTGACCTGCATGCGCACCCGCATCACCCAAACCAGGAACGACTGCATCAAGTTGCAAGAAGACTTCCATTGATTCGGTATTACGGTTGAAGAACCACGCGTTGTAGACCTCACGGCCTTCGCTGGCAAGCAAACGATTGACGATCAACTCAACTGGCGTGACACCCGCTTCAGCAGCCAGAACTGCAACAGATTTCGGATTATGGACATTGTAATTCGGCAATTCGTCAAGACCCAACGGGAAGATCTTCGTTGCGTCGTACCATGTGCCCTTGCGATTTCCTTCTTCAATAAGTTCAGCGCGACGAATCGGATCTTGTAAAACTTTCAAGCGCGCTTCCACCGTCGGCAACTTCATCATTTCATTCCACACCTTGCCAGCAACTGGCGGAGTCTGCTTGAGACCCATCAATGTTCCACCCGGACGAGTTTGGGTAGCCGATGAAATGCGACCCTCGTTTTCATTGACATGAGTGAAAAATGCATTCATACGCTCAACTGAGCGCAGATCGCCATCTCCAGCACCACCAGAGAACAAAACGTCCCCTGCGTGTTGCGCCATCTCGCGCAACAATTTGAATTCATACTCAGCTTTAGTGGCGAAATCATTGACGGCTTGGAAGATTCCGCCTCCAGCACGATTCATCCCGTCAGCAATTGCTTTGTATTCATCAATCTTTGCGTAAGTACCAGGGACGCAACGTCCGTCAGGAACCACATGCAACAAAATGCGCGATGTGGAAAATCCGACAGCGCCACCCGCAACAGACTCTTCAGCAATATCGGCCATGCGACCAAGTTCTTCGGGCGTTGGATCTTCATCACTCAACGAACGATCACCCATGACCTGCGAACGAATCGCGCAGTGTCCAACTAGACCTACAACGTTAAGCGCTGGCTTAAGTCGTTGCACTGAATCCAGATACTCGGGATATGTTTCCCAGTCCCATGGAAGACCATCAAGAATTGATTGACGTGGAATGTCTTCAACACTCTCCATCATCTCCGCTAAAAACTCACGATCTTTTTCAATGACTGGAGCGAAGGTGACGCCACAGTTACCCATCAACACGGTGGTGACTCCGTGCCATGAACTTGATGTCATATACGGATCCCAACCCACTTGCGCATCAAGGTGGGTATGCAGGTCAACGAATCCCGGTGACACCGTCAAACCAGTGGCATCAATTTCCCGAGTGGCAGTGTCAGAGGACAAGTTGCCGATTGCTGCGATTCGATCGGCCGTCACGGCAACATCTGCACGAACTGGGGCTTTGCCAGTGCCGTCCACCACCATGCCACCGCGGATGATTAGGTCATAATTCATGTTGCCCCCAAAGAAAGATTCGTACTGAGCACTCTATTTGTCGACTGGGGCAATATCGGAACTCAAAGACCCAAAAGTCGGGAACCATTAGCAAAGTAAAAGGCGTCAAAGACCGATCGGTCCAGGCCCTCCATGCTGGCTTCGAAACGCCGGATCGGATCATCTGTACCTTCGTGATGTGGGTAATCGGAGGAAAACGCCACCATTTGCTGAGCACTTTGTTCGATCACCCAGCCAACGTCCTCACCGGCAAAGGGACTCACGACAACTTGACGACGCAGATAGTCCGAAGGCTTTAATGTCAAGTGCGAAAGATCTTGGATGTTTTTGAAAGCCCGAAAACCAGTGTCAATAAAGTGAAGGAATGAAGGCAACCATGTCGCCCCTAACTCTGTTATTCCGATCCGCAACTTCGGGAATTTCTCCAGCACTCCGTCGTACACCAGCGAGGCCAAGAAGAGTTCAGCGGGATATCCAATAGCCATATACGAGAGTGGGTCTCCTGGTGCATCAGATCGGAAATGTCGCATATCTCGCCCATTGTTGAAAAATGCTGGTGGCACTGGCCGATAATTCTGGTCTGCTCCGACATGCAGAAACACCGCTATATCAGAGTCCTGAATTGCCGCCCACACAACATCAAAATCAGGATGCGTGAACGAATGTTGCTGTGCCGCGGGGATTGAATCAATCAATATTGCGCGAACATTATTTCTCGCCGCTTCGGCAATCAATTCAAGTGCAATCGCTGGACCAAATTCAAAAGGCACATAAGCACTTGCCATGAGTCGTGGGTCTTGACAGAAATCAATGATCCCGCGATTCATTGCCCGCACAGCTTCCGGTCGGACAGAAATAGGTGTCGCTATTAATTGAACAAATGAACCCGTTGCAAAAATCAACTGGCATTCAAATCCCAATAAATCAAGCGCACGAGTTCGTTCTTTGACATCCCAGCCTCCCAACGACATCCAGCCTTTTCGCGGCATTGTCATGAAATCTCGAGCGAGTTCATCTTGAAGGCGATCATCACCGATCCGCATTGAGTAATCACGAAATGATTCGTCTAAGAGTTCATCAAACTTGGGATCACCTTGACCCAATTCGGGAATCTGTTCTTGTACTGAGGTTGGCGCATACGAACGCAACCATCCCTTTGGTTCAAGAATATGAGCGTCCACATCAACGATTCGACGATTAGCCCCATATGTTGCGCTCATACATCCCCCTTTATCAAAAAATATCTAGACCCTAGAGAATGGCGATCGCAGAGGCCTCGGCAGCCTCACGCCGTTCAACCTGCCGACGAGCGACTTTGCCCACCCGCTCAATGTATTTGAACATGACATCACGGGCTTCTTCGGCCGCTGATGAAAGACCTTCAACCTTGTCAATGGCCCATTGGCGAAAGACCAAAGGCATGATGATCTTTTCATGATGGATTGAGAAATCGTAGATACCGACTTTTGCGATTGCTCGAGCATGTTCGACAAATCCAGGGATGCCGGTTCCCGGCATAGAAAATGACATCACTTGACGCTTCAACGCTTCGATAGCGGCCGACGGATTCAGTTCAATCAACTTGCTGACAAGATCGCGGTAAAACAAATGGTGACGATTTTCATCTGTTGATAATTTCATCATCACGTTGTAGCCAGCAGGATCATTGAGCATCGTGCCGGTGTTGCGGTGCGAAATACGCGTAGCCAATTCTTGCATTGCCACATAACACATTCCGTCAACTGGGTTATCCGGTTCGGGAACAATCGCACTACTGACCTGAGCCATGCGACCATCTTCTAAAACCTTGGGGTCAATAAGCCCGCTCACAGTAATGTAGTCGCGCATCACGATGGCATGGCGGCCCTCTTCAGCAGTCCAGCGTTGCGCCCATGCACCCCACGCCGAGTCCCCACCAAACATTCGCGAAATTGTTCGCGTGTACCACGGCAAGTTGTCCTCGGTCAGCAGATTGACCAACAACGCCGAGCGCACACCCTCGCACAGAGGCGCTTGACCATAGATAAAACCTTCGGTTTCCAAACGGGCAGCACGATCCCATGGAACTTGCTCGTGTGGATACCACTCTTCTGCGGACGCTAAATGCCGATTGAGGAGGCGTTCAGCCTCGGGCTCTAGTTCTCGCAAAATTTCTTCGTCAGTCACATCTACAACCTAAACCCAAAAGATGCCCCAGCATCTGTCCCACAAAGGATTCTTCACCATTTGATCTAGGGTTTGTGCATGAGTGAATACTGGAAAAGTTCGTGGTCTGGCGAAGACGGGGGCCCGAAGCGCCTTCAAATGGCGAGAAACGCCGTCATCCCGACAATTTCAGCCGATAGCCAACTCGATGTCACGTCGCGCGATGCTCCCGCTCTCACCATGGCCATCGTCGGACCGAATGACGAACTTTTTCTGCAACGGATCATGCCTGGACCAGCGGCGATCTCATGGGTTGAAAAAATTGATCCAATCACGCTTGAGGTCATCGCTCAGTCCGAGCACTTGGCCGGTGGCCCATTGTGGCCTGGGGGCCTAGCGGCACATGCCAATGGTTCGCTGTATGTCGTGTTCGGCAACCACGCTCATCGCTTGTCAACAGATCTGCGGGTCATCGTGTCTGTTGAGTTGCCTCGTCTGCGCCCATACAACAGTTTCGTCATTTTACCGAGCGGACACCTCGCAACAAAGGACTTCTCGGGCGCGTTACCGGGTCAGCCAAATGGGGCTCCCATGGAACCAACCGAGTTACTGATTCTTGATCCGCAAGATTTACATATTGTTGCCCGACTTGAACTTGCCGAACCTTCCATCGCTCGTCTTTCCGCTGACGGGAATGATATTTACGTTGTCGGCGATTATTCGCTGATACGCGTGTTCTGGCGCAACGAAACATTGATCGTTGACACAACATTCAACGCTCGCTATCGAACACTTGTTGGTCAAACCTTTGGTTGGGATGCAGTGATCACTGATGAGGACGCTTGGTTCTTGGACAATGGAGAAGGCACACAACTATTCATGGGGAGTTTTCGTGGCGTCGGTATTTCCTCGGCGCCGCTGCACCTTGTGCGAGTGAACAAGAAAACCGCCCAAGTCACATTGACCGAAATATGTGGATTACCTGACGGCATCATCGCCAATCCACCGGTCGTTGATACCCAACGACAGATCGTTGTGGGCTTCGATAGTGGCAATGGAGTGATCAGTGGTTTTGACTACGACGAAGATTCGGTCACGCCTCGTTGGAGTCGGCAACAAAATCATGCCTGTCATATGTTGTTGTCCCCCGAAGCTGGACAAATTGTGACTGCTGATCATCGACCCGACATTGGTTGTGAACAAGTTGTGATCTTGGATATCACTACTGGTGATGAGGTGGCACGGGTTTCAACAACAAGCCCGATTCAGTCTGCAGTTTTCCCTGCTATCGGACCCAAGGGCGATATTTATTGGTGCAGCATGTCCACCATTACGCGAATCTCGGTGCGCTGACTAACAGGACTCCATTCGTAGCCGTGACATAATCGCCCCATGACACATCCGAATCCAGGAACTCAGGAATGGCTCGATCAAGTAGTTGAAGACATCATTGAGCCCGAATTACCGATACTTGATCCCCATCACCACATGTGGCCGCAGGGTCAAGGACTCCCCTACACCCGCGATGATTTACATCGTGATGCCGATGCCGGTCACAACATTGTCAAGACAATTTTTATGGAATGTGGATCCGCCTATAACCGTGATGCACCCGAACACTTGCGCTCACTCGGCGAAACGGCCTACATCGCCGACCAAGCATTCAGCGATCCAA
>BJGB01000123.1 GCA_014190215.1 Actinomycetes bacterium | reverse complement strand
CCCACGCAATGTTGATGACCTTTGGGAGCACGCCGACCCAGCAGAAGTACTGCGTGAATGTCGAGCCCAAATTGAGCGTGCCATGGTGTGGGGATTTGATGTTTCTCATCTCGCACCGCATCTCAGCGTGAGTACACTTCGTCCTGAATTTTTCGATGTGTATCTTGAATTGGCCGTTGAATTTCAATTGCCGATCCGCTTACCGTCAACATTGACCGCCGAACAAGCCGGCTTTCCATTTCGTCGGCTAGCAGCCGAAGAAGGCATCATCTTCCCTGATCATTTTGATCATGACTGGCGAGCCGGAAGTCGCGAGCGGGTATACAACGCCATCCGTCACTTGCAATCAGGCGTCACCGAGATTCATATTCAGCCGGCGATTGATACAGCAGAAGTTCGCGCTCTCAGCGACGATGCCGAAGAGTGGATTGATGATCTCGACATGGCTCTTCATGACGCTCAAGTGACAGAACTTCTCAGCCAACAAAATGCCATCGTTATTGGTTACCGAGCATTACGCAAAGTCATGCGCGACAGCAACTGAGATTTACTCAGTCTGAAGGAGTTCGGCGATAATCGTCGCTGCTTGCCCACTTGATAGAGCGTCAAATAATGGCCCAGTAGCACCAGTAATTTTGAGTTTGCTCTTCATAAACGCGACCGATAAGTCCATCGTGGCGTCAGCCTTGGCGATCGTTGCCACCGTGTCGGCATTATCGGGGCCAGATACGCGCTCATCACCCTTGCCCATCACTAAACGAAACTGAATAGTGCGTGCATCACTCACTGGGCCACCACCGGATCGGGCTTAGATAAACGCTTCGGCGCGCTCACTCCATCGCGCAAGGAAATGACATCTTTGATACCCGCAAAGATGTCAATCTCAACTTCGTCCTCATGTGGATATCCACTCAGCGAATGTGCCAGCACCCAATCTTCAAAAGGGTAGGCACGCGCAAGTTCTTCGTCGTCGAGACCGAACCACCACGACTCGTTTGGATCAACCTGAGTTGCATGAGCCCGTAAAGCACCAGACCGTGCGGCCATATGCGAGGCCACGTTAATGCGAGTAGTAATACGGTCATCTTGGGACGGACGGTTGAGCCATTTTTCGTCGTATGGAGATGTCCCAAGTTTGGCTAACATCGCTTCGTTCACTGCAAGCAGTCGCGTGCGTGACCATACCGAGTAATACATTTTCAGCGGTTGCCACACTGGACCTGCTGAGGGATACCACGCTGGGTCGCCAGCACGCTGAAAAGCAGGCAATGAAATATCGTGCACCTTGAGATGATCGGGGTGCGGATAGCCACGTTGGTCGTCACCGTAAGTAATGATCACTTGAGGGCGCTGGGCACGAATGATTGCCACCAAACGACCCACAGCTTCATCGAGATCAGCCTGATGAAAACAATCTGGGTTCTCATTCGCTGGTGAGTCGGCCATACCCGAGTCCCAATAGCCAAGCATGACAACTTCATCAAAGCCAATGATTCGCGCTGACTCTGCTAATTCACCGGGACGAATGAGTGCAAGTTTTTGCTTTTCTTGTTCAGGATTGAGCCCATAAAAAGGACCCCCTTCAGCACGCAAAACAGGATTTTGAATATCCCCCTCTTCACCGCCCGTGCAACACACCAGCACGGTACGTACACCGAGATCGTGATACAGGGCCAATGTGGGGGCGCCCTTTGAGGCCTCATCGTCAGGATGTGCGTGGATCGTCAGCACACACAACGAATCTTTAGGGCCACCAGACATGTCCCACAGTTTAGTTCCACAAGTGGTGAAGCAAAGGACCCTACTATTGTCAGTCATGACACTTCGCCTCTATCCCGCCGCGCTGATCGGTCTTGCCCTCGTCATGGGGGCCTGTTCCGACGATGGCCGCGAGATGAAACTCCCCACGGACAATCAAAACGAGTCGATAATGACGACGACCTTGGCGCCAGATGATCAAGGTAGTTTTGACACTGCAGCACCGGAGACTGATCTTGATGACCACGGTTCAGAGACAGAACTTTTTACTTCGTGGACCGATGGTTCTGATATCCCGATGGAACACACTTGTCTCGGTCTCGATCAGTCCCCCGCACTGAATTGGACAGCGCCTCCAGTCGGCACTGCGTCACTAGCAATTATCCTCATCGACACCAGCAACACAACACAGAACCCCGCAGGATTTGTGCATTGGGTGTTGGCCAATATTGACCCGTCGGTGACGTCACTACTTGCCGGCGAAACTCCCGTCGGAGCCGTTGTCGGGGCGAACGATTTCAGCAATCCTGAGATTCCCAGTATCGGCTATCGCGGCCCATGCCCACCAGCAGGTGAAACTCATACCTATGTCCTGGAGATGCACGCTCTGGACCAGATGCTGGATGCGCAATCAGGAGATCTTGCCCAAACTCTTTTGCAGGCCATTGATTACGCCACCATCGTGACCGCAAAAACCTCCGGCATCGTCACCGGCTAGGTCCTCCACCACCCTCCGCGTTGGAGCGACCACTGCGTGCCAAACTTGGTCATCAGTTCGACGGACCAATCTCCCGAAATCGGCTTATATGAGACCGATGCTTCAGGTCGCTTGACCTTCGCCGACGAGCGATTTCGCCAACTCGCTCTCCAGGGTGGACCAATTCCACTTGCTCGAGCTCCTTGGGCTAATGCTCATCCAGAGAACCGTGCCAATGCCGAAGTTGCTTGGCGTCAGGCCCACGACACCTCATCGCCTATCGACATTCTCGTCGACATCAGCGATACACATGGTCTCGTCCGCGCACTGCGATTTTTAGCCAATGCCCGTCTCGACGATGACGGCACGATCATTGGATATGTCGGTGTGGTGGCATTGTTACCAACCAGTCAGATCATCTTTCATCAAGATTCAGAGAAGTTGCTGGCGCTACTCGCAGATTCAGAGGACCCAAGCATCATTGCCGACTTCGCCGGCAATGTCATATACCGCAATACGGCAGCTGAGAATTTTGAGCAACTTGCAGTCTCTGTCGGCGATCAGATGCCACGTGAATTTGTCGCCACACCGGGCTCGCGTTGGCGGGGCGAAGTGGCGCTTCGGGGCAGCGACAACGAACTCCATACCTTTGATGTTCAGACCTCCTGTAGTGAAGATCGGCTCACAATCTTGGCGCGTGATATCAGCGCTGCTTTGCGTCTGCAGGGTGAACTTGCGCACCTCGCCACCCATGATGCTCTGACTGGACTGCCAAACCGCACACTTTTCGTGCGCAAACTTTCTGAAGCTATTGAACGATCCCGATCAGGCACATCAACAGTGTCTGTTTTCTTTCTCGACATCGACAAACTCAAAGACGTCAATGACAGTATTGGTCATGAAAACGGCGACTTGCTGATCACCACAATCGGCCGTCGTTTAGTCTCGGCCACCCGCCCCGGTGATCTTGTTGCACGCATCGGGGGCGACGAATTCGTTATTTTATGCGAAGGCCTCACAGATGAAGAAGCGGCTCTTGATCTTGCCGAGCGCGTTCGTCAAGCAGTCACTGGTCGGATCCTGTTACAAGGTATTGAGATCGTCACTGGTGCAAGTCTCGGCGTTGTCATGAGTCGTGGCGAAAGCGATGAGTCAAATTTGCTGGATGCCGCAATTGCCCTGATGCGCAACGCTGATACCGCCATGTATTACGCCAAAACGCGGGGTCGCTCACGCTGCGAGTTATACACAGACAACATGCGCAATTCTGCCAAAGATCGCGCCATATTGTCAGCCTCGCTCGAGTTGGCGTTGGCTAATGATGAATTACATCTTGTCTATCAACCAGTTTTATCTCCCCATTCCCTCAGAGTTGTCGGCGCAGAAGCACTGCTGCGCTGGCGTCATCCCACCTTGGGGTTACTCACCCCTTCATCGTTCGTTGACTTAGCCGAAGAATCCGGGATGATCGTTCCGATTGGTGAATGGGTCGTGCGACAGGCTTGCACAGATCTGCGTCAATGGCTCAATGAAAAGCGCGTTGACCGTCAATTCGTATTGCACATCAATGTTTCACCGCGCCAAGTTGGTGATTCACGATTCGTGGAAAAAACATTAGCGGCTGTCAAGGATGCCGATCTTCAACCCCAACATATTGCTCTTGAGTTCAATGAAAAAATGCTGATTCAGGATTCTGGTTCAACGCTGCGAACATTGCAGTCGATGAAGCGCTTTGGATTTCGTCTGTCGATAGATGATTTTGGTACGGGCTATTCGTCGCTGTCGCATTTGCGTGTATGTCCAGCCGATTTCCTCAAACTGGATGGCTCATTTGTTCGCTCACTGGGTGAGGACGAAAATGATGACCCGATCGTGCGCGGCATTATTCAATTGGCACATAGTTTGAATATGGCGGTGATCGCCGAATGGGTCACGACCGATGCCCAAATCTCTCGTTTGCGACTCTTGGGCTGTGATCTTATGCAGGGTTATCGCATCGGACGCCCCGTTGCTGCCAATGACTTCGGTATCTCAGCCACTACGGTTTGAGATACCACTATGTCTGATTTCGCACCTCCAGTTCTCCCCCGTTGTTATCGCCACTCAAATATGCCGACTGGGCGCTCATGTACTCGTTGCGCCCGTCCGGCCTGCGGCGACTGCCTCCAGCCAGTAGCAATCGGTAGCCATTGTCCAGATTGCATTAAAGCCTCTCGTCCCGCTCCAACAGTGCGCGCTAAAGATTGGAACGCCACCCAACAGGCTTTAGTGACTCGCGTTCTCATAGCAATCAATGTGGCCGTTTTTCTTTGGGTGCTCATTGGAGATAGCAGCACTGCAGGATTCGGCAATCAAGTTTCATCACGCGAAGTTGACCTTGGTCTCAATAAGTTGATTTTGTCGTATAACCATGAGTGGTATCGCCTAGTGACATCGGGCTTCTTACATTTTGGCATTCTGCACATTGCGATGAATATGTATCTGCTCTACCAGTTAGGGAATATTCTTGAGCGCCCACTAGGACGTCTGCGTTTCGGCCTGCTCTACTTCGCCTGCTTGTTGGGTGGATCACTTGGTGTGATGTTGATCAATGCAAATGGCACTGGACTGCATGGTGGAGCTTCTGGTGCGGTCTTCGGTCTTATGGGCGCAACGGCAATCAGTATGCATCGTCGCGGTATCAATATTTTTCAGACTGGCATTGGTGCAACCTTGATGATCAACTTGCTCCTGACTTTTACGATTCCGGGAATTTCGATTGGTGGGCACGTTGGGGGTATTCTCGCTGGCGCTATCTGTGGCAGTGTGATGCTTGCGCCGCCTTCAAAACCACAGCCATGGTGGCTGAGTTATCTCGCCCCACTAGTGGTGATTGTGGGCTCTCTCATTGCCAGCGTCATGCTTGTTAGCTAAACCAATATTGTCCGCCTTACCCCTGCAGTAACTTTTGTTTGCGACTTCCCCTCGTCAATCTCGGCGCATACCCGCCACGACAAGGAAGTCCCTCATGTCCCAATTCAATGACCAAGCACATTCCACCATTCCCACATGTGGCGTTGATCCCATTTCATCAGCTCACATCGCTGCTCATCTAGGTCGCGCCTTGCAGGTCGCGTCGACGACCGATGATCTCATCGTTATTCCTCTTGACCCCGCTTATATCGGTCACGGTATTCTGCTCTTTGAGAGTGGCACCAACTACCTCAGTAACATTCGCGACATGCTTGAGGTTTGCCTTGACGCTGACGAAACTCCTTACGTTGTCTTCTACTCAGTGCGTCAACACGACATCATGGACGAAGATGATCATCTCCAATACCAAATCGCCAACACTTGGCTAGAGAGCAACGGCGTGCAACTTGTTGACTGGTTCGTGTTGACCAGCCGCAGTATTCGCAGTATCCCTGCCGAGTTCGGTGACCCTTGTGGATGGCCCGATTGATCTCCTCAGACGCCACACTTTGTGATCTTCTTTAACGCTGTCGACCTTTACGAACCTTGAGGGCAATGGGCTTAGCTTTGGAAGCCTCGCCAATCAACTGAGTACCGATCGCGCCAATTCCGACCGCTGTGCCAGCGACAATTAGGTTCACAATCCAAGAAGCCATGCCGAAAACCTACCTCACACGCGCAACGCGTACCCCGTCAGGTAGTGAAATCAGTGTGCGCAGCCACAACCCGAACCACAGCCTCCGCCAGAGCGAGGAGCGGGGGCAGGAGTCACGGATCCCGTCGCAGCACCTACCGAGGAAAAGACCGACAACAGACGGACGGCATTCTCGTGACCATCCGGGCATGTGGCTGGGTCACCAGCCTCGGCCATGGGGCGACGAACTTCAAAAGTGGTCTCACATGTTCGGCAACGGAAGTCGTATGCAGGCATACCACTGAGTGTAGGCATCTGCTTGACTTATGTCATGGTTCAAAGTTCAACCGCTCCCAGCCTTTCATCCACCCACCCCTCATCGTCCACTGACCTAGACACGCGTCTTGATGAAACAACACAAACTGGTTAACCCATCAGCGCGCATATCGTCAAAGTTGAACCTGGAGAG
>BJGB01000122.1 GCA_014190215.1 Actinomycetes bacterium | reverse complement strand
CAGGCAGCGACTGGCAGTGTCAGTCTCAGTGACATTCGCAAGGCAGTGGCGTTCGCCAACTCAGTCGGTGGACTGGACAAGGCTATCGCTCTGCTTCAAATCGTGAAGGTGGCGAAAGAAGTCCAGTAACCTGTTGCCGAAGATACTTCAAAGCCGTTCCTGCATGGGGCGGCTTTTTTCGTTGATGGAGTAGCCCGATCAATTGTCGCTCAGGGTGCAACGTAGTAGTCAGTGGTCATTGCTGGATGTCAGGCGAACACGAAATACTGGATTGGCGAACGTAGCCGAAGTGAAACTCACACTGGTCCTTGCTTCTGAACTCGAAATAGCCCCCCCCCCTCTTCCTCGTCATCGAAGTCTTGATCCCACTGGCTCATGGAAACGATTCGCCAGTGGCCTGTGAACGGGTTGGGAGTTGTTGCTTTTTTGTCATCAATTCATCCCTCCTCGTTCCCCCGATGTATCAGTGATTCGGGATTTCCTGTAGCTCGACGTGCTTCGATTCAGCAGAAACGCCGAACTGGACTTTGTGACAACAACCATGACAACTTCAAAGCTCAACTGCCCCGATAGGTGGAATAGCCGTATGGACTGATTAGCAAGGGAATGTGGTAATGTTCGTCAGTCTTTTCGATTGCAAAAACAATCTCGACACGGGGAAAGAAGGTCGATTCCCCTTGGGTTTTGAAGTATTCACCCGTCTCGAAGATTAAACGATACGTTCCCGCCTGCAATGGTTTTCCAGGAATGTACAAATCGCTTGCTCGCCCCTTCACATCTGTCTTGACCTTCCTCAGTTCATCCCAGCCCCCACCTGTTTGCTTCTGAAGAATAAGATTCATCCCGGATGCCGGTTTACCTGTTGTTGTATTCAATACATGCGTACTAAGCGGAGGGGACGCAGCAGGTGTCTCCTCTGACCCCGCAAAACGCACAGTCAAAAGCGATAGTGCAATCGAGCCGCAAAGAACCAGCAAATGTAATCGGATGCGACGCATCAAAGTCTCCGTTAATTGGCAATCGCTCGCCGTTAAGAACCAAACCAGCACAACTCAACATCCACCATAAACCAAAAACGCCGCCGACCAGGATGACCAGACATCCAACTGGTTTCGGCAATCCGTTCCGAATCAGGCGACCGGCATCGGACTCGTAACCAACCGCCCGTTTGATCTTCCTCCTTTCATTGCCCCACCAGCGGAATGGTTTGAGTAATGCCGTGATCCCCAGGTCTTTCTTGATTCGCTTTTTGGCGGCAGTGATCCCAAGGATGGTTTTCCAAGATGGACGACGATAGCGGAAGAATTTCATCGGAGTGGCTGCTGCCTTCCTTCATCGAACACAACAACCCGCTCCGGGAATCTCAATGCGGCTAACTTGCAGGAGAAATCGCTCGACTTTCCGTACCGACGCTCGGTCCATCGCTTTCCGACTCCATAATCCACGCGGAGCGCCGAGCCGTTTCCACGGGGCCGACCATCGGGAATAGAGTAGTGACCGAAAACACAAAAGTGCGATTTCCCAGTAATGGTGGATTCCGAAGTCCTTCTTGTGCTCAGGTGTTCTCAGTGTTCAGTAGGGTCCGCTCGTTACTCAATTGACGTACCCCACTGCTAGTGAATCAATTATGGGACTGGGCTCCGGGCCGCACGGGGATCTGTTGTGTCAGGCTTGAGGCCCGCAGGTCACCTGCGGACCCTTTCTGCAAAACCTTGGCGGCTTGGCGGTAGGTCTTGTCGTTACCGAACCCGGCCTTCTCAGCGGCAACTTTACGAGTCTTTTTCCCGCAAGTTGATCGGTGCGTTGCCCACGACGGTTGCCGACTTTTCGTTCAATGGCCTTGGCGATGGCGACTCGTTCGGACGGTGTGAAATCCTTTCTGATTTCGTTCTCAGCATGCTCACCGTTGATGATGCTGGTCACGTCCACGATGCGGGACAGGATCGTCTTCTTCTTGAGGATGTCCCTGTGCGCCCTTAGTCGCCTTTCTCCAAAGACAAGCTCCAGCTTCTCGGTGACGCCGATGGGTTGCAGCAGTCCTTCTTGACGAATGCTCTCAGCCAGAGACGTGAGATCGCCCATGTCCTTGCGGTGACGGCTGCCTACCTTGATGTCGGCGATGTTGAGGGCTTGGAGCATGAGAGCAAATCCAAACGTCTGTCCAGTTCATCGGCGAGATTAGAGTCGCCGCTTTCCCAACAGATACTCGCCGAGCGAATGTCTTATTCACTCGTGAATGACGGGTTGAATACAAGGAGAAAGCGAGATGCAAGATCGTCAATTTTATCCTCCCAATGCAATGCAGTATTCTTTTCTCAAGTCGATCCCAATATCAGTGTCGGGTGCAAACTGCTGGAAGGCTGCATACATGATGGAAATCAATTGCAGGCCGGTATACTCTCCGGTCCATTTTTTGATTTGGTACTTCTTGGTTGGGTCGTTGATGTTGAGGCCCTTATTGCCAAGCAGTGTAAGCTCAAGTGCAAGGTTCTGAATCTGAGTCACTTCCATCGACTCGAATTGTTTAATAGCATCCTTCATGTACTGCACTACATCTGGTCGAATGTCGCCCGTTGATCGCAAGGCTTGCTCTGATTTCTTGGATAGACGTGCTTTTGCTAAATCAACAAGATGCTCAGGGCCACCAGTCTTGATTGCAATTCGGTAGTGGACTTGGGATTCATCGCTTCGATCAAGCTCTGTGAGGCAGTCGCCATATGCAATCATCATGGCGATGTCATCTGGTGCAACAGCAAGGCACTGATGAATCATGAGGAGTGATTCATCGTATCGCCCCTGCTTCATCAATGCTCCGGCAAGGTTTCTCAATGCCCATCTATTGCCGGGTTCAAGTTGGAGAGCTTTCCTAAGTGACTCCTCGGCAATCAGTAGATTGTCCATTGCAACTTCAGCAACACCAAGGCCGACCAAGGCATGAACGTGATCGGGGGCTATCTCGACGGCTTTTTCAAGAAGCTCCGTTGCTTGCTGAAATTGTCCTAGTTCGCTGTAAGCAAGCCCAAGTCGGTACAATGTATCGACATCGCTTGGGTCCTTGTGATAAAGCGTTTTCAGTATTGGTAGCGATTGTGTGATTTGCCCAGCATTGAGCATGTCGAGTGCTTTTTGCTTTGGGTCTTTCCAATTCGAGTTCTTAGTCCATAAAACTTCGATCAATCGGCTGGAGTCATCAATTACAACCCTGGCTTTGCCACCGAAACCGATAAACTGTCGGGCAAAGAAGTCAGTGATCTTGGACTTAAAATCATCCGAACCGACTGCTGGCGTTGGATTGCCGAGTAAGGAGCGGTCAAAGTCATCGAAGTCAAGTTTGAATGAGAATTCTTGCGACATCTATCGACTTTCCGTTTCAAACCAACGATCAAGACCTGTGTACTTGGCCCAGGCGTCAACTAGCTGTCGATCATGAACCGATCCTGTTGGAATCAGTTCATGATAGGCAAGCAGTGCCGATGCAGCCTCTCCATAGCCAGCAGCAACATAGGGTGCAAAGACAATCGGTGCATTCCAAAGTCCAGCGAAAAACTTAGCGAAGGCAGCATTCATTGACGCATTGGGTCTGATGATGGCATCAGGTGAAATCACTTTGGCTCGTGGACTTAATGCACCCATGTTCTCTTGAAGCTGACGATCAATGCTCTTGTGCTGCAACTCCGAGAGTTCTGGATGGGCATCATGCAGTTGCTTGTCGATTCGTATCGTGATTGGCATTGATCGAAGTTGAAGTCCAAGTCCGTTACCAAACCGCTTGGCTAATTCAGGAACCGCATGACTTGGAATGTCGTCTTTGCCTTGGTGGTGACGCTGCATCAACTCAAGCACTTCTTGGAGCATGTTAGGCTTGGACACAAGATTGAATTGAGCAGATGGATCGGCTTGGATCGTTCTAAGTGCGAACTCACACTCATGGGCAACCAAATACGGCAAGACCTCCTCTTGCTCTGGCTTGTAGAGGAGCAAATGGGCTGGTTGGGCCTTGGAAGCGATCTTGATGGTTGCATGACCGGCAAACGTGGGATCGCTTTGCAGGATCACTGGCTTACCGCTTGCGGCCTCAACACGCTCGATGAATTGTTTCTGAAGTTCTCGTAAACTCAACGGAAAAATCTCCGAATAGGCGTGTCGTCGTCAAAAGAGCATTTTATCGGTCAGAGCGACGAACCGATATCTTCGTGTGTGATTTCAAAAATGGGCATGGCCTTTAACCTTTGGAGTTCACCAGCGAACGCTCGCTTACTGTACACCCAACGCCTTGAACACTGCATCAACCGGGTCGGCGTAGAACCCGGTCTGGAACTTTGCGAACAACTCGCCGGGGATCGTTGGGATGTCCTTCACGCTTGCCATCGGCAGCAGCAGGCGTTTGGCTCCGGCGTCGAAGGCGACTTGCAACGACTCGGCGAGGTTCTCGACCGGGACGACGTTGCCTGCCCGTCAGTGCCAGAGCCGGGGTAGTAGACCACGTTGGACGAGAAAAAGTCCTCCGGTCTGAATTCATTCGCTGTGAGGAGCCATTCGGGTAACGGCTCTCGGTCGCCACGTAGTGCTTCTTGTGCTGAGGGCATTTCATGTGCTCCATGAGTGTCTGCGATTGAGGTTTAGCAAAGTCGAAAGTGCTCAGTCCCAGCAAACATCTCCCTCGAAAAACCTAAGCCGGTAAGTGTCGCACAACGGACAAAAGTAGAGACCATCGGTGAGTTGAAGTTCTCGTCCATTCTGCCCGCCGAAGCTCCAAGAGGCCACGACATTGCTGCCTTGTTGCTCGCACAGTTCCGGTTGATCGTAAGGTGTGATGTTTTCGCTCCTGCACGTTGGGCAAGCAAGTTTAGTCAGAAGGTTGGCATCAACAACTCGCTTGCATTGGCGACACAGGCACGGGAACGAGCATTCTTCTTGAAAAGTTGCCATTCCGCCGCCGATTGGGAACGTCCCTTCGTATCCGCACTCGCAACTCGCTTCGACCATTGATCCCATCAGGCACTCCTTCCATCGCTGTTGCCATTACGAAGCACACGGCCTGCATTCGTTTCGTGTCCAACGCATTCCGCTTTTGGCTGGGAAGCTCTTGAGTCAGGCCACAAATCATCCCGGTCACGAAACACAAAAGAACTCTTTGTCACTGACGAAATGTCCGGCTTTGCACTTTGGACACTTCGCCCCATCCAAATGGAATGTATCAACAACATTCTCCGAACCACATTTGGGGCAAACCTGAGAATCAAGCCGTGAGTCGATCTTCGATTCTTTGCCACATTTCAGACACAGGTGCGGCTCATCATTCGCTACGCACTTTTCAAGCTCATCGTGGTGGGGATGGTATGCGTATTTCTTTTTGCCAGCCTCATCAATGTAGAAGGGATTGCCGTCTGGCCATGCCTCGATGGAGTGCCCACAACCAGAGCAAACGAACCGAATGCACTCTGCCATGTTGGATTCTCCAACTTGACTGGTGGCGACGTGGTTTCGTGAGCATCACGGCTTGGGAATGACGCCATAGAAGTAATCACGTCCACGATGACTGTTTGCCAGCGTTACCTTCTGACACTGCGTTGCAACTTCGTCAAGCAATCCCCCCGGCTCTCCATCGGTCAGAACGTGGCATCCGATGTCTGAGACCGACTTCGCAAGAAGTTGGGGCAACAAGTTGCTGTCCCAACTTTGACCTGAGCCTCCTTCGCCGGGACTGTCACCCCGATGAAAATAGAACGCAATCAGTATGTCTTTATTCAGAAATGTCATGTTGTCCTCATGCACGATCCATGCACGACGAGACACGGAATCGAATTCAAACTCAAGACATTCGTTTTCAGAGGCATCCAATTCATTACATTCCACATTGGGTACAAGTTCTCTGATTGCTCGTCGCAGAACAATCTTGCCGACTCAATGGCGAGCCTGTCGAGGGTATGGAAGTCGCTCTCAACGCATTCGATCATCGTTACCGAAAGCCAAGTTGCGAGCGTACTCGCGGCACAAACGTTGGTGCGCGGCGGTGGGCTTCGCGAGGACTAGCTCTTCCAAACGGTCGAGCAATACTGGGCGCAGCCGCACTTGGGCGAGGTGGTCGCCGCGCATTGGGTCTCTTACGTTGAGCCGAGCTTCTCTCGCGAGGACATCGGTGGTGGGGTAAAGGATCGTCGCCGTCTTGCCCGCGTGAGATGTCGCGTAGAGAGCGAGTTGGTAGAGCATCTCGCGGGGGAGTTCCTTCACCCACAGGTCGCGATACTTGGCGTCGAGGATCGTGACCACGTGTCCGTGCTGCTCGATCACGAAGTCGGGGCGCGGGATTGGGGCGGGCAGATGTCGCGGGTTGAAGCCGGGAGCATATTGCAGCATCCCTCGCAGTTGATGTTCGTCGCGCACGGTGTGGTCGCTGAGATACTCGCCGAGGAACCGTGACAGCAATGCCTGAAAGAAGCGGTTCATATCGAACAGAAAGCCGGGGAGCGGCGGCGAGGACTTGGCACCGCCGAATGAGATGCCGTGCAACTC
>BJGB01000121.1 GCA_014190215.1 Actinomycetes bacterium | reverse complement strand
CGCGCATGAACACAATGGCCGCTATTTTGCGCGATCCATATCGCGTGCATTGGGATCGTGAAGCCACGCGCGAGATGGGTCTTGATGGGCGTGTCATTAATCAAGGTCCGCTCAACCTCAGCTATATCGTCAATATGTTGCACGCTTTCGCAGGTCCGACGTCAATTCGACGACTCACTGTGTCATTTGGTCGACCTGTATTTGACGGCGATCTCGTTGTTGCTGGTGGTGAGGTGACTGAGGTTGAAGATTCATTGTTGGTCTGTGGGGTATGGCTTAAGCGTGGGGACGAGATTGTTGTGTCGGGCACCGCAGTTGTCAATGTCACTACGTTGGCTAGCGTCTCATCATGAACTGGTCGTCAATGGAGTCAGCAGTCGCAGCGATGCGCCCGATTGATACTTTGGCGGTTCCTCTCGGGCCGGGAGCGCCAGGTGCTTTTCTACATTCCTTAGGCAACGACACTGAACCAGAACGTTTCACTGATCTCAAAGTATTCAGCGCGTTGCTACCAGACCTATATGCCATTTTTGCGCGCCCGAGCGTGCATCTGAAAAGCGGATTTTTCGGACCCGCAGAAAGATTCCTTCGTGATACTGGGGCAGATGTGGATTTTGTGCCCGCAGACTTTCGTCGCTTTGAACCTACTTTGGCCCATCTCAAGCCGAGAGTATTGGCACTAGCGGCGTCAATGCCCGTGGATGGACGAGTCTCGTTGTCATTGCATGCTGGTGCGTTCACAAAGGAAATTAACAGTGTGATCAGTGATCCCGATCGAGTGTTGATTGTTGAGTGCAGCCCAAACTTCCCACGCACTTTTGGGGCAGGAAGTTATGAACATTCAATTGGTATTGAAGATATTGATTTCTTGCTTCTGTCTGATCGTGTGGCTCTGAATCTCGCCGATGTGCCAGCGAGCGAAGCAGAAAGCCACATCGCTGATATCGCCGTCACCTACATTCATGACGGATGCACATTGCAAACTGGTATTGGGGGGATCCCGACTCAGGTGGCCACGAAATTAGCTGCTGGAAGTGGTGGTGACTATGGGGTACATAGCGAGATGTTTACGACGGGTCTGATGCGACTGCACCTCGCGGGCAAAGTAACAAATCGCAAGGGGACCGAGTTTGACGGTTTTTCGGTGACCACATTCGCTGCTGGCGAACCTGACCTTTATACATGGTTGCACGAAAATCACGATGTCCGTTTTATGCCTGTGGGTATCGTCAACTCACCTGAGGTGATATCTCGCAACCGCAATATGGTCTCCATTAACGGAGCCATGGCTATTGATCTTTCTGGTCAAGTCATTGCCGACTCAATTAATGGCAAGCAGTTCTCGGGCATTGGTGGTCATGAAGACTTCGTATCGGGTCCTGGACTCTCTACTCATGGGCGGAGTTTGCTGTGTTTGCCGTCTACCTCAATTGTGAATGGAATAATGATCTCACGCATATTGGGACGCATGCCAGAGGGAAGTGTTGTGACAACCCCGCGTCATCAGGTGGATGTCGTGATTACCGAATATGGTGCCGCAGAAATCGCTGGGCTGTCCATCGCCGAACGCGCCCATGCATTGGCGGCCATCAGTCATCCTGATTTTCGTGAACAACTATTGTCAACCGCCGATGTGTGGCCGAGCGATTAAAACTGGTTATGAACGAGTCTGCTGCGCGTCTGATTGGGGTTGTGTTTTAGTTGCGTCGCAGTATGACGAGAGGAATGACTCGACCAACAGCGTCGGCGGTCACTTGGTATTCGTTGTAGGCCGGCCAAACTTCGCACATCAGAGCCCACAACCGTGAGTGTTGGGACAAGGGATCCTGAGGATCCGTCACAATAGCGGTGGCCCAATATTTATCGGATCCGACTTGAACCCACACCTGCGCGTTTTGCACAAGGTTTTCGTACCACAACGGGTGTTTTGGCGCGCCACCATTGGAAGCGATCAAAATGACGTCATCACCGTCTGAACCGTAAAACAAAGCACTGCGATTCCACGCGCCTGTTTTACGACCTTGAGTCGTCAGCAACATTGACATCACACCCTTGTAGTTGTGACCATCAGCGCCGTCGGTTGCTACGTAAGTGTTGATGTGTTTGCGAACCCAGTCCGTCGGACTATCAATGATGGGCGTTGGAGGAGTGGCATTTTGGGTGATGGTCTTGCTCATAGAGCACAGCGTAACCCCACTATTTATGCGGTCATCTGACTACTACTTTGGGAATAATGCTTTGATCCAAGCGGGTAGGCGTTGGGGACGTCCTTGAGCATTGATGTAGGCATGCTGGGTCTGGGCCGTGGAGATGATGTTGTCGTTAGCGGTGATCAAATAGTTGATGGTAAAGGTGGCCCCTGTAGTGGCCGCCAAAATTAAATGAACGGTGAGAAGATCGTCAAATTTGAGGGACTGGCGATATTTGACATTCGCCTCAAGTACCGCCGAATCACCCAGGTTCTCCCGTGAATCGGCATACGACTGACCTATGAAACGCAGATATTCCACCCGAGTTTCCTCGAGATAGGGCAGATACCTGCTGTGATGCACGATTCCCATGGCATCAGTTTCAGAAAATCGAACCCGAATCTGATGGCTGAAGGCGTATTCGCTGGGCAGCAAAGACGGTTCTGGGTTGGATCGCATGTGGCGAGAGTATCGCCAAATCACCCCTAGGGGCACATGATGGGAGCCCAGAAGATCATCGTTCTGAAAAACTTTGTCCAAACCCGCTTCTGAGGGCGTAGGGTAGTAAGTCTTCGGGCACAGTGTCCGATTGAAGAGAGAAATGAGTACCACCGTGGCTCTAGGCACAGTGAAGTTTTTTAATGCAGAAAAAGGTTATGGATTCATCTCCCGTGAAGACGGTCCTGATGTGTTCGTGCACTTCTCACAGATCCAGTCTTCTGGCTTCAAAACCCTCCAAGAGGGTCAGAAGGTAGAATTCGACGTCGGTCCCGGACGCAAGGGCGATGAAGCCCGCGATGTCCGCGCCGTTGACTGATCAGTTTCTGATTGCATGTGTTGCCAGTCGCCAAATGGCGGCCTGCAACAATTTCAGTCCCCCATGTATGACCGGTGCTCAAGCGCGGGTAAACCGATGCAACCTCATGGGGACGATTGAGAGATATCAGCGATAGTCGCCGAAAGTACTCGCACGAGATCGTGGCCGTTGATCTCGATATCGAGTCCACGTTTCCCAGCTGAAACGAAGATGCTGTCATAACGCAAAGCCGTTTGGTCAATGACTGTGGGCAATTTTTTACGTTGCGCGAATGGGCTAATACCTCCCACGACGTAACCAGTCATTCTCTCTGCAGCCGTTGGATCAAGCATCTCAGCCTTCTTCGCGCCGAGAGCGCTGGCCATCGCTTTGAGCGATAACAAACCAGACACGGGAACGATGCCGACACCGTGGGTGTTGCGACCCCCCTGCAGAGCTACCAACAAAGTCTTGAAGACGCGTTCTTCTGCCACGCCCAAAGCCATGGCGGCAGCCTTGCCGTAGCCGTGGTCTCCAAAGGCGACTTCATGACTAAAGGAGGCGATCTGAAAAGAAATGCCCTCTTTTTCCAACAGAAGTATGGCTGGGGTGCTTCCTTTGGGGCCAAAGTCGGGTTTTGTCACACTGTTCATCGTTTCCGTTGCGAGAAGTGAGGAGGCATTTAGTCACCGCAGGTAGAGTACCGAAAGCCCGAAATTATGGGTTCAGTATTTCAAGATGAGGCGACGCAGCATTCTATGACCGCACAACACCCAGACTTCAACGATGAGCAGGCCTACATCGATCACGCCTACATGTGTCTGGCGCGGAGTCGAGAGGATGCCTTGAAAATGAGGAATCTCACCGAATCTGGCATTGGTGGTACGTTCCAAAATCGTTTTGAACGCAACGCCATTGATGATGCCCTGGTAAAACGACTGACTGAACTTGACCTAGGAGATGCTGCCTTAGTGTTTGGTCGCATTGATCGTTTTGAAAATGAAGAGCTCGAAAGTTTTCATATTGGTCGCCTCGCTGTCTCCGATGAACAACATCAACCCGTCGTCGTTGACTGGCGGGCGCCGATAGCGGAACCTTTTTACCGTGCTACTGGGCGACAGTCAATGAACTTGGCGCGTCGTCGGCATTTCATTGTGGAGTCCAACAAATTATTGGGGATTGAAGACGAACTCTTCGGCGAAGGACATCTTGGCATCGGACATGATGATGGTCTTGATGGTTCGGGTTCGGTGACGCAAGCCGAAACCGGACTGCGCGGATACAGCACTTTGTTGGCCTCCATTGAAAGAGGGCGCTCAGGGCAACTCGGAGATATTGTGGCCACGATTCAGGCTGAGCAGGATGAAATTATTCGTTCTCCGCAAAGTGGAGTACTCGTTGTTCAAGGTGGACCAGGTACCGGTAAAACTGTCGTGGCACTGCACCGGGCTGCTTACTTGTTGTATACGAATCGTTTTCCTCTTGAGGATCAAGGGGTTTTAGTGATTGGTCCAAACCGCGTATTTTTGCGTTACATCGAACGTGTACTGCCGTCGCTTGGCGAGGCAGGTATTGAACAGGTGATTTTGCAGGACCTCGTCAGAGATGTGACCTGGGTGACGATGTCTCATGGAGAGCCTGACTCCCACGAAACGGCGCGCATCAAAGGCGACGAGAGAATGTCTGAAGTCATTGAAAAGGCTGTGCGCGATCGTCAGCGTCCTCTGCGCGAAGACTTGGTACTGCCGTATCGAAGTGGATACGTACATCTGAGAGCACAAGAGACAGAACGCATGATAAAAAATGCTCGTCGTCGCTTTCGTCGCCATAACTCTGGTCGAAAATGGATTGAAAATGAAATATGGGGAGCTCTTGCTGCCACATGGCGCGATGGTGATGACACCGCTTCGCAAGTTCGCGAGGCACTGCGGCGCGATCCCGATGTTCGTTTGGCCATGGAACGAATGTGGCCCGTGCTCACGCCCGCGCAGTTGTTACACGATCTTTTTGGCTCACGGGCGTTGTTGAAATTAGCAGGTCAGAAATATCTTGAACCCGAAGACATTGAACTCTTGTATCGCCAAAGGTCAGATGAATTGTCTGAGGTTCGCTGGACTTCTGCGGACGCGGCTTTGCTGGATGAAGCACGAGTTCACCTCGGACCTATTCCTGGCAAGAACGGTCAGATTGACGAACTTGATGAGATACCAACCTATGGGCACATCGTGATTGATGAAGTGCAAGATCTCACGCCCATGCAGTTGGCGATGGTGACACGCCGTTCGCTGTCGGGTTCAATGACCGTCGTCGGAGATCTGGCACAAGCCACTGGGGCCCATGCTCCAAAAACGTGGGAAGACGTTCTTGACCATTTGCCTGACATGAAGCCAAGTCGGATTATTGGTCTGTCGGTTGGCTATCGCATTCCGGGTCAGATCATGGAGTTGGCAAATCGTGTTATGGAAGCGGCCAACCCTGGGCTTCGTGCTCCACGCGCGGTGCGCGAGGGTGTCGCCGGTCCGACAATTGCCTCAGTCTCCGAGCCCTCGCTACTCATTGAAGAAATCATTTCTCGTACCCGCGAAATGGTTGCACTAGTCAATGGGGGCAATGTGGCAGTTGTGGTTCCCGACCGTATGGCCGATGAAGTGTCGCGCAGATTTAGTGAGGCCGCTTTGACTCATGGGCGAGCTTCTACTACTGCCCTTGATCAGAGCGTCACCATTGTCCCGGTCAGCGTGGTCAAGGGTCTTGAACTTGACGGGGTCGTTGTCGTCGAACCGGCAGACATCGTTGAGGCTGAAATTCAGGGCATGCGCTCTTTGTATGTGGCATTGACTCGCGCAACGCAACGCTTGACTGTTGTTCACGCTCGCGCGCTACCAGATGCGATGCTCTAGGACTCAATCTCTATTTGTTGAGAAAATAGGCGACGACTTCTCCGGCGAATTTTGCTGCCTTATCGGCATCTGCAGGGCGATTAGCGGTGACGGCGAGCGTCGAGAGATTTACCATTCGACCAAGTGACTCAGCAGTGCTGGGATCTGTGATGATCAGGTCGGTTTCAATCGCTGACCATAGTGCATTGATCAGGTCGAGCTGCTCTGTTTTACCTGATTGAGTTTTGCCACTTTTGTTGGGACCGATATAGGAAGACAGAGTGGTCATCACAGTCACAAGTTGCGGCATTAACTCATTCAGAGTGCCAGTAGGAGTAGGCGCTGGCACGGTCTGCTCGGGTGTCAAAGGTGTCGTGATGGTGCTATCAAAAGTTGTTGCGCTACATGAGGTGAATAAGGCGATACTCACCGTTAAACAGATCATTGAAGAACGTTTCATCACTACCTAATCAGGATGTCACGAGGATACGTGCAGAGGCAAATGCGCTCACACCAATGACGCGTCCTTCTATTTCTACGGAAATAGACCCGTCATTTTGCAGCGATGTAATGTGACCTCGACGACCGGGGAGCATGAATGATTCCTGGAGGAAATCTAATAAACCAGGTGCGAATTCAAGTTCTTCAGGAATTCGTGAGACAGTGAAATCGGATCCAGATTGCAATTGCGATAGCGGCACGGCGTGGGGATCAATATAACTGGAACCTGGAATCGGATTTCCATGAGGGCAAGTTGTGGGTCCACCCAGAACACGGTTGATAGCCACTTCAACTTCGTTACTCATGACGTGTTCCCATTTGCCTGCTTCTTGATGAGCATTCGCCCAACTCAACCCAAAAATATCGGT
>BJGB01000120.1 GCA_014190215.1 Actinomycetes bacterium | reverse complement strand
CGCCCATCAATTCGCGTACGCGATCCATGTCGGCTTCAGCCAACTGTTGGGGAGAGGCTGGATTATTCATCAACTGCTCAAGGCGATCAAGTTCAGCAAGGTCTTTCATTGTTTGCATCGCCTGATCAAAACCCATTGGATCTTGACCTTGCATTTCGTATCCTTCACCTTGACCGAGACCTGGGAACATCTGCATCATGTTTTGCGACAACTGATTCATTTCGTCTTGCATGTCCGAATCTTGCATCAGCATTTGCGATAACTCTTGTAGTTGCGCACGCTGCTCAGGCGACATCGAGTTCAGCATGTCTTGCGCGGCCTGCATCTGCTTGGCAATCTGTTCCATGAGTTCATCAAAAGTCTGTGGGTTCTCCGGGAAGAACTCGCCGTGCTGTTGCATGAACTCGTCAAACTTCTCGTCTTCACCGTTGTTGTGACGCTCGATCATTTCGTTGAGCGCCTTCATCATTTCTTTCATGCGCTGCATGTCCTCGGGCGAGGTATTCTTCATCGCCGAGGAAACCTTTTCAAAGTTCTGTTGCATCAACTGATCGCGCAGCTTGTCCATCAGTTCTTCAAAACGTTGCTGCGCTTCAGCAGACTCAAAGTCGTACGACTGCAATTCGCGCACCTTGCCTGCGAGGTCATCGGGCAACATATCCATGCGGAAGTTGCGATCCATTGCGGCATTGCGAGCGTTCTCAGCCCGCCGCTCATCGCCGCTTTTCTCGGCGTCCATGACCGACTGCTCAACGGCGTGACGCTCCTCGTCAATGATGTCGTCGAGGGCATCGGCAATCTCCTGGAAGACCCCATTCGGGTCCCCCTTCTCCAAGAGTTCTTGGCGGGCCTCACGCAATTTCTGGCGCATCTCGCGCAGGCCCTGCATCCGCTCACCATTTGGATCTGTGGCCCCACGCTCCATCAGGCGACGCAAAGCCCCCCGTAGATCGCCATTTTGCAACAGATCATCGGACATTTCGTCAAATAAGTCGCTGGCTTCTAGATCAAAACCTGTTTGAGTGCCATCCCAGCGGGAATAGGTGTAACGACCTGTCATACCTCAACGCTAGTCCCCAAAACCCGACCGTGACCCGTTGAGCCGAGCAGGTAGCCTGATGGCAATCATGAAAGTTGAGCGCACCTTCGTTTTTGTTGACCTCTCAGGGTTCACCAAGTACACCGCCGACAACGGCGACACTTCTGCAGGCAACATTTTGACCAAATTTCGAGCAGAAGTGCGTGATGTCGCGGCTTCTTGGGGCATCCGAGTCGACAAATGGCTGGGTGATGGCTGCATGATTGTGGCTGTTGAGCAGGACATGGCGATCGGGTTTTCTCTTGACATGCAAAAACGTTGCGAAGATGTCTGCCAACCACTCACGGTTCGCGTGGGTCTGGCGACCGGCGAGGTTTTGATGTTTCAGGGCGAGGATTACATCGGCACTTCGGTGAACTTAGCGTCACGCCTGTGTGACGCCGCCGAACACAACGAAGTCCTGATGGCTCGCGCCGATCTGCGCCGTCTCCCTAAGGGCGTCTCGGAAAATAATCACGACAACGTGACCTTGCGAGGCTTAGGCGAAGTGGAAGTTGTTGCTCTCACTTCTCAAACGACACTCAGCGGCATCAATGACACAGGCGAACTGTGGACGCGTTCCCCGTTCGTCACCTGATTTACTTTTCAGTGCCTAGATGAGCAATCCAATGAAGGGCATCTATTTGCCCGCCGAGATCGCATTGCAGGCCGATGGCCATGGTGCTTTTCATCTCAACTTTGATGAGATGCTCGATCAATACGCAGCCGAAGGTGTCACGCAACTTCGATTGGGCTTCGACTGGGGGCGCTTGCAGCCTCGCGCTGGCGGATTCAGTCACGAATGGGCCGAGTGGTACAGCAATGTGATCAATGCCGCCAAAAAACACGGCATTGGTGTTTGGGCCTCACTGTTAGAGAGCGAATTACCACATTGGTTTGATGATGAGCGCGGTTTCAGCGACCCGAAATCAGCTGGCAAACATTGGCCCCGCTTCGTGGAACTGATGGGCGATTCATTTGGTGATCGTGTAGCCGGATGGTTTCCCATCAATGACCCGATTGGCTTTGCGGCGCGCAAAGAAACCGATGATGGTCAACGTCACGGCGAGATGGTTGACACCATGGTTGTGGCTTGGCGCGATGCGTGGCGCATTCTGCGCGGTGGACCTCCCATCGCTGGATCATTCGGTGTGCGTATGGTCAGACCGACTGACGATTCCCCCGAAGCATCCGAGCGCGCTCAACGCGAGGACCATTTACGCTGGAAGACATTCTTGCGTGGACTTCGCGACGGAAGTGTTGTGATCCCTGGTCGTGCTGACCGCGAACTGGATGACCTTGCGGGAGCCATTGACCTCATCGGAATCATGTTCAGGTCTGATCTAGCAACTGATCAGTCAATCACCGACGAGTCATTGCGTCGTTGGCAAGAACGAGCCACGATGCTGATCCACCGAGTACGAGATGAAGCCCCTCTCCAGCCCATCGTGCTGTCATATCGCTCAGCACGACGCGGAAAACGTGAAACGCAAAGTGATGCCGCAGTGCTGACCGAGGCTTTCATGCACGCCGTTGAGGATTGTTGCGATGATGGATTTGATATTCACTCGCTGTACACCGAACCCACGGGTGGGTTCACTCAAACTCGCTAAAGACTCAGCGTTTAACCACGATCGTGCCCGCAGCAGAGTCGTGCAACCCTTGACGCAATGGGTGAAAAAGCGCTCGTAAATAAACAACCAACGCCAAACCAGGACCAATCGCCGGGACAAGTTGTACTGCCGTTGGTATTAATGCTCGCACAGCGGCATAACTCAATGACACCGGACCTCCATCAACGCGGTTGATGACTTTCAAGCCAACGACACGTTTGCCCACAGTTGCGCCCCAGACGGCAATACCAGCAATGTTGTACATCAAGGTCGCTCCGATAAACAAGACAGTTACAAACAGCAGTTCTCTGTCTGACAAATTCTCATCGGTGAGGTTGAACCCGAGGGCGAGAGTGAAGAGAAATGTTGGTATACCAACAACGAAAGTATCGAGAATTTGTGCCAGGGCGCGTTTGCCAATACTGGCAATCTCGTCTGGTTGGCGCGACACAATTTCTGGGGGTGCGAAATCACTCATAGTTGTTCATTCTGCTGCTTCGGCAAGGGCTTCTGCTAACGCTGGGTGCACTAAAAGACTCTCCACGATATCTGTCACACGCAAATTGGCAGTCACTGCCAAAGCAATCACGCTGATCAATTCAGCGGCATGGCGCCCGACGATTGAACCACCTAGAACCTCGCCAGTTGCGGGATCGGAAATAATTTTCACAAAGCCACGCGCATCATTATTAATCAGGGCTTTCGGAGTTGCCGAGAACGGCACCTTGGTGACACGAATTTTTCGACCATGAGCGAAGGCCTCGGCTTCGGCAAGACCAACATCGGCGATTTCGGGCTCAGTAAAGATCGCTGAGGCCGCCTTGTCGTAATCGAGATGGCGATGGTCACGAGTGTGTAAGCCCATGACATGCTCGGCAACTTTACGACCCTGCATCGAAGCCACCGATGACAACGGCAATTTGCCGCTCACATCACCTGCAGCATAAATGTGTTCAACATTGGTCACGCAGTGGTGATTGATCGGGATGTAGCCGCCACCATCCATGTGTACGCCGGCAGCATCCAGATCGAGTCCATCACTATTAGGAACCGAACCGATCGTCAACACCGCGTGACTTGAACGCACTTGGCGCCCATCATCACACTTGACGACTACTTCATCACCCTCTCGGGAAATTGATTCGGCTCGTGCGCCCTTGAGTAACGAGACGCCGCGCCGTAAAAAATCATCCTCCAAGACAGCGGCCACTTCTGGATCCTTGCCAGGTAACACTTGTTGGCGACTAACCACTAATGAAACCTTTGCTCCGAATGACTGAAACATGTGCACGAACTCCACACCGGTCACGCCCGAGCCAATGATGCACACGCTTGAAGGAAAAACCTTGGGTGGGTAGCAATCACGGGTTGTAAGAATCCGCTCACCGTCGGGTGTCACCCATTGCGGAATGCGTGGGCGTGAACCCGTGGCAATCAATACGGCGTCAAACTCAATGACTTCTACACCGTTGTCGCTCGTTGTGACCGATACTGAATGCGCAGACATGAAACGCGCTGATCCAGTGATCAGGCGAACCCCTTGGCTGCGCAAGAGATTAGCCATGCTCTGTGAAAGATGATCCTTGATGTCTTCAATGCGATCCGTGAGTGCATCTACGTCAACTTCAGGTCGCATTTCTTCAAGACCCATACCACTTGAGCGGCGACCAAAGGCCATCGCTCCTCCAGTGGCAATCATTGTCTTAGAGGGAATGCAGTCCCAGAGATGGGCTGCTCCGCCAATGATCTCACGCTCAACGATGGTCACTTCAGCGCCGAGACGAGCAGCGTAAGTGGCGGCGGTATTGCCTGCGGGGCCACCACCAATAATCAAGAAGCGAACAGCCATGATCTGAGACTATCTCTCAGCCTGAGAGTGAGGACCAACACAACCCGATCTAAAAACTTCCATAGATGCTAAAGAAGTCCGTCACACACCGTGCCTGCTTGTAAAGTCGTCCTGTGAGTGATGCGTCAAATCCGAAGCCTGAGTCCGAAACCGTCGACAATGATGTCCCTGAACTAACGGGAAGTGGACTTCAAGCAGAGAAAAGTCGACGTCTGGCCCAACTGGATGAAATGCGTGCCAAGGGGGTCAATCCTTACCCTTACCGTTTTGACCGATCCCACACGTTGGCTGAACTTCGCGCTCAATGGGGTCACCTTGAACCAGGTTCTGAAACCGAAGCCAATGTTTCCATCGCCGGTCGCATCATGCTCAAGCGCGAGCAGGGCAAACTCATTTTCGGAACTGTGCGTGATCGCTCATCTGATATTCAGTTGTTTGTCTCCAAAGCCGTCATCGGTGACGAGGGTTTCGCCGACGTTGCCAATCTCGACCTAGGTGACTGGGTGGGTGTTCACGGCATTGTCATGACCACTCGCAAAGGTGAGTTATCCATCAAAGTTTCACGCCTTGAATTGTTATCTAAGGCTGTACGACCCCTACCCAATAAGTGGACAGGTCTCACCGACACTGACACACGTTTTCGTCAGCGTTACACCGACCTCATCGTCAATGAAGATGCTCGACGAGCCTTTCAAGTACGCCATGCAGTGATCTCAAGTTTCCGTCGCACTTTGGCCGCAAAAGAGTTCATCGAAGTTGAGACACCCGTATTGCATGTTGAGGCTGGTGGAGCGCATGCACGGCCGTTCCTCACTCATCACAACTCGCTTGATATGCAGTTGTACTTGCGCATCGCCCTTGAACTTCACCTCAAGCGCCTCATTGTGGGTGGCATGGAACGTGTCTATGAAATTGGTCGTGTGTTCCGCAATGAGGGAATCAGTACCCGTCACAATCCCGAGTTCACGATGATGGAGCTCTATCAAGCCTTTGGTGACTACAGCGAGGTGATGGCGATTTGTGAGGAACTCATCGTGCAGGCAGCGCGTGATGCCATCGGTACAACAATCGTGGGAATCGCCGATCCGGAAGGCGTGGTGCACACTGTGGACCTCGCCGAGCCGTGGCGACGGGCGAGCATGATTGAACTCATCGCCGAGAAAACGGGAGTCGAGACACATCCTTCGCAACCAGTCGAGTCGTTACGAGCGTTGGCCGACAAGGTGGGCGTGCGCTACGACAAGCGATGGGGTTCAGGAAAGATGATTGAAGAGATTTTTGAGTTCACCGCTGAATCCTCTTTGATTCGTCCCACCTTCGTCACTGGTCACCCCGTTGAGATTTCACCATTGGCGCGCGCTGACCGTAATGACCCCTTCATCACCGAACGATTTGAATTATTCGTTGGAGCCCGTGAACTAGCCAATGGCTACAGCGAGCTGAACGATCCAGTTGAGCAACGAATGCGCTTTGAAGATGAGCAAGCGGCAAAAGATGCCGGCGATGTGGAGCGCGGAACCGTTGACGAAGACTATTTGCGGGCTCTTGAATTTGGATTGCCACCAACGGGCGGTCTCGGCGTCGGCATGGATCGAGTAGCAATGTTGCTAGCAGGCGTATCGTCAATCAAAGAAGTGATTTTGTTCCCCACGCTTCGTCCAGAAGCGTTCTAGTTTCACCACTGAAGGAGTTTGCTATGCCCGCAGCATGGGGTCACGCACTAGTCACCCAAGTCGACAACGGTTCAAGTAACGATGGCACGATTCTTGATGCCTGGTTCTATGAACTTGGTTGGGGTGAAACAGCGACTGCGATTCAAGACACTGTTGACGATCAACATCACGCACTGCGTGGCGTGCGAGTGACGCAAGCGTCAATTGTCATTGATACAGATACTGCTCCGCTGAGCGCCACAGATGTGTATTTGCGATTACACCTGCTGTCACATCGCTTGGCCCTACCGCGCACGCTCAACTTAGACGGAGCATTCGGTTTGTTGACCAATGTGGCATGGACCAACCTTGGGCCAATTCTCCCAGAAAGCATTGACCAAGTTCGTTGGGATGAACGCTGCAGCGGGCGAATTTTGACCGTTCATGGAGTTGACAAATTTCCACGAATGACCGATTACGTTGTGCCTTCTGGTGTGCGCATCGCCGATGCAGACCGCGTGCGCTTAGGCGCCCACCTCGCTTCTGGGACAACTGTGATGCACGAAGGATTCTGCAACTTCAACGCCGGAACAC
>BJGB01000119.1 GCA_014190215.1 Actinomycetes bacterium | reverse complement strand
TGGGATAAACCACAAAGGCTGTGGTGGGGGCTAGTTGTCCCATGGCCAACAAAAGTCCCTCAACGTAGTCGGGCCGAGTGCAATTGATCCCTACACCAATCAGGTTGTCATAACCCACGACACTCATCACCGCTGCTGCCACTGTGTCGCCTCCATAAGTCAGAGCGCTATCAGCGAAACCGAAACTGAACCATGCGGGCGGGGATCCACACTCCTGAAGAATCTCAGCAATCAACCGAGCTTCATCAGCCAAGGGGATTGTTTCCACAGCGATCAGGTCAGCCCCAGAGTCAACAAGAATGTTCAACTTATGACGGTGATAATCCTCAACGTCAGACCACTCAACGTCATAACGGCCCGTGTATTCGCTGCCGTCAGCCAAGCACGCCCCAAATGGTCCGATGGATGCTGCTACCAATGTGTTTGTCCCAGCCACGGCACGTCGAGCAATCAAAGTTGTGTCGAGCAACGCTTGACGAGATTGCACTGGAGTCAGACCACAGGATTCAAATTGACTCTGTCCACATTGGTAACTAGCGGTGGCGATGATCTGTGAACCTGCTTCAACGAACGATCGATGTGCACGCTCCAAAAGTGCTGGGTTGTCGACGACAGTCTGTGCTGTCCACAGCGATCCAGACACATCAGCCCCCAGTAACTCAAGCGCTGTTGAGAGTCCCCCATCAATCACTATCACGGCCTCGTGAGCGAATAGAGGCTGATTCAATGTGCTGGCCGAACGATGATTCCTGCCTCAATCATGCATTGTTTCGCTTGAGCCACAGTGAACTCACCAAAGTGAAAAATTGATGCCGCCAAAACTGCATCAGCACCACCGATGACAATGCCGTCGACAAGATGTTCGAGTGTTCCCACTCCCCCAGAGGCGATAACAGGAACTCCCACGGCATCACTCACACGGCGCGTGATCTCAAGATCAAATCCCTCTTTGGTGCCATCACGGTCCATCGAGGTCAAGAGTATTTCACCCGCTCCGAGAGCGCACGCGCGGGTGACCCACTCGACGACGTCAATCCCAGTGGGTGTTCGCCCACCGTGCAAAAACACTTCATAGCCCGCAGAACCATCGGACCGACTCTTGGCATCAACCGCGCACACCACGCACTGTGAACCAAACTCACTGGCGATTTCGGCGATCAACTGGGGGTTTTCGACCGCAGAGGTATTGACACTTACCTTGTCCGCACCGGCACGCAACATTCGTCGGGCATCTTCAACACTGCGAATACCGCCACCAACAGTGAAGGGAATAAAAACTTGTTCGGCAGTTCGCGAAATGACATCAACCATGGTTGCACGACCATCGCTCGACGCCGTGATGTCAAGAAAGACAAGTTCATCGGCGCCTTCGGCGTCATACTGCGCAGCTAACTCGACAGGATCCCCAGCATCGCGCAGATTGACGAAATTGGTTCCCTTCACGACGCGACCGTTCGTCACATCAAGACAAGGAATAACGCGCGCCACCTTCATGACATTCCGTTCGCATGACGCAACACTGAAATCGCCTCCGCAACACTAAAACGACCTTCGTACAAGGCCTTGCCAGTGATGACCCCCGCCAAAGTTTGAATGTCGCTCAATGCCCGAACATCGTCAAGCGAAGCCACGCCACCACTAGCGATCACGGGAATGGTGGTCGCCAATGCGGCAGCACGCAGTCCGTCCACATCGGGACCCTGCAACATGCCATCGCGCGAGATGTCCGTAATCACGAAAGCCGATGCTGATGGAAACCACGACAAGGCATCGTTGAGTTGCACACCAGAGTCTTGCGTCCAACCGTGAACTGCAATCTCGCCACCACGGTGATCGAGGCCAACTGCCACGGCAACAATTTTTGCTGCCTCTTCAACCAAACTTGGATCGGCGACGGCCGCCGAACCCATCACCACACGCGCTACACCAGCATCACTTAAGGCCTGAGCGTCACTTAAAGAGCGCACGCCTCCGCCGGTTTGTACTGCCGCACGATCACCCACCGCACGCGCTACATCCGCCACGACGCGACGATTGATGGCTTCACCCGTTCGCGCCGCGTCAAGGTCCACAATATGAATCCAAGTTGCTCCAGCCTCGACGAAAGACAGTGCCACAGCAACTGGATCATCGCCATACACAGTTTCTCGGGCATAGTCGCCTTGTAAAAGTCGCACGACCTGACCGCCGCGAAGATCAATCGCTGGGTACAACTCAACAGTCATGACTTGCCCGCGGCTTTCACAAAGTTGTCCAGCAACGCAAGACCGCTGGCACCAGATTTCTCGGGATGAAATTGCGTAGCGAAAACATTGCCGAGTCGAAACGCAGCATTCAGCGTGCCTCCGTATTCACAGGTAGCGGCAATCACCTTGTCATCATTGGGGACACCGTGCAACGAGTGCACAAAATAGACCCATGAACCATCAACAGATTGTGAGAGCAATGGACCTGAGAACATTGGATCTTTTGGATGTTCAAAATTCAACTTGTTCCATTGCATCTGTGGTCGTTTGACCCCGGGTGGGATCCATGTGACCATGCCAGAAATGATGTCCAAGCCTCGTGCCTCAAGATTCTCTTCACTCCCTGTAAAGAGCATCTGCATACCAACACAAATGCCGAGGAAAGGGCGACCAGAATCAACGGCTTGGTGCACGACTTTTTCCAGCCCTGCGGCCCGCAATGCGGACATACATGCTCCGAAAGCACCCACTCCTGGCAGCACGACTGCGTCCGCAGTCGCCACGAAATCTGGATCACAAGTCAGATGAGCGTCGGCACCGACTTTTTGCAAAGCTTTTTCTGCAGAACGCAGATTGCCAATGCCGTAATCCAATACAGCAATAACAGGTGCCGTCACAGAACGCCTTTCGTTGATGGCACTTCAGATCCCTCAATACGTACCGCATCGCGCAAGCAACGACCGAGACCTTTGAACGCTGCCTCAATGATGTGATGCACATTGTGGCCATGCTTCAAAGTGACGTGCAATGTGACTCCAGCAGACATGGCCAGCGAACTGATGGCATGCTCCGCCAATTGTGGATCAAACGCAGGATTCCCAAGTGGCAGGCACTCTGGAAGAGGCACATCCCAGACGACAAATGGACGACCAGAGAGATCCAAAGCGATTTCAACAAGAGCTTCGTCGAGTGGATAGAGACCACTTGCAAAACGGCGTACGCCGGACTTGTCGCCAAGAGCCTCGCGTATCGCTTCGCCCAAGGTAATCGCTACATCCTCGATGGTGTGATGAGTATCAATATGTAGATCACCCTTGGCTGCAATACGCAAATCAAATCCACCGTGTTTGCCCACTTGAGACAACATGTGGTCATAAAACGGAATGCCAGTACTGACATCACACTGACCCGAGCCATCAAGATTGACTGATAACTCAATTGACGTTTCCGCCGTTGTTCGCGAACGATTAGCAATTCGACTCATGATAAAACCTCCGTTAGGGCATTGAGAAAAATATCATCTTGTTCCGCCGTACCAATGGTGACTCGCAGGCAATCAGCAAGTCTGGGCCAACTTGAGCAATCTCGTATTAAAACGCTGCGGTCAAGCAAACCTTGCCACACTGTTCGACCGCTTTTTGAGCGTGGGCGCATCAAAATAAAGTTTGCTCCACTCTCAAAAACATCCACGTCAAGCGACGCTAGAGCATTCACCAGGCGTTGACGTTCCGCCACGATTGTTCGCACCCGTTCTTCCATATCGCCCTGAAACTGCACCGCCAGAGTGCCAGCAATCTGCTTCGCTGTATCAAGGTGATACGGCAAGACAACTTTGTCAAGTTCGGCTACCAACCAACGTGGACCAATCAAATATCCCAGACGCGCCGCAGCCATGCTCCATGTCTTAGAGAATGTGCGCGTTACGACGAGTGGTGTCTCTTCGTTGATCAGTTCCAAGGCACTCCATGGGGCGAATTGCCCGTAAGCCTCATCGACGACGACTAGCCCTGTGCTCAACGCCAAGACCTCAGCAACCAGTTCAGGTGAGTCGACCCCACCTGTTGGATTATTTGGGGAACACAAAAATGTCACGTGCGGTTGGAACTCATTGATCACACGACGAACTTCGTTGACATCAAGTGAAAAGTCAGTACTACGTTCACCTTCAATCACGGTTGCGCCAGTGATGCGTGCAATGTGACTATGCAATTGATACGTCGGCTCAAATGTGGCCACGGAACGCCCAGGACCAGCGAATGTCAAAAGCACTGTTTGTAAGACCTCGTTGCTGCCGTTGGCGACAAACACCATCTCTGGAGACACGCCGTGCAGATCGGCAATCGCAGACCGCAATCCAGATGCCGCCCGATCGGGATAGCGATGCCACTCAATGTCAGAAATAGCTGCCGCGTAGGCCTCGCGGAAGGCTTGTGGCGGAGCAACTGGCGCTTCATTGGTGTTGAGACGCACACGGACCTCCACTTGGGGCGAGTGGTAGCCCTCGAGGGCAGATAAATCGTCTCGTACGGGCAACCGGGTCACAGGACTCAAGGCTACCCAAGTCGGTAGTTCACTATCGGGTAGGTTTCCACTCAGCACCACCGTGTGACATATGGTGACGGGGTGACCACTGCAGATCTATCAACTATCGCCGCCGAATTAGCCGTTATCGCTGAAGGAACCGATCGCTACCGCCAGCGAGTTGCCGATTTAGGTCAGGCCAACCTGGGTGGTAAGCACGATGACCTGCTGGCCGCCATTCACGAAGCTGACCGATCCCTACGATCGGCTCAACGTGCGCTCATTCGCGCTTCACGTATTGCCAAATAGGATTCTCAAAATGAACGAGGCCCGTGAACCGTCAACTCCCCGCACACTCGGATCGCTCGGTCAAGTAGGACCCCTCTCTTTTGGTTGCTGGCGACTGACGGGTTCTGATTCTGCCAACTCTCGGGTCATTTCAGCGGCTATTGATACCGGCATGAACCTCGTTGACAACGCCGACGTGTATGGGCTTGATTGGGGTGGCACCCACTTTGGCGCATGTGAAGAGGCCCTTGGTCGGGTTCTTGCTGCGATGCCTGGACTGCGCAACAAAATTGTTCTGGCGACCAAAGGTGGAATCATTCCCGGGGTCCCATATGACTCATCTTCGCGGTATTTGATTAAGGCTTGCGAAGCATCGCTATCGCGCTTAGGAGTGGATCATGTGGATCTCTATCAAATTCATCGACCTGACCACTACGCCCATCCACAAGAAATAGCGACAGCATTTGAATCACTTCGCTCCCGCGGTTTGGTACGCGAATTCGGTGTCTCCAATTACACCCCTTCACAAATATCAGCGCTGAACAGTTTCATGGAACAGGGTTTGGTGTCAGTTCAGCCACAATTCTCAGCCAATCATCTTGACCCAATGCGAGATGGAACATTTGATCTGTGCCAGGAATCTTCTCTCACGCCCCTCGCTTGGAGTCCCCTTGCTGGCGGAGCACTAGCAACTGGGGTGGGAATCCGATCAGAATTGATAGCTATTCTCGATGACTTAGCGATACGCGAAAGTGTGACTCGGTCTGCTGTTGCTATCGCTTTTGTTCTCGCTCATCCAGCGCAACCTGTGGCGATCATCGGAACCCAAAATGTCACGCGCATTGGTGAACTCTCCCGCTCAACAAAGATTTCACTATCTCGCACGGATCTTTACAACATTATTCAGGCAAGTGATGGGGGACCTTTGCCATGAGTGAAATCAGTTGGTTCGGCGCGCTGTGTGATGATGACTACGAACAACTTGGAGTTGTTCAGCCAAATTTGCGCAGTAGTTGGAAGCACTGTTCAGACATTGTGCGCACAGTGCATTACTCGGGTTTTGACAACATTCTTCTTCCTTCTGGGTATGACCTCGGCATTGACACACTGGCGTTTGCATCCGCCATTGCTCCAAGTATCACAAATATGAAACTTCTCACCGCTGTGCGTTGCGGGGAAGTTTGGTTACCGCAACTTGCCAGACAACTGGCCACAATTAACCAGATTCTCAACGGACGGCTGTCAATCAATATCATTTCCTCAGAAATGCCAGGTGAATCCCTTGATGGGCCCCAGCGTTACGCCCGCACCATTGAGACCATGAGCGCTCTACGCACTCTGATGAGTGGCGAGCGCTTGGACATCGATGGTCAGTTTTTTTCCCTCCATCTAGATGCACCAAGAATTTGTCGGGAGACTCCAACAACTCCCCTATTTTATTTTGGAGGTCTCAGCAGTGAGGCACGCGATGCCGCTGCAGCAGGAGCGGATGTATATCTGATGTGGCCAGACACGCAGGATGTTATCGCCGATACCATCACCGATCTTCGAAGCCGAGCCACCGCTCACGGTCGCTCCTTAAAATTCGGATACCGCGTTCATGTCGTTGTCCGTGAGACACAGGCCGAAGCGCGCGATGCAGCCGCACACCTGATTTACGCAGTTGATGCGGCAACTGGGGCGGCAATTCGCTCTCGTTCACTTGACAGCCACAGCATTGGCGTAAGGCGTCAAGCCGAACTTCGCGAGGCATCGGGATCGGACGGATTCATTGAGCAGTATCTTTGGACCGGTATAGGCAAAGCGCGCAGCGGATGCGGAGCAGCAATTGTCGGTACGCCTTCTCAAGTGATTGATAAAATCCACCAGTATCAAGCCCTCGGTATTGAGGCATTTATTTTTTCTGGGTATCCGCACAAAAAAGAAGCACAACGCTTTGCAGATTTAGTCTTACCCCATCTTGAGCATCGGGGGCTCTAACTTTTGGACGACGATAAGGAGAGTCACTCGTCTCAACTTATTCAAGATGTTGCATGTAGACCACGAGAGTGAATTGTGCCATAATGACTGACACAACTTGTCAGGAGTCCGCCATGAGCATGCCCAGGTACGGAAAACCAAATCTTTCCTATGTCAGCACCTGGTTTGCTGATCCACACGACAAACCAATGTGGGCCCTC
>BJGB01000118.1 GCA_014190215.1 Actinomycetes bacterium | reverse complement strand
GTCGTATGCAGGCATACCACTGAGTGTAGGCATCTGCTTGACTTATGTCATGGTTCAAAGTTCAACCGCTCCCAGCCTTTCATCCACCCACCCCTCATCGTCCACTGACCTAGACACGCGTCTTGACGAAACCACGCAAACTGGTGAACCCATCAGCGCGCATATCGTCAAAGTTGAACCTGGAGAGAGCGCCCAAGCCAAGGTCATGGAGGCGCGCATTTATGGATCCCCATTAGAAGCCCTCTGTGGCCACGTTTGGGTTCCATCGCGCGATCCCAAGAAGTTACCGATGTGCGAAGACTGCAAGTCCATTTACGAGATGTACCGCATGATGAACGATGGACTCAATGAGCAACCCACCGAGTGAACTGCGGATTCGTCAAGCAGTTCGCGCGCTCATCATCACCCCAGCGACCGAAGTTCTTTTAGTGCGCTTTGATTTTCCCACTGGTACACGCTGGGCTTTACCAGGTGGCGGTCTTGATCCCGGCGAAGACCATGTCACCGCATTACGCCGCGAACTCGTTGAGGAAGTCGGTTTACACCACGCCGATATCGGTCCGCATATTTGGACTCGAGAGCACCAAATCCCATTTATCAATGGTCTGTGGGATGGACAGCGTGAGCACATTCATCTTGTCAAGGTGCCATCAACTTTCGCACCCCAACCAACATTGGATTGGCCAACTCTCAACGCCGAATATGTCTTTGAACTGCGTTGGTGGAAGATCAACGAAATCGCCCAAGCATCTGAGACAACTTTCGCTCCCGCAAAACTCTTGCAACACATACAAAACATTGTTGAGCAAGGCGTGCCTACTCATCCCATTGACGTCGGGGTCTAGAGTTAAATCGTGCCCGATCTTCAGTCCATCATTGCTTTTGCTATTGCCTCGGTTGCTCTCTTACTGATTCCTGGGCCAGCAGTTATCTATGTCCTCAATCGCAGCGTGTCGGATGGTCGAGAAGTTGGGCTTGCAGCAGTTGCAGGTCTTGAACTCGGAAACTTCGTTCACGTCATAGCAGCAACAGTTGGTCTATCGGCCATCCTCGCAACGTCAGCAACGGCATTCAATATCGTCAAACTTTTAGGTGCAAGTTATTTGATCTTTGTTGGTATTCGAACATTGCTACGTCAGCCACGGCAGATCGCCAGTGATTCGACATCTGTTTCCCTGCGTCGGTCATTTACTCAAGGAATCATTGTTAATACCTTGAACCCCAAAGTCGCTTTGTTCTTTTTGTCGTATCTTCCGCAATTCATTGATGCTGATAAGGGAGCCGCCTGGTCCCAAGCCCTTGTCTTAGGGAGCACTTTTGTTTTCATTGGCTGTCTCACCGATGGTATGTACGCCCTCACAGCAAGTGCTTTACGGGGAGTGTTACTGAAAGGACGCACACTGCCCTTCGTTCAGCGCTATGTGGCTGGCACAGTGTTCATCGCCCTTGGCATAGTTGCTGCTACTACTTCCCCTTCAGCATCAAAATAGTTTTATCTGAAGTTTCGGCTACCGGTTGTCGCTGGAACCGTTAACGGGGCGATCACTTCGGCGATGATATTGACCACTCCTTCTACGCGTTCTAAACGTCCGCGAATGAGTAGTGCTCCAGCCCCACGAGCCACGGCGCGAAATCTCTTCCAACATCCAACGGAAACGATGACATTTATCAGTCCAGTCTCATCTTCAAGACTGATAAAGGTAACGCCCTCGGCCGTACCTGGTCGTTGGCGATGGGTCACTAGACCAGCGACCCACACCTTGGTTTGCTCAAGGATCAGTAATTGATCTGCGGGCGTTACTCCCATCTCGTGAAGCTGTTCGCGTAAGAACTTTGTGGGATGCCCAGTTGGTGAAATACCCGTGGCCCAAATATCAGCTATCGCTATCTCAATTGGCTCCATACCTGGCAACGTTGGGGCCTGCGTGCCGGTCGCTAGACCCGGCAAACGATCACGACGCGATTGAGCAGCAGCACCTACAGCCCATAATGCAGAGCGTCTCTCAAGACCGAAACATTCGCCGAATAAACCACCAGTCGCCATCGCTTCAAGTTGCGACAATGTCAGATCATCAACCCGTCGCACCAAATCTTCGACATCCACATAATTACCATTCAATGAACACTCATTTTCGATCTCTTGCGCCAACTCGACACCGAGACCGCGTACCGAACTCATACCCAATCGCACTGCGAAACCTCCGTGGCTTTGAGCACATTCTTCTAATCTTGCATCTGCGCCAGAAGCCAGAAGATCGGGAGTACGCACTACTACTCCGTGTCGACGCGCATCTTGGGCTAGAGAGTGTGGACTCCAAAAACCCATCGGCTGAGCATTCAGCAAGCCAGCGTAAAAAGATGCTGGCTCATGCAACTTCAACCACGCCGATGAGTAGACCAAGTAAGCAAAAGAAACGGAATGACTTTCTGGAAATCCATAACTTGCAAAGGCCGCCATTTTGTCAAAGATCTCATCTGCAATAGGGCCAACAATCCCCCGTTGCGCCATACCATCGTAAAGTTGCTGGCGCAACATTGCCATGCGCTTCCGACTGCGCTTTGAGCCCATTGCCTGACGCAACTGATCAGCTTGAGAAGGCGTGAAACCAGCAACATCTATAGCCATCTGCATCAGTTGTTCTTGAAATAACGGGATACCTAAAGTTTTACCGAGGCTATTTTCTAATAACGGATGTAGATACGTTATTGCTTCTTGCCCGTTGCGACGACGAATATATGGATGCACCGAGCCACCCTGAATCGGTCCCGGACGAATCAGCGCCACTTCGACGACGAGGTCATAAAAGCGCCTCGGTTTTAGTCGTGGCAAAGTCGCCATTTGCGCGCGTGACTCAATTTGAAAAACTCCGACCGTGTCGGCGCGACACAACATGGTGTACACATCATCGTCTTGGGGCAAAGTTGCCAAATCAATCGTCACCCCTTTGTGTTCTTGCACTAGATCGACAGCACCATGTAACGCCGACAACATTCCCAGCCCAAGTAAATCGAACTTCACTAAACCAGCTGCCGCACAGTCCTCTTTATCCCATTGCAAAACACTGCGATCTTTCATTCGTCCCCATTCCACTGGACATACTTCAATCACTGGACGATCACAAATCACCATTCCTCCGGAGTGGATGCCCAAATGTCGTGGTGCATCTTCAATTTCAGCGGCAAGTTCCAGAACGAGGGGTGGGATATTGTGATCTGGGCGACCATCTGGACCCGTGTCGGCGGCATCTGTCTGAATAGTGCGCCACATGTCAATCTGTTTCGCCCATGCATCTTGTTGACCTGGGGCATATCCAAGCGCACGTGCCATATCGCGCACCGCTGAGCGCGCCCGATATGTAATCACATTGGCTACTTGTGCAGTGTGATGGCGACCGTAACGTTGAAAAACATATTGAATGACCTCTTCACGACGACCACTCTCAATATCAAGATCAATATCTGGTGGACCATCACGGTCAGGCGAAAGAAAGCGCTCAAATAGTAAGCCCAAGGACACCGCATCAGCCTTAGTGATACCCAACGAATAACACACTGCGCTATTGGCGGCACTTCCGCGACCTTGACAATAGATATCGGCTTGCAAACAAAACTGCACGATGTCCCAAACGACTAGAAAATAACCAGCAAAGCCGAGTTGTTCAACAACTGCAAGTTCATGATCAATGGTGCGCCAGGCGCGCGCTCTGATGCTCAGATCTTCACCCGCGTGAGGGCGCTCTCCATAGCGGCGGGTTGCGCCAACTTCAGTGAGTTGGCGAAGAAACTGCATTTCATCAAGACCATCGGGGCATGGATAAGGCGGCAACTTAGGTGCCACCAACGCGAGATCGAAAGCCGCTGCCGAGGCAATCTCTGCGGTCAATTCAACGGCACCTGGATAACGCGCGAAGTGTCGTGATTGTTCGGCTCCACTACGTAAATGAGCAGTCGCTGCGGCCGGTAAATGGATATCGACCTCACTGAGGCTGCATCGCTGATTGACGGCTGCCATTGCAGTGGCAAGACGACGCGCTGATGGAGTTGCGTAATACACATTGTTCGTCGCCACACAGGACACATCACAGCGGGCAGCCAACTCAACAAGGGCGTCGTTGCGCGCTGAGTCCAGCGGATCACCATGATTCCATAGCTCAACTAACACCCGATCGCGTCCGAAAGCAGCGACCAGTCGTTGCAACTCACGCAATGCTGCATTCGGACCAAGTTGCATCAGCGTCGCTGGTACGACACCTTGTTGACAACCGGTGAGCACCCACCAATGGCCGCTCGCGCTATCGCTCAAGTCATCGAGCGTGCAACGTGGATCACCTTTACTGCCTGCTAATTGCGCCAGGCTCAAGGCCCGCGATAAACGAGCGTAGCCAGGCTGTCCATCTGCCAAAATCACCAAACTGTGCGTTGTATCTGCCGACTGAACTGTCACTTCGCTACCAAACACGGTCGGTAAACCAATACTGCGCGCTGCTTCAGAAAAACGTACAACGCCGTACAGTCCATTGAAATCTGTGAGGGCTAAAGCCGTCAGCCCTAGGCGTTGGGCCTCATCAGCGAGTTCTTCAGGGTGCGACGAGCCTGCCAGAAAGGAGAAATTGGAATGGCAATGGAGTTCGGCATAGGCAACCATGTCTGCAGACTACCGAACATATGTTCGTACCTGCAAGTGCCCTCTTTAAAGTGATTGCCAACTAATCGCAGGTCATGACTGCGGTTGGGTCATCGAACTTCGCCCGTAGAGATTCACCTAAATCATCCGCATCGAGACTGATCACATAAGACCCCGGCTCCAGAATTCGCTGTGCAACAGGGAAATAAGAATTCAGGTCAGAGAAGCGCACCATTGTCACAGCAGTCGTCCTACCGACATGAATGTCCACATACGAACCAGGTGACACGACTAATGGTTGATTGTCGAGCACCCGTCTGAGGCAATCTCCATTTTTTTGCAGGGGGCCGTCAATAGCAGCGAAACCAAATTCAAAAAGCATCTGGTCAGCGCCATAACGCACATCCTCCGAGGCTTTAGCGAGATCGCGAAATTGTGCGACTGGGGATGACATGAAGTAGTCGATCGCCTGAAAGTAACCACTCGCTAATACAGCTGGGTAGTCCAAGAAGGACACCAATGTGGCTTCATTATCAATGTCATCTTGGTGCGCTTCAGCTATGACCAGACGCCCAGCACTTTGCAAGCTTACAGAACTGTGAAATTCTTTATAGTTCCTCAACTCAGAATGTGTACCCCAAATCGAAAGAACTGCCATAACAACGACAACTGATTGGATTACCCAAAGTCTCGGAAGTTTCTTTTCCAACATTGGTTCTACATTTTCCGAGACCACCAGCACCAATGACACAACTCCGATGTACACGTAGCGGCTAGAAGATGCCGGCGCGATACCAGCACGGGCGTATGCAGTAGTCGCCCAGTAAAAACAAATATAAAGAGGAAAACTGAGTGTTCTCAGAGAAACTTTTTGACATCGCCATTGACGAAATAGGTAAATGCACATCCCAGCGAAAGCAAGTCCACCGAAAATAGCGCCAACGCCAAAAAAACCTGCAACCGCTTCAGAGGCCAATTGCCATATATAACTTGGCAACAAATGCAGTTTTGGCTTCAACGAACTTGAATCAACTTTTAGAAAATACCAAATGACAAAAAAGAAAGTTGGAAGCAGACCGACCCACCACAGCCGCCTAGATTTTCCCCCGAACAAGGTCAACATGCATAGGACAAATAGTGCTCCCATACCACTACCGGCGCTAGCTGCCGAGATACCTAGCGTTAGGCAACTGATTATTGCCCACTTACTCCCCTCCGAGGATTCCGCTTTTTCAAGGCAACGCAACGAGATAAGAAAGAATAGAAATCCGCTTACCAGCCCAATCTGTAACGTCCAAATAAAATTTTGCGCGCCAGTGCCTAATAACGCTAGGGCGACAGATAGAGATCCACCAATGACTAATCCATGCCGCCGACGGATAAAACCGAAGACAAATAAGATTGTTGCCAAGTGAAAACTTACCAAAACCAGTCGAAAGACTTCATAACTGTCTAGCCCAAAGAGATGAAATATAATGAGGTAAACCGTCGCCGGAACCAAGCTCATGTGCCCAAAATTCTCATCCAGCAAAGCATGTAATGAAAGATGACTTCGATCTGCTAACCATGTCCACTCTTCATGAAGAAAAGTCTGGTTCTCAGTTAGCGTAAACAAGTACCAAGCCAAGAACAAGCCGACCAGAGTGACAAAGATATAAGTACCAAATTTTGGGTATTTTTTTAGCACACTCTGACTGTAGCAAGGGCAGCCATATTCCTTAAGGCATACATGAGCATGACCCCACACATCCAATCAAACTCAAAAGTTTGAGGTTTCGGCATTGCCTTCGACGATTGAGATTTTTGACTTCCGATAAGATACCGCCGTGACATTAAAAATTGCTGTTGTTGGAACTGGCTATGTTGGCCTCACGACTGGTGCCTGTCTTGCACATCTCGGTCACAAGGTCGTATGTGCCGACATTGATCCGCAGAAAATCGCCTCATTGCGAAATGGACACATTCCGATTGTTGAAGATGGTCTTGCAGAGTTGGTCAGCCAGGGACTGGCCTCAGGGAATCTGATCTTTGTTGTTGGCTCAGCTGACGCTGTTCAGGACTGCGAGATCGCCTTTCTTTGTGTCCCTACCCCACAAGGTGACGACGGCGCCGCTGATCTCTCCTATGTTCAAGCCGCTTCAGAAGAAATTTCAGCGTCTCTCCCATTCGGCGCCATCGTCGTCAACAAATCCACAGTGCCGGTTGGTTCAACAAAAGTCGTTGAATGCTCACTTCAGCGACCCGACATTAGCGTTGTGTCGAATCCCGAGTTTTTGCGCGAAGGTTCAGCAGTCCACGATTTCCTGCATCCAGATCGCGTTGTCATCGGCAGCGACGATCGTCAAGCAGCCTTAAAGGTCGCTTCTATCTATGATGCCTTGTCAG
>BJGB01000117.1 GCA_014190215.1 Actinomycetes bacterium | reverse complement strand
CAATAAATATGAAAAGTGCCATCGGAACGCTACGGCGCACTAATACTTCAAGCTCATTGACTACGTCCGCTAAGTCAGCGACCGATAGGGAGTGATCAAACTCAACCTTGGCAGCAACAATTAATTCTTCTGGTCCGACATGTTCAGTACGCAGATTGATGAGGTGTAGCACTTTGGCATGGCTAGTGATCGCAGTCTCGATCTTTGCCACCTCACTTGGCAGCGCTGCCTCGCCGATGAGGTGACTCTTTAATTTGATAGCCAGGATCGAGGCAATGATGATCAGCAGCACTCCAATAGAGATTGACCCCACGGCATCCCAACGCGGTTCATGGGTGTAGTGTCCGAGCAAGATGCCGACGAGTGCCAGTACGAGACCAATTTCAGCCCCAATATCTTCAAGTAACACCACCGGCAACTCTGGTTGTTTACTGTTTCGGATGAAAGTTCGTATTGTCTCCTCGGGCTTCTTGACATGTTTAACTTCACGAAGTGCCGTGAGCAGCGAGAATGTTTCCAACAAAATTGCCGTCCCTAAAATCGAGACACCGATAGCGGCACTCTTCGTCTCATGAGGGTGGGAGAATTTTTGGATTCCCTCGTATAAGGCGAATAGGCCTCCCACAGAAAAAAGCACCAGTGCTACGACGAAGGACCAAAAGTATCTCTCGCGTCCATAGCCAAATTCGGACTTGCGGTCCGGTCTTTTCTGTGCTTTTTTGCTGCCGAGCAATAAAAGGCCTTGGTTGCCGGAGTCGGCGAGGGAATGCATGGCCTCGGCTAACAGGGCCGTTGATCGGGTGAGAGCAAATCCAATGAACTTGGCAACTGCGATTCCCAGATTGGCACCAAAGGCTGCCACGATTGCTTTCTTACTTCCATCTTGCATAGTGACACAATGTCACATGGGGACTTGTTAGACATATTTAGAAAGGGGATTCATCATGGAACATCAACTCAAAGGTCGAGTAGCGCTAGTTTCTGGCGGTGGGCGCGGGATTGGACGATCTATCTGCGAACTACTGGCTAGTCATGGTGCCTCCGTGGCTGTGAATTATCGCAAGGACGCGCAAGCTGCGCGAGATACCGTGGCGACCATCGTGGCCGCTGGAGGCACTGCCCGCGCCTATGCTGCATCGGTTGACGATGCCGATGCGGTTGCCCTCATGGTTGATCAGGTGATTACAGATTTCGGTTACATCGACCTGTTGGTGTGTAACGCTGGAATCGCCTCTCGCGGTCAAGCCGTTGCTGATACTGATCCTGGTGAGGTCATGCGTCTGATCAATACTCACGCCATCGGACCACATCACTTAGCGCGCTGCGTGTTGCCCAGTATGCGTGAGCGAGACAGGGGCGACATTGTGATGATCTCCTCGGTAGCAACATCGCATATGGGTCCCAACGGTGCTCCGTACAGCATGGGTAAAGCGGCCATGGAGGCCCTCGCTTTAACTCTCGCCAAAGAGGAACGCAAATACGGCATTCATGCGAATATTGTGGCTCCAGGTCTGGTTGAGACCGATATGGGTGTCCGCTTGGCTCGCGCCATGACGGGGAAAAGCGAAATGGGCGACCTCCGCAGTCTTGATGCCACATCGCCATTTGGACGGGTCTGTCAACCTCTCGATGTCGCCAATGTTGTGCTGTGGCTATGCAGCGATGGATCCGGATATGTGACTGGTCAGCGCATTGAATGCGATGGTGGAGGGCCTCGCTGACCTCTATCAGTGTGCGTCTTTCCTACAAAAGCAAGGCATCAATCTAGCGAGCGTCCTCTGTGGCAGATAGCGTCATGTTCATGACCCCCGTCAGCCCATTTGCTTCCCCCGAAACTCCCGTACTCAACGAATCCATCATCTCGATCACTGATGACTCGTTGGCGGAACTGATTAAGTTGCGCGATGCCGAAGAAGATGCAACATCGCTCGGTTTGCGTCTCGAAATTGTGAGTGGTCCTGGCGAAGAATTTAAGTATGACTTGTCCCTTGACGAGTTTCGCAAGGCTGCCTTCACGGACGAAGTTCGTACTCATGGTGGAATGAAAGTCATTATTCCTGCAAAGGATGTTGAACTTTTGACTGGTGCCGTACTTGACTATTCGGCGAGTGGTGGTTTAGTGATTCGCAACCCCAACAAGCCGATTGTGGCCTCCGTTGAAGGTCTTGTGAAAGACGACGCAATGTCAGCAGAGATTGAAGCGATTGTGGCCGTCGAGGTGAACCCTGCACTGGCAGCTCACGGCGGATTCGTGACATTCATGGGACACGATGAAAAAGGGACGGCCTACCTCACCATGGGTGGTGGCTGTCACGGTTGTTCAATGAGCAAGATGACGATGCTTGAAGGTGTGCAAACAACCTTGGTGGAAAAAGTTGAAGGCCTTGAGCGGGTGCGTGATATCACGGATCACACTTCTGGCGAAAATCCTTTTTATCGCTGAGGTCCGCGGATCAATCGCCCTGGAAGTTCTCCTGTGAACTCGTCGTTGTCGACAGTTTGTATCCCGTTCACGAAAGTTGCTCGGTAACCACGGGCGCGTTGAACGAGACGCCGCCCGTGCGCTGGCAGATCGAACACCATGCGCGGCATATCGAATCCCAAATTTTCGTAATCAATGATGTTGATGTCAGCGCGCATCCCAGCGGAGATCAAGCCGCGATCGTGTAACCCGTAAAACTCGGCAGTCTGACGAGTCTGGCGATGGACGATGAACTCGAGTGGTAGGCGTGGCCCGCGGGCTCGGTCGCGCGTCCAATGGGTGAGCATGAACGTTGGCATTCCACCATCACAAATTGCACCACAATGAGCTCCAGCATCGGAAAGTCCCATGCGTGTATGTGGATGTAAGTGTGCCTCATAGGCCATGGAAAGATCGCCATACGAATAATTGAAGAAGGGGGCATAAATCATTGCATTGCCGTCGTCGCTACACAGGTGATCAAGAATCAGTTGCATTGGTGGGATACCGCTGCGCGAAGCCAGACCAGCTATTGAATCTTCGCGACGAGGTTCATAATCAATGTTCGGGCCGTTAACAATCCACATTCCGTCTAACTTGTCGAAAACGATTTTTTGGAAGATTCCGCCATCGTCGGGAATGTCATTGATCAGGCGGTGCCGGCGGTGGGGTTCTTTTAAGGCTGTCAGACGTTCGCTAATCGGCAAATGTTGCACCTCGGCGTAGGCGGGATGAAAGAGCAGCGGATGGACACTGCCTTGCAGGCAATACATGATTCCGATTGAGCGACCTGCGACCTGTGAATAAATTTTGATTCCCTCACTATGAGCCTCGGTCAATAGTTCTAGGACACTCCGCCACAGTTCAGGAGATTGATCAGTCTGACTGAGATTGACGCTGACTGGTCGACCGTAACGCTGTGCTAATTCTTTCATCCACACCCACTCCTCATGAGGTACACGAATGTGCTCGGGTGAGAATTGAAAGTTTCCATGACCAACTTTTGCCATTGCTTCGGCGAGGGCAAACAGTTCAGTTGCACCAACCATTGTCCCTGGCACAAGTTCGCCGCTCTTTGATTTGTGTAGGGGTGTGCGACTGGTTGAGAAACCTAAAGCGCCGGCCCGCAAGGCCTCTTCCACCAACTTCGCCATACCGACACAATCTTCGGCAGTGGCAGGTTCGTTATCGGCTCCGCGTTGACCCATGACGTATGCGCGCAGTGGACCGTGGGCTATTTGTGTGCCGATGTCAATCGCGTATTGACGTTGATCAACAGCATCAAGATACTCAGGAAAAGTTTCCCACTGCCAGTCGATGCCATCGGTCATTGCCGCACCCGGAATATCTTCAACACCTTCCATAAGTTCAATCAACCATTGATGGCGTTGTGGATGGGCTGGAGCGAATCCGACGCCACAATTACCCATCACTGCAGTCGTCACTCCGTGCCATGAACTGGGCGTGAGTAACGGGTCCCATGAAACTTGAGCATCGTAATGAGTGTGAACGTCAACAAAACCCGGCGTCACTAAAAGCCCAGTGGCGTCAATTGTTCGGCGACTCGATGTCGTAGAGATTGAACCTGCTGGTCCAACCTCGGTGATTTTGCCGTTGTTGATGGCGATATCAGACATTCGCTGAGGCTCGCCTGAGCCGTCAACAAGAGTGGCATTGCTAATAACGAGATCAGTCATATCTTGAGACTAGTGATGACCTCATCGTGCAGCCGACCGTTGCTGGAAATCGCCGAATTTTGTGTGTAATCACGAATTCCAAAGCGATCGCTATGGCGACCTCCAGCGATTTCCACAATTGCTTGAACAGCTGCGTTGTCGTATGGGGCTAGACCAATGGCATCAATGGCAATGTCGACAGATCCTTGGGCCACCAACATATGTTGCCAAAAGTCGCCGTAACCACGTGCCCGATAGGCCCGTTGTTGCAAAGCGATGAGATTTGCTGTGCCACCGATTTTTTCCCAACCCGCATTGAAAGTGACACTGATTTGGGCTTCGGCGATTGTCGCCACATCAGAGACCTTGATCTCTCGACCATTAGCGAAGGCACCCAATCCCCGAGCTGCCCACCATCGCTGATGTAACGCCGGAGCAGAGACGACTCCTAACACTGGACCTTCAACATCGTGTACCAGAGCAATTAACGTCGCCCATACGGGAACACCGCGTACAAAATTAGAGGTTCCATCGATGGGGTCAATGACCCATTTCCACGGTGAGTCAGCATTGCCACCGTGTCCATGTTCTTCGCCATAGATCGCGTGAGAGGGACGGAGTCGAGTGATGAAATCAACGATTGCTGTTTCGGTTTCACGGTCTGCTTGAGTGACTTCACTGTGATCGGCTTTGCGCGACAGGGTGAAGTTCTGTTTTTCAAAGTATGCATCGGCAATGGCATCACCAGCGTCGGCCATCTCAAGAGCCAAAGTCAATTCTTGGGCGAGGTCTATTGACGAAAAGGCATCAGTCATCAGCGGGGCGATTGTTCAGGGTCGTGCATCGAATGCTTTTAGTATGCCATCGCAATCGAGTCCGATCTGTGCCAATAAGCGATCAGGCTTAGCGTGAGGCAAGAACTTGGTTGGTACACCAAGGGATTCAACCTGACAAGTGGCACTCATCTCAGCAATGATGGCCGCTATTGACATGCCGACGCCACCTTCGCGAATGCCATCTTCAATGGTGATCACTCGGCTGTGGCGAGCAGCATCCGCACACATCTCTTGATCAAGCGGAGCGCATGAGCGGACGTCCCAGACGGTGGCATTGATACCTCGAGAAGCGAGTACGACAGAGGCTTGTTGGGCAGCAGCGACCATTTTGCCGACAGCTAAAATTGCTAATGAACCGTCCCCCTGCCGTAAGCGCAAGGCCTGCAAGCCATGGCCCACTTCATCGTTGCCAACCTGGCGGGCATTACCTTTCGGGTAACGAATAGCAACTGGGCCAGAGTCAGTCAGTTTGGTTGCATCACTGAGCATCTGCTGCAATTCTTGAGCACTTGATGGCGCTAATACGCGCATCCCCGGCACCTTACAGAGCAAAGCCATATCGTAAATGCCGTGGTGGCTTGGACCGTCGTCGCCTGTGATGCCCGCACGATCAAGACAAAAGATTACTGGCAAGCGATGCAACGCCACGTCGTACACGACTTGATCCCAAGCACGCGAAAGAAAAGTTGAGTACAGCGCAACAATCGGACGCAGGCCGCCCATGGCCATACCAGCGGCTCCAGTGACGCAATGTTGTTCGGCGATTCCAACATCAAAAAAGCGCTCAGGAAAACGTTCCAGGAATGGCAGTAAACCGGTGGGTCCAGGCATCGCTGCCGTGAGAGCCACGATCCGCGAATCCTGCTCGGCCTCTTTAATAATCGAATCGGCGAAAGCCTGGGTGTAGCCAGTGGGGACTGCTTTAGGTGGGCCGATGGCTGGATCAAACACGGGCGCATCGTGGAGATGCTTTTCATCGTCATCTTCAGCCGGTGAATAGCCCTTGCCCTTTTGCGTTAAAACATGGACGACAATGGGACCTTCAGCGGAAAGATCTTCAGCATTGCGCAATGCGACTTCTAGTTCACGAACATTGTGACCGTCAATCGGTCCAATGTAGCGCACGCCTAGAGCTTCAAAAAACGATGGCGGTTGGAGGAATTCGCGCACAGCGGCTTTGACTGCTTCCATACCTTTTTCTGCTTGCTGACCAACCACGGGCAGCCCCTGGAGCCACGTTTCAATTTTGCGTTGACGCGCAACATAGACCGGATTCATACGGATACGCGTCAGACTGCTGGAAAGTTTTCCAGTAATGCGATCTGGCAAGGTGACTTTTTCTGTCGCCTGCAAGACAGATGATGGTTGCGTGAGATTAGAAATCGTTGGGGCATAACTACGACCGTTGTCGTTAAGCACGATGATCACACGTTGTTTGCTGTGCCCGAGATTATTGAGTGCTTCATACGCCATGCCGCCAGTCATTGAGCCATCTCCGATCACGGCGATGATGTGACGGTGCTTGTCAACTCCCGCTTCACGTGCAACAGACATTCCGTAGGCATATGACAAGACTGTCGAGGCATGACTATTTTCGATGTAGTCGTGTTTACTTTCCTCACGACTCGGATATCCAGAAAGTCCATTCGCTTGTCGGAGTTGAGAGAATCCTTCGGAGCGACCAGTCACGATTTTGTGCACGTACGCCTGATGTCCGGTGTCCCACAAAATCGCGTCATTGGGTGAATCAAAGACACGATGTAGCGCCAAGGTCAGTTCAACCGCTCCGAGATTTGAACCCAGATGACCACTATTGGTCGCCACGGCCTGAACGATGAAGTCACGAATCTCTCCGGCGAGATCGTCGATCTCAAGATAAGACAAGCGCTTCAAATCGCTGGGCTGGTGAATGGACTCAATTGTCATATTGATGTTTACGCTATCTCTGAGTGTTCACGTCGCAGAATTAAGCCTGTGAGAAAGTCGTGACAAGGGTCAAGTCGGCTCATTTATTGCAGTTTTTTCATGTTTGAACTGGTGCGCCCGATCAAGACGAAGTTGGTTGCGCTTATGCAGGTCCCAGCCCAGCCAAGCCCCGATGGCCAAAGCCAATTGCCCTCCCACACCGTCAATCCAGTAATGGTTGGCGGTCACAACAATGCAAAACAAGGTGGCTGCTGGG
>BJGB01000116.1 GCA_014190215.1 Actinomycetes bacterium | reverse complement strand
GGTAGATCCCAGCCAGCCAATGTCGTGATGGTCTAGTTCCCACGGACCCCGCTCAGTAAATGAACCCCACTGCAAGTCACGGGAGCGATCATTAGGAGAACTTGAATTACTCACCTTGAGAGTCTGCCTGCGCCATCAGAAAATTTCCTATCGGAGACCCAGAGATGGGTGTGACAGTGACAACTCAGGCTGCGGTGAGGTGATGAATACGGGAGTATTGTTGGCGTTGAGTGTGCGGCACATCGAGCATGTAAGAAATGGGGATTCGAAATGACATCAGATAATGCGTTACCCGATCGCTGGTTGACCGACTGGTCGCCGAGCAGAAATTTTCCCCTCTATACCCGCGCCAATGCGGGAGAAGTATTGCCCGACCCATGTAGCCCATTGGGTTGGACAGTTGTGTGGGAACCCGGAGTCGTGATGGGTTGGCGGGATTGTCAGATTTCAGTAGGAACCTGCGACGAACACGAAGTAGATCTCGTGCAACCAGAAGTTGTCGGGACTTTTGGTGGATACCTGTTTATCAATGCCTCGATGGCGCGTTTATTCGGTGTTCGCGGTCCGGGGCTATCTCCTGAAATGATTGACGCCACCTATTTCGGGACTCATCCCAATGTGCCTGCTTATGTCGCTGAACCGTGGCACGAGAGTCCAAGCAACACGGAAAAATTAGGTGCGTGGATGACAGCGGTGATGACCGCGGAGTCGCTGCCTCATCTTCTTGAAGATCGAGAAGTGTCACGCGCCGTTCGTGCTTCGCGCCCCGATCTCAGCAACCTTGATGAAACCGAGTTAGTGGCACGTATGACTTCGTTTACGGCGATTTTGCGCCGAGATTTTGAACGTCACTTGGATATGACTGCAGGAACCTCAATCGGACCAGGGGCACTTGGGGCAATCGCCGCCGCTCTCGGGGACCCATCACTGGTGTTGACATTGATCACCGCTATCGGTGATGTGGATTCGGCCTTGCCCAGTCGGGCAATGTGGGAATTGTCGCGTCTGCCAAAAGATTCATCAGAGTACCGCCAAGGCCTCGATTCATTTTTAAGTGAGTATGGAAGTCGCGGTCCAAACGAGTGGGATATTCGTTCGGACACCTGGGAAACCAAACCGGCTTTAGCAATATCTCTGATCGACACCATGCGCGATGCGCTTGACGATCAAAGTCCCGTCATTCGCAATGAGAAAAATGCTGAACTTCGTCGCGCAGCCGAGAAGCGAGTACGCACAGCTTTGACGTCGCAACCAGATGTCCTTGCTCAGTTTGATATGGCTTTGCATTCTGCTCACTTATATTTGGCAGGTCGCGAACGCGCCAAGACCAACATCATCAAAGTCGTGCACGAAGTTCGCATGGCAGCCTTCGCCTTGGCTGAGCGAACTGGCTACACGCGATCACAAATCTGCATGTTGCTGGCAGATGAGTTAGACGCTTTTGCTTCTCAACCCGATGAGTTTCGGGCGCGCCTGGCGCAACGAGAGCGTCAGTACCTTGACCTCTTTGATCTTGAGCCACCCTTTATTGTCAACGGCATCGTTCCACCCCTATCGCAGTGGCCACGAAAGGGCGAAACGGTGACGACTGTAGTCATGGTCGGCGATGTACTTACTGGCGCTCCCGGCGCGCCTGGCTTGTACACGGGTAAGGCTCGCGTCATTCTTGATGCCGCTGATCCATCGGCCCTTGAACCAGGCGAAGTTTTGGTTGCCCCGTTTACCGATCCAGCATGGACACCATTATTCGTGGCAGCCGGAGCGGTCGTTGTTGATGTTGGAGCCGTTGTGAGTCATGCCATTATCGTGAGTCGCGAATTGGGTCTCGCCTGCGTCGTCAGCGCTACCGATGCGACGAAAAGAATTCCCGACGGCGCTGTCATCACTGTTGATGGAGCCAACGGTACGGTCACCATCGTGAGCATGCCCTGAAACCAGTTTTCCCATATTTTTCAGTCGCTCTGGTGATGGGGGTGGCTCTCTCGCTGCTGGGACCGTCGGTTTCCTATTTGGAAGATCGCCTCAATGTCAGTACGGGGGTGATCGGCATTCTCTTTGCACTTGTCGCCATCGGAAACTTTGTTGGTGCTTTACTCGGTGGACGTTGGATCACCCGTTGGACGGGACATCAGGTTTTGCATGTTGGCATTGTGTCGTTCGCCGTTGGCACGGTGCTGTTGGCCATCAGCGAGAAGTTCATCGTTGCTTGTCTCGCAGTGGCTTTGATCGGAGCGGCTACTGGCATGGCCGATACGGCGATGAACACCATGGTGGTATGGGCCCGATCGGGTCGCTCAGGTCCTGCTTTGAATGCCCTGCATTTGATGTTCGGAGTGGGTGCGCTCTTCGCGCCTTTGATCGTTGACCGATCGCTGGCGTGGACTCACTCGTTGTGGTTGGCGGTTGTCGTCGTCACTGCGTTAGCGATCACTGCGGCGTGCATTGTTGGTCGCCGTGAAGCACCTCAACACCCCGTCCACTCTGAAGACGTCATTCGACCACAGTTGCCGCGCCGCACAGTGCTCGTGGTTTCGGTCTTTTTTATGTTGTACATCGGGGGAGAGGTGGGTTTCGGTGGATGGATCTTTACCTACGCCGAGGAAATTGGTATGGCGGGTTCGTTGCCAGCATTAGTGACCGCCGCATTTTGGGGAGCCTTTTGTTTGGGGCGCTTGGTTGCCATTCCTGTGAGTGGGCAAGTGCGTCCATTGCTCGTCGTATTCAGTGCATGTGCACTTTCTGTTGTGGCCTTAGCAGTGATGATCGTAGGGTCGGGTCAGATCTGGACTGTTTGGTTGGGTTCGGCGCTCTTTGGTTTTGCTGCTGGTCCGCAATATCCAACGATGTTGGCCATGGTGGACGACAAATTATCTCTATCTGCTTCAGCGACATCGTGGATCGTCGGAGCAGCAGCTGTTGGAGGATTGCTTGTTCCCACTTCGATCGGACCACTTATTGACTCTCGGGGATCTGATTCAATGCCAGTGGTGGTGCTGATCGTCTGCGCTCTGTCGCTGCTGTGGGTTGTAGTTGTGCAGAGGTCAATTAACCATGCCCATGCGTTTCATCGCACAGGCGTGATTCACCGGCAATAACTTGGCCGGCACCGACTCCTTCAAGGGCGGCGAATGGTCCACATTTTTGCGGGACAAGCCAGACATGCAACATTGGGTTGGGATGCAACCTGATGCCGAACGAACACGGACCATCTGCGCTAGTAACACCCACCACGCGAGTGACGCCAGTGACAAAAGGGTCTTGATCAAAACACAAGTTGTTATGAATATGCCATTGAGTTAATGCGCCGCCCACAGCGGGGACAGTTGCCAACTCGTATTCGTCGCCGACCATATACATCGCTGAGACCAAAGTCCGCTTGCCTCCCACCCCAACTTGGTAGACCAAACTTTCAGGATAATTCGGGTCAAGTTCGTGTTCGTCGTTGATGTAACTCCAGTTGATGTAGTGCTCGACACCAGTCCCTGCATCTTGGATTGACGTAAAACCATTTTTCAAAGCAGTTTTTGTTGACGCAAACTTCGGCAAAATCTCACGTGTGCGATACAGCAGATCTTCAGCACGGGCTTGCTGATCAGCGGTCACGCCAGGGAATCCTCCGAGAGAAATTCGTGAAGCTCCAGTGTCATTGAAACTCGGGGCAGCAGTCGTTGTCGGCGCTGGGGCGAGGGTCGTTGCTGTTGGATCAGTCGTCACAACCGTTGTTGGCGTCGTCGGTGAGTCCTCATGTGCCGCACTGCAAAGATCAACTCGCTCAGAATCACTGACGTTAGAGCGACCAGCACCGGCGCCTTCAAGGGCTGCGAATGGTCCACAGAGGTGTGGGGTAATCCACACGTGCACCATGGCGTTGTTGCCTCCGGCGCGCACCGAGCCAGCGGGGCAGTTTCCTGCGCCATCGGTCAAGCCTGAAATCACGGGGATGCCTTGAGCATTATTTCTCCAGCACAAGTTGTCATGTGAATGCCACTGGATGAGACCACCTGCGAAATTGGTCAGGCTTGGGTCATCAACTGTGACTCCAGTTTTGGCGATAAACATCACTGAAACCAGAGTGCGCTTGGCGCCTTCAACTTTGTAAACCAAGGCTTCTGGTGCTGTTGGATCAAGGAACTTGTCATCTTGAATCAGTTCGCGCTTAATGAAGTGCTCAAACCCTGTTGACCCATCACCGATTGACTGCCATCCACCATCAAGGGCGGTTTGGTAATCGGCCCAGGTGGGAAGTTCGCGTTGAGTCAACTCAATGAGCGCCTTGGCACGGCTCTCTTGTTCGGCACTGACATTTTCAACATTGGAGATGTCAAGTGGCAAGTCTGGGTCATACGGTCGTGGCCAAGCGGCGAAAGTTGGTTCCCCAGTCGTTGGGATTTCAATGACTACTTGTTCGATGGGCGTTGTCGCAGGGTCATGTTGTCCCGCTTCTGCGGCGCCATGATCATCGGCGTGGGCCATGCCACCTTCACTATGAAGATGGCTCGCGCCATTCCACATTGCTGGCAACGTCAGGAGCAAGATTGCGAAAGAAGGCAGAGCTAAACGCACTTGTGGGAGTTCGCGCTCACCAACGAGAAGAGCAGCCAAGGCGACAGTGGCAGCCACGATGCCCAGACCAGCGCACAAACTGTCAGCCAACTGCGGGCTTTCGCGTACCTCAAGTCCATCAATCCAAGAAATGCCGACGATCCTGGTGGCGATCCAGCCGCCGACAGCAGCACCGTTAATCACAACACCAACGGGCAATAACCATTGCTGGGGGCGCAGTAAGGCGCTGAGGCCCCATGCGAGTTGAGCCAAGGTCACAACAATAAAAATGCGTGCCAACTGTGGGTGTTCAGCATGCAAGCCGATTGCCCCACCGTGAATAGCTCCAGCGGCAATTGATGCGAGTCCTGCAATGACGATTCCTGGCAAACGTTTCATTTCCAAAGCGTACCTCAACTAGTCGTTTAATGCCCGTAGCGCAGCCTCAGCGAATTCTGGTCGGCACACCAAAAAGTCAGGGAGCCACAAGGATTCTTCGTTGTAAATCAGCGGTGAGCCGTCGGTGCGACTGACATGTAAGCCGGCGGCGGAAGAAACAGCGGAAGGGGCGGCTGAATCCCACTGGTACATTCCGCCATCATGGACATATATGTCTGCCTCACCCATCACGACGGCCATGGCTTTGGCACCTGCGGATCCAAGTCGCGCCACATCACAGCCGAGGGCATTAGCCACCTTGACAGCGCAGTAGGGATTGCGGGTTCGTGAGGTGACAAGCAGGGGGCGTTCGCGGGTTGACGGGGGCACGATGGGCGCAGGGTCAGCATCAAAGGTGATGCCCAAAGTGGGTAATGCCACTGAGCCGACTGTGAGTTTCCCCTTTTCCCACAAGGCAATGTGAATCGCCCAGTCGTAACGCGGGGGTTCAGCAAATTCGTTTGTGCCATCAATCGGGTCGATGATCCACACGCGTTCGGCACTCAGGCGTCGCCGATTGTCGGCAGCCTCCTCAGACAAGATCACATCGTCGGGTCGCGCCTGCTTGAGGGCATCCATGATGTAGCGATGTCCAGCCACGTCACCTTCATCTTTGAGATCCCAATAATGAATTCCCTCAATTGCCAACTCATCGCGTAGCTCGACAAGCATGATCCCGGCTTGGGTGGCGATGCGCGAGGCGAGTTGCTGATCGGTTTCGCTCACAATCCGCGCCCAAGCTGAATTGACGAGCGCACGAGTTCACGCAATTCTTCTTCGCTCACTCCAGAGGCCACCAAATAAGCAATCCGTTGTTCAATCGCTTGCGCGCGGGCATCAGAAAATTCTGGAACGCGCTTGTTGGCCGTGACGACAGAAACGACGATCAGAATGATTGCGGCAGCAACACCACACATCCCGATGCTGAGGACCCAGCCTTCATTGTTGCCAGCAATGGACGAAATGATCAGCCCAGCAATACAGAGCACAAAAACAAACGCGCAGGCGATTCGAATCGCTCGTATGGCGGGACTTGTCTGCATCAACGTGCCAGAGGCTTATATTTGATGCGATGCGGTTGGTCGGCGGCAGAACCGATTTCTTTTTTGCGCCAAGATTCGTACTCGCTGAAGTTTCCTTCAAACCAGCGCACTTGACTGTCACCTTCAAAGGCCAACACATGCGTAGCGATTCGGTCAAGGAACCAGCGATCGTGACTAATCACCACGGCGCATCCTGGGAAGGCTTCCAGCGAATCTTCTAGGGCGCGCAACGTATCAACGTCAAGGTCGTTCGTTGGTTCGTCAAGCAACAGAACATTGCCGCCAGTTTTCAGCAACTTAGCGAGGTGTACGCGGTTACGTTCTCCACCGGAGAGATCGCCGACTTTCTTTTGCTGATCGCTGCCTTTGAAGTTAAATGATGCGACATAGGCGCGTCCGTTAATTTCGCGATTACCGACCTTCATATGTTCGATGTTGCCGGTGATTTCTTCGTAGACCGTGGCCTCGTCATCAAGAGAGTCACGACTTTGATCAACATAAGCCAATTGCACGGTATGGCCGACCGTGATCTTTCCTGAGTTGGCCGATTCTTGTCCGGTAAGCATGCGGAACAGAGTCGTCTTACCCGCACCGTTTGGTCCGATGATGCCGACAATGCCAGCGGGCGGCAATGAAAACGTCAAGTTTTCAATCAGCATTTTCTCACCGAAGCCCTTAGTGAGATCACTGACTTCAATCACGGTGTCGCCGAGGCGTCCGCCAGCAGGAATCATGATTTCGAGTTTGCTTGGACCGCGGTCGGCGACTTCGGCCTCAGCATGGAGTTTTTCATACGCGGACAAACGCGCCTTGCCCTTGGCCTGACGGGCTTTGGGAGACATGCGTACCCATTCCAATTCGCGCTCAAGAGTACGACGACGGTTCTCATTGCCTTTTTCTTCTTTGAGCATGCGCTCTTGTTTTTGCACGAGCCAACTCGTGTAATTGCCTTCAAATGGGAAACCGCGACCGCGATCAAGTTCGAGAATCCATTTAGCGACATTGTCCAAGAAGTAACGATCGTGGGTAATGGCTACAACAGTGCCTGGGTATTCTTTGAGGAAGCGTTCAAGCCAATCCACGCTCTCGGCGTCAAGGTGGTTAGTCGGTTCGTCAAGCAACAAAAGATCAGGTCGGC
>BJGB01000115.1 GCA_014190215.1 Actinomycetes bacterium | reverse complement strand
GGAAGTTCCGGTCCTGACAACGCCACGTCGTCTGCCACCGGGGGGACGAGTCATCATAGTGACGATCAACATTGTCAAGGCACTGGCTCCCTGGTTCATAAAAAAGAAGCGCAACAAATATGTCGATCGCTCCGCTAGCCAAGCTGACGTTTCTTTGCGCCTGAGAAAAGCAGTCGAAACTCTTGGCCCGACCTACATCAAGTTAGGTCAAATCATTTCTTCTGGAGAAGGTCTGTTTCCTCCTGAACTCGTTGACCAATTCAAAAAATGTCGAGATCAAGTTCCCGCCGAGCCATTCTCCACTGTCCGCCAAACTGTTGAACAAGATTTGGGAGCGCGTCTTGAGGACGTCTTCGAATGGTTTGATGAAAAAGAATTAGCTGCAGCATCCATCGCCCAAGTCCATGCAGCCCGTCTGCTCACAGGCGAAGATGTCGTTGTCAAAGTACAACGACCGCGAGTGGCGAGCCTGGTGCGCAAGGACCTCACAGTCATGGCATGGATCGCCCCATACCTTGTCGGTCGTATCCCTATTTCTGCGTTGGCGAATCCACCGGCTCTTGTTGAACTTTTTGCCGAAACCATTGTTGAAGAACTCGACTTTCGTTTGGAAGCGGCCAACATGCTTGACGTCGCGGCAATGTTGCATGACTTGGGACAAGAGGGCTACATCGTTCCACGACCCCACCCCACTCTTGTGACGCGCCGTGTCCTCGTTATGGAGCGCATCTCTGGCTTTAACTTTGATGATGTGGCTGGCATGAAAGACGCTGGCATTGATACAGAAGCGGTGATTCGCACTGGCATGATCGCCTTTATGGAAGGCGCGATGATCCACGGCATTTTCCACGGCGACCTTCACGGCGGCAACTTATTCGTTCTGCAAGATGGACGAACAGCACTTTTAGATTTCGGCATTGTGGCACGTCTGTCGCAAGAACGTCGTTTGGCCTTTCTACGACTGATGCTCAGTGCGACGACCAACGACATCATGGGTCAGATGACCGCGCTACGCGATTTAGGCGCACTACCAATGGACACCGATCTGGGTGCTGTCATCAAAGATCTACGTCTTGATCAAGCCACCATCGATCCAACCACGCTGTCGGGTGAGCAAATGGTCACTGAGGTGCAGCGAGTGATCAAAGCCCTCCTCGGATATGGGGCAAGTTTGCCGAAAGAACTCATGCTCTATGTCAAGAACATGGTGTTTCTTGATGGGGCAATCTCGCGTCTGGCACCCGATCTTGACATCCTCGGCGAGGTCGCCAATATCTCCATGATGTTTGCTCAACGACATGGCGACCGCCTAGGTAAAGAACTCGGAGTTGATCCCGACGCAGTGGCCTTCGATATGTCTGGCGTCAAAGCCAGTTTGGGACTCGAAGATAACGTTGACCGCATGACCTATAAAGAACTCCAGGCCAGACGTGATCTAATCCAAAAACGCATGCGCGATCATGTGGGTCATTAACAACTAGGTTGGGTACTCGTTATGCGCCTTGTCGTCGCTCGTTGCAGCGTTCAATATGCCGGTCGCCTTGATGCCACGTTGCCAGAGGCAGTTCGCTTAGTGATGGTAAAGGCCGACGGTTGCGTGGCCATCCATAGCGACGGCGGCGCATATAAACCTCTGAATTGGATGACAGCACCCAACACCATCGTTGAGTTAGAGGGTCAATGGGTTGTCACTAATCCCAAAGGCGAAACTCTGACGATCACTTTTCACGAGATATTTAGCGATCACGCTCAAGAGTTTGGCGAAGATCCTGGTCTACAAAAAGACGGCGTCGAGGCACATTTACAGGAACTTCTTGCAGCCCTACCCGAGACAATTGAAGATGGTCTCATTCTCGTGCGTCGCGAATGGCCTACGCCCATTGGTCCCGTTGACTTGATGTGCATTGACCGTCACGGAAATTCTGTGGCCATTGAAATCAAACGTCGCGGCGAGATTGACGGCGTTGAACAACTTGCGCGTTATCTCGAACTCTTACGACTAGATGCCAACCTCAAAGGATTGCGTGGAATTTTTGTGGCCCAAGTTATTAAACCCCAAGCGCGCACAATTGCCGAACAACGAGGAATTGCTTGGGCAGAAGTTGACTACGAAGATCTTCGTGGCCGTCGACCAGAAGAACTACGACTCTTCTGATTTCAGGAGTGACGAACGAGACCCTGATCGATCACAACTCGATCACCGACTGACGTTGTAAACACTGTTTCACCTGAGGCAATCGTCCACATCCGCACGGTCAGAGCATCGCCTGGCATGACTGGTGAAGAGAAACGACCTTCAATGTGATTGAACTTGGTGACATCGTTTTTACACAATGCTCCTAGCAATGCGCGTCCAGTGAAACCATACGAGCACAAACCATGCAAGATCGGGCGATCAAATCCGCCGATAGCAGCGAAGGATGGATCAGTATGCAGTGGGTTACGGTCACCCGAGAGGCGATACACGAAGGCCTGATCGGGCGAGGTCTGCAATGTCACTTCGTGATCGGGCGTACGCTCTGGTGGAACATTCTGAGGTCCCGATGGTCCGCGGTCGCCATCCCATCCGCCTTCACCACGAATGAACACTGATGAACGTGTGGTCCACAACAATTCACCACTCTTCAACTTGGTCTCGGCTTCAGTGACGACAACGGCAGCCTTGCCCTTGTCGTACATCGCTACAACTTTGTCTTGCACTGTCACTTCAGCCTCAATAGGGATTGGACGATGCAGCGTGATCGCTTGCGAACCGTGCACCAACATCGCGAAGTTGAATGAACCGATTTCACTCATTGCACTCTTGCCCGCCGAGGCAGTGCCTGAGCCAGCGACAACAGCAAAGGTTGGAAAGACAACTTGCTGAATGTCTTTGGTGTTCTCTGTGGTGAATGGCAGATCGCTTTGACCTGCTCCAATTCCCACGGCGTACAACAAAGCATCTTTCGAATTCCATGACATGGTACGAATATCGCCGACAGCGCCGACAGCAGATGGATTCAATGGCATTGCATTTCTCCTTAAGTAGTGATGTACAGGTTCTAGTTCTTTACGAGATCAAATTACGAACGCGGCTGCGGCCAACCGCCTGGAGTTCCGTCCATACCCGAGTTTTTGCGAGCCTTGGCCAACAATTCAGCCACAATCGGACCAAGAATGGTCGGGTCATCAACTGGTGCATGCTTTGGTCCACGGACCCAACCTTCAGAGACGGCCAAAATATCCCCACTCGCTTCGAAGATGCGTCCCGTCACGCCTGCTGCTTCATCAGAAGCCAACCACGTAACAATCGGTGCGATCCAACGTGGCGAGCGCTTCTCTCGTTCTTCATCGCTCTCTGGCGCTGGTCCGAGACCTTCGGTCATACGAGTCAAAGCCACAGGAGCAACAGCATTAACTGTCACGCCATAGCGCGACATTTCCAAAGCAGCGATGTTGGTGAATGATGCGATGCCAGCCTTGGCGGCTCCATAGTTGGTTTGCCCAGGGTTGCCGTAAATGCCTGACACCGACGTGGTGTTGATGATGCGACCCGACACTGGCTTGCCCGCCTTGGACTGTTCACGCCAGTACACGCAAGCAAAGCGTGTCGGAGCGAACGTTCCTTTGAGGTGTACGTTGATGACCGCATCCCACTCTGCTTCAGACATTGAGAACAACATCCGGTCGCGCAAGATACCTGCGTTATTGACCACGATGTTGAGATCGCCAAATGCCTCAATCGCGGTATTGATCAGACGCTCTGCTCCCGCCCAATCGCTGACACTGTCACCATTGGAAACAGCCTCGCCGCCCATGCCACGAATTTCAGCCACCACTTGATCAGCAGGGCTGAGGTCTCCACCACTTCCATCAACATTGCCGCCCAGGTCATTCACCACAACCTTGGCACCTTGAGATGCCAAACTGAGGGCGTGTTCACGTCCGATTCCACGACCGGCTCCGGTCACGATTGCAACTTTTCCTTCACATAACCGAGCCATCTCGGATCTCCATTCAACTTTGTCGTCCCACCCACGATGGATGTGACATGTACGTTGTCAATCATAGAGAATGGCATTGGGTAGCGCACCAATCGATGCCCGCTTCTAGCCTGACAATGTGACGCTCAACGGTCAAATATCCCCATCTAACTGTGATCTGCTGATCGTTGGGGCGGGTCCCGCTGGCATTGCCGCGGCGATCACCGCCACACGTGCTGGGTTGCATGTCATCGTGATCGATAAGGCACAATTTCCCCGCGATAAATGTTGCGGCGATGGTCTCACCACGTTGGCATTACGGGAACTTGAAAAACTCAACTTTGACCCAGCGACCGTACCTTCGTGGTTTGATGTTGAGGCCGCTTGGTTGCGCTCGCCAAGTGGCCGCGAAGTGTGTGTGCCATTGCCGACAAGCGGAAAATTTGCTGCCGTCACTCCGCGCCTTGAACTTGATAACGCTTTACTCACACAGGCCCGGCACGAAGGAATCACCGTTATAGAGAACTGCGCATATGAATCGCTGAGCGTCAACAGTGAGCAACTTTTTGTTTCCGTGCGCGCCAATGATGAACAGCGTGTCTTTCGCAGCACATGGCTCATCGCTGCCGATGGGATGTGGAGTCCAGTGCGCAAGTCACTTGGTCTTTCCGAGCCCGGATACCTCGGCGAATGGCACGCCTTTCGCCAATACGCCAGCAATGTCACAGGCACGGCAGCGCAACGATTGATCATTTGGTTTGACGCAGATTTGTTGCCGGGTTACGCCTGGAGTTTTCCGCTTCCTGGCAATCGCGCCAATATCGGTCTCGCATTATTGCGCGACGGCAAGCGACGTATCGGCGATATGAAAGATGTCTGGACTGACCTCTTACAACGAGAACATGTTGTTGAGGCACTTGGTCCGAACTTTGTCCTCGATGACCGACATACCGCCTGGCCGATTCCGGCACGCATTGATCAAGCTATGACTTCTTTTGGTCGAGTGTTATTCGTCGGCGACGCGGTGATGGCAACAGATGCCCTGACTGGCGAAGGTATCGGCCAAGCTTTGCTCACAGGTTCTCTCGCTGCTCAGGCGATTGTGGCTGGTGGCGAACCCGCCGCAGTCCGCCAGCGCTACGAGTTGTCGGTCACAGACCATTTGCTCGCTGACCACCGAATGTCAGTACGCCTTTCCAATGTCCTCTCACACCGCAGAGGAGCCCGTGGGGCGATCGCTCTACTGGCCCACGCAGGTCAAAGAGGACGACAATATTTTGCCCGCTGGATGTTTGAAGATGAGCCTCGTGGAATCGCCCTGACGCCTCGACGCTGGCATCGGCGACTGTTCCGCCAGCATGGTCCTTACCGCTAAATCGGGGCTCATCTACTACGGTAGTGACATGCGCACGCGTCTGACAGAACTTCTTGACATTGAACACCCGATCATGCTTGCGGGTATGGGCGGAGTCTCCTACTGCGAACTCGTTGCTGCTGTGAGTGAGGCGGGTGGCATTGGAACCTTCGGTGCCGCCCCGATGAAACCTGGCCAACTTGCTGAAGAATTGGATGCCGTTCGCAAACTGACATCAAAGCCTTTTGGTGTTGACCTTTTGGCGGCGATACCTGGACAACTAGAAAAAGAAGTGGAGACCATCATCAAAGGTGGTGCTCGTATTTTTGTCGCTGGACTTGGAGTGCCGCGTGAAATCATCGATGTGTTGCACAAAAACAATATTTTGGTCGGGTCAATGTGTGGCAAGGTGCGCCACGCTGAGGCTGCACTGGCGAGTGGCTGTGACTTCGTGGTTGCCCAAGGCACCGAAGGCGGCGGACACACGGGAACTGTTGCCACGATGGCCTTAGTCCCTCAAGTTGTTGATGCCGTCGGACACAAGATTCCAGTTGTGGCTGCTGGTGGCTTATTTGATGGTCGGGGTTTGGCGGCGGCTCTTGCGCTTGGCGCCGATGGCGTATGGATGGGTACGCGCTTTATCGCTACCCCAGAGGCTCATGCGCCACAAGGGTATAAAGACACGTTGCTCACTCTCCCCGAAGATGGCACAGTCGTTTCACGCGCCTACACAGGTAAGACATGTCGCGTGGTGCGAACTGAATGGACTCAACATTTTGAAGAGCATCCTGAAGAACTCAGCAAATTTCCTGAGCAAGTGATGAAGTCAATTCGTGCCGGTGCAAACCACATGGGGGCTCCCATTGACACACATGTGGACGTCAATAATGAATTCATGCCCGCGGGTCAGGGTGTCGGAGCAATCAAGACTTTGATTCCAGCCGGTGACCTTGTTCGCCAAATCATGGCCGAGGCCGAACAGGTCATTGATCTGATGAAAAAGTTCGCCAAATAATCGAACCTGCGGTTTAGGAAACCGAAACGCTATTTCTTTTTCGCAGGTCGCTTTGTTGTTGGTCCAATCACTGGCAACCCTGCCGAGGGACAGATGTCGGCGAGTTCGCAAATAGTGCATTGCGGTTTGCGCGCATCGCACACACGGCGCCCATGCAAAATCAAACGCAAACTAAATGATCCCCACTCTGACCCTGGCAGATAATTGTTGAGTTCTAATTCAACCTTCACGGGATCCTCAAGCTTTGTTAACCCCAGTCGGCGAGAAAGCCGACCGACATGTGTATCAACTGGCAGACCAGGCAAATCAAAAATAACACTGCGCACAACATTGCCGGTCTTGCGCCCGACACCAGGCAAAGTCACGAGATCTGATAACTCGCTCGGAACCTCTCCCCCAAAACGCTCAACAAGATTTTGCGCCATACCCATCAAGTTTCGCGCCTTGGATTGATAGAAGCCCGTTGAGCGAATAATGGTTTCAAGTTCCGCGGGATCAGCCGCAGCCAAGGCCCACGGGTCGGGATAGCGAATAAACAGTGCTGGCGTCACCATATTCACTCGCACATCAGTGCACTGCGCCGACAAAATTGTCGCCGACAACAACTCATAGGCGTTCTTATGATCCAACTCACAGATCACCTCGGGATACCCAATGGCGAGACGGCGTGCAACCTCAGTGGTTTGCGCATGAGCATCAAACTTTGCCTTCTTAGTCAGCGCAGGCTTCTTGGCCGATACCGCCTTCTTGGGTGCTGCTTGCTTCTTCACTGCCATGTCTTCGACCCTAATACTCAAGCCGTCAGCCCGTGCCACCGATAGGGTAAGCCCATGCGAATCCT
>BJGB01000114.1 GCA_014190215.1 Actinomycetes bacterium | reverse complement strand
TCTGTGGTGCCAGGCTGCCGATGATGTTGGTTTATCAACGATTATGTTGGCCGCTCCAACTGCACCCGACGAAAGATTGCCGAGAGTCTGCGCACGTGCACGAGGGTTTGTCTATTCGGTAGGTCTATTGGGCGTGACGGGGGAGAGAACGACTTTGGCTTCAACGGCTACTGAATTGGCGCGTCGGCTCAAGCGGGTCACTGATGTTCCGGTGATTGTTGGTGTGGGCGTTTCCAATAGTGCACAGGCCGTTGAGGCTTGCAGGGTTGCCGATGGAGTCGTGCAGGGTGCCTCTGTCGTTCGCCGCCTGATGGAAGGCGGACCAGATGCCGTCGGTGAATATGTTGCCGAAGTTCGTCAAGCCTTAGACACTTTATAGAACTGTCAGACTGGTCCATGGCTATCTGTGAACTCTGCGAAGCGGCGAGACTCACAGAGTGGTACTTCGAAGATGACCTCTGTTGGGTCGCCGAATGTGAAGTTTGCTATGTCCCGATGATCGTTTGGAAGCAACACGACGCAACTCCTAGCGAAGAAATCAAAGGACAACTTCATCAGAGGTTGCTGGCAGTGGTTGATTCACTTTTTGACTATGTTCCGTACATTGACGACAACATGCGCAATATTCCGGATCACTATCACGCACATGCGCGCGGTCGAGGTTTCGGATTTGGAAATCCGCCTCCTAGGAAAAAGTGAACAGAGTTAAAATCTGAACAGGTAGGCAGAGTTAAAACTTGCCGTTGCTTGGTCAGCAAGGGCGACGAATTGGGCGACCAGTCATGGCGTCACCTTTCAATCGGGTACGCCTTGTATGGAACCACGCTGAGTGAGATTTCGGCATAGGTAATTTGACCTATTGAGTAAATTAAACACGCAGAGTGGTGAACCAGTCACTCAGGGTCGGAGCGTCGTATCAACCAGCGGACACCGTTGATAGTTCTAAGGTTGGTTCATGGCAACGTTCCCTCAGCCCAGCGACCTCTTGGCTCATCGACCGCCGTTCTTGTTCGTTGATCAAATCACGGCCTTGGATCCCGGTGTGTCGGCGTCGGGTTTGTGGCACCTAAGTGGTGATGAGTGGTTCTTCTCAGGGCACTTTCCTGGGCGTCCAACTCTGCCCGGAGTGTTGATGTGTGAGGCGATAGCGCAAGTAGGGGCGATCGCTGTTTTGTCAAGTCCCGCGTACGCGGGCCGGCTTCCATTGTTCGGCGGGCTTGATGGGGCAAGGTTCCGCCGCCAAGTTCAACCCGGAGACACGCTGACTTTAGAAGTTGAGTTGGCAAGGATGTCAGCGCGCGCTGGTAAAGGTGTTGGGCGCGCTTTGTTGGACGGCAAAGTCGCATGTGAATGCGAATTGATGTTTGTTCTGGTGGATGCCTAAGCGGCGGGAATCAAAATAATTGAGCCGTTGTGCCCGCCAAAGCCAAAGTTGTTGGACATCGTTGGACCTGGCTCCCACGGACGGGGTGAGCCGAGAACAAGATCAATAGTGACGTCATCGTCAAGGTTGGTCGTCCCCGCTGTCGGCGGAATGAGTTTGTGCTCAAACGACAAAAGGATGGAAGCCACTTCCAAAGCCCCTGCGGCACCGAGGGCGTGACCAGTCACCCCTTTGATACTGGTCACTATCGGGCGATTTGGAAATACAGCCGTCATTGCTGCGGCTTCGGCGGCATCGTTGAGTGGAGTTGACGTGCCATGGGCGTTGACATAGACAATTTCATCTGATCGCAAGCCGGCCTCGTCCAATGCCAATCGCATACAATTGATTGCTCCTCGCCCACCTGGAGAAGGAGCTGTGATGTGATGTGCGTCGGCGTTGCTCGCCGAACCGACAATTTCTCCAAGGATTTTGGCACCTCGTGCGACGGCATGATCCCATTCTTCAAGTACGAAGATGCCAGCGCCTTCTCCCATGACGAAACCATCGCGCTCTTTGTCGAACGGACGACTCTGACCCGATGAAGAAAGCGCAGTCATGTTATTGAAGCCAGCTAACGATGATGGCGTCGCGGCGGCCTCGGAACCACCGCTGATGATTGCATCACAGCGGCCCATAGCGATGAGACGCGCTGCGTATCCCAAGGCATGTGTCGAGGCGGCGCACGCCGTACAAATGGTCTCGTTAGGTCCTTGCAATCCGTAGCGCATGGAAATTGCTGCACCTGAGGCGTTGGCCATCATCATCGGCACCAAGAATGGAGACACTCGGCGCTCGCCTTTCTCTAAGCGAATCTGCACTTGTTCTTCGAGGGTGCCAAGACCGCCAATTCCTGTACCCAAAATGACACCGAAGCGAGCAGGATCGACATTGATATCGCCTGCTTGAGCAAATGCTTCGGCGGCCGCAGCCAAAGCAAACTGCTCAACCTTGTCGGCACGACGGGCTTCCTTGGGATTATCAAAAAATGGAAGTGGGTCCCAATCAGTAATGGTGGTCCACTTGCCGCCAGTGAATTGTTGACCTAGTAAACCGGACCAGAAATTTTCCTGACCCATGCCGCAGGGAGCGACCACGCCGAGACCGGTGATAGCAACTCGGCGACCAATCATCAGGCCAATTTTCCAACAATAATGTCGTATGCCTGACCAACAGTCTTGATATCTTCGATTTCTTTTTCTGGTACATCAACGCCGAACTCTTCTTCTAAAACCATAACAAGTTCGACTAAATCGAGACTGTCGGCATCGAGGTCATCACCAAATAACGCGGATGGCACGACCTTGTCGGCTTCAACGCTTAAAACATCTACAGCACACTTGCGAAAGCGGGCAAAAAGTTCCTGATCCATAATTTTTCTCCTACGTCGTTCGCTAGTCAGCGATGTCTTCATTTTAGACCGTTGCACTGTGTGTCTATGTATTCATTGTGTGCCTAATGACCCATTCCCAGTCCACCGTCAACAGGGATCACGGCGCCTGTAATAAAAGATGCTTCTGCTGAAGCCAAAAAGACGATGGTGCCGGCGACCTCGTCGGGCGTCGCTAAGCGTCCAAGGGGGACCGCCTCAGTGAGAGTTGCCAGTCGCTCAGGACTGAGAGCCAAAAGCATGTCAGTGGCCACTGGACCGGGGGCCACCACATTGGCGGTAATTGAGCGACTACCCAATTCACGAGCAATGGAACGCGCTAGTCCGACCAGACCAGCCTTGGAGGCCGCATAGTTTGCCTGACCCGCCGAGCCCATCAGTCCGACCACACTGCTGACAAAAATAATGCGGCCAGAACGCGCTCGCAACATGGCTTGTGAGGCGCGTTTGGAGACCCGAAATGCGGCAGTGAGGTTTGCGTCAATGACATCGGCGAAATCGGCTTCCGACATTCGCAGAAGCAACATGTCCTTTGTCATTCCAGCATTGGAAACCAAAACTTGCACGGGTCCAAAGTGTTCTTCAACAGCGAGAAAGGCGGCATCGATGTCCGCTGCTTTGGTGACATCACATTTGACACTGAAAAATCCGTCGGGCGGAGGCGAGGAGTTGTACGTCACTGCGACACGATCGCCCAAGGCTGCAAAGCGATGAGCTGTCGCAAGACCGATTCCCTTTGAGCCACCAGTGATGAGTACGACACGACCACTTGTCTGTTGAGACATCACTGACCTCCCCACGCGATGAGTGCACTGGCTGCTGTCATGCCGGCACCAAAACCAACAAGTAACACGGTGTCGCCCTTCTTGATCTTTCCAGCGTCGGCAGCGTCCACTAATGCCAAAGGTATTGAGGCTGATGAGGTGTTGCCTGTGTAATGCAAAACTGTTGAAGCCTTTTCCATTGGAATGCCAAGTCTCTCGCAGGCCGCTTGGATGATGCGGATATTGGCTTGGTGGGGGATCACGACATCCACATCATCGGCTGTTAAACCAGCTGCTGCGAGTGATTTTGTGGCGCTGTCGACCATGATGCGAACTGCTTTACGGAAAACATCTTTGCCTTCCATCTGGATGAAACCTCCTAACTCGGCATATAAAGATTCCTCTGCAGATCCATCGGCATCAATATCCCAAGACAACATTTGCCCCGGTCCATCGACTGCCTCGAGGACAACCGCGCCCGAGCCGTCAGCGAATAAAACGGCGGTGTTGCGGTCACTCCAATCGGTGATGCGCGACAAAGTGTCGGTTCCGATCACCAAGACTTTTGATGAGCCCATAGCGATCAGTCCATGTGCAACGGTGAGCGCATAAACAAATCCAGAGCACGCGGCGTTGACATCAAAGGCCCCGCAGGAAAGACCAAGGGCATGTTGTACGGTCGCTGAAGTTGCTGGAACACAGCGGTCGGGGGTCGTCGTGGAAAGCACGAGTGCATCAATGTGGCTGGGATCAACTCCAGCCATCGCCAGGGCTGCCGCTCCTGAGATGACACTCAAACCTGCTGTCGTCCCTCCAATGTGACGCTCTTGAATGCCGCTGCGTTCGCGAATCCATTCGTCCGAAGTGTCTAAGGTTTGGCTGAGTTCATCGTTGGTGAGGACCCGAGGGGGCAATGCGCTACCCCATCCGGTGATCACTGCTCCTCGGATGCCTTTGGGTGCTACAGGCATATCAGAGAGTCCTTAACCAAGCAATGGGCTGGCGAAGGGTGATTCTTTCGCCTTGCACGGCGATGAAGGCCTGCAGGGTGCCTTCAAAAGCTGACAGGACGTCAACCTCGCCAACTCGTCCGATGCATTGACCAACTGAGATGTGGTCGCCGGAAGCGATAGTGGCTGAGGGAGTAAAGACTCCAGCGGAGGGGCTCACGATTAACCGCTCGACGGCGAATAGGTGCTCACCCTCAAGTTGGGTCGCCCCCGTAGGAGCGGCACTATTGACCCATTCAATGAATTTGTCAAGGTCGTCCGGGGTGGCGACCGAGATTGTCCGCGCACCAGTAAGAGTGCGCTTAGCCATCCCGCTGAGGACTCCACCTGGTCCGAGTTCGGCGAAATCTTTACAGCCCAATTCGGACAAAGTGAGCAGGCAATGTTTCCAGCGCACGGGGCTCGACAATTGCGCTGAGAGCAAACTTGCCCACTCATCTCCGTGGTCGTGAGCAATGGCATCCACGTTGCTGATAACCGGTACTTCAGTATCGCGTGGAGCAGCACTTGCTATTGCGGTCCGCAAACGTTCGCGCGCAGGCATCATAAACGGCGTGTGAAAAGCGCCGGAGACCGGAAGCGACATGGCCTTCTTGGCGCCAAGTTCTTTCGCAACTTCTGAGGCTCGTGCGACACCTGCTGCAGATCCGGCGATGACTACCTGACCTGGAGCATTGAAGTTAGCGACCCACACTTCGCTATCAGCGCGGCGGCAGGCAACTTCAACGAGTTCGTCATCGAGACCAAGAATTGCTGCCATCGTCCCGGGATTGGCTTGGCCGGCATCATGCATCGCGTCGGCTCTCTCACATACCAAACGCACACCATCATCAAAAGACAATGCGCCGGTAGCGGTGAGGGCGGTGTACTCACCAAGACTGTGCCCGGCGCAGAAGCTGGGATCAAAACCGAGCCGTTCGACAGCATCCAAAACCATCAGGCTGGACACAAAAGTTGTCAACTGCGCATTGCGCGTATCTTTCAACTCGTCGGCGTCTGCGTCAAGCAATAGTCGTGCCACATCTCGTCCCGAGACTTGCGATGCCTCGTCAACTAAATCCCAAGATTCGTGATCCGCCCACGGACGACCCATGCCTGGGCGCTGAGATCCCTGACCTGGAAAAGTAAAAGCGAGCACCCCTAGAAGTTAGACCCTACGCACAAGGGAATTGCTACTACCGATGGGTAACGGCGAAAGCGGGCGATGACTGGTGGGGTTGGAAAACGCATCTAGGGGCTAGTCTGAGGGGGCGCCCCGGTGGCCCAACTGGCAGAGGCAGCGGTCTCAAACTCCGTACGGTGTGGGTTCGAATCCCACCCGGGGCACAACTTTTAAAGAAATCTTCTCTGAAGAGGGGGTTTCTCGTGTATTTCGATCCGCCATCTACTTGTGGGTTCCGTAGGCTGAATTTCATGGGTCAACGACTTGTTGAACGGCGTTTACGAGAAACTTCAGCGCGCTTAAGGGCGCTCAAAGAAGAATTGGCCATCGTCGAAGAGCAATTGGCGCATTTGAGCGACGACGCTGACGATAAGGCCCTTCGTTCTCTCGTCTCGGAGACGCCAGGTTCGGCCGTGGAATACCGTGAAGCCAGTTTGCACCGAGACGCAATGGTTCGCCATCGTCACAGTGTGGAAGTCAGTATTTCAGAATTACTGATCAAGCAAGATCAACTGCTCGACAAAATCGGTCATTGAGGCTCAGGCCTCACAGAAGTGGTTGAATGAACCTATGAGCATTCGTGTTGTTATTGCAGAGGATGAAGCAATTATTCGTCTTGACCTGCGTGAGACTCTTGAGGAAGAGGGCTATGAGGTCGTGGGTGAGGCTGGTCGAGGAGATCAGGCGCTCAAACTTATTCGCGAACTTCAACCAGACCTGGCGATTCTCGACGTGAAGATGCCGGGTATGGATGGACTCGAAGTCGCTCGGCAGGTGGGCGATGAGAGAATTTGTGGTGTCTTGGTCTTGACCGCTTTCAGCCAGCGCGAAATCATTGAGCAAGCTCGTGATGCCGGAGCCTTGGCTTTTCTTGTCAAGCCCTATCAGAAAAGTGATTTGATACCAGCCATGGAAATGGCTATCGCCCGCTTTCGGGAATTGCAGGCACTGAGTGAACAGAACGATGTTTTGGAAGAGAAATTAGAAGCTCGCAAAATCATTGACAGAGCGAAAGGTCGCTTGATTGACGAGTTCGCGATGAAGGAGCAAGACGCTTTTGCTTTTATTCAACAAACGGCGATGACGGAGCGTTCACGTATGCGTGATGTGGCGGAGAAGATTTTATCCGGAGAATTAAAACCTTGAACCAAGCAGATAAGACACTTCTTGTTCTCGACGGAAATTCACTGACCTATCGGGCCTTCTATGGCATCCCTACGGACATGATCACAGCCAGTGGGCAAGTCACCAATGCCGTCTACGGAATGACCTCCATGGTTTTGACTTTGCTCAAGGATCACCGACCAGACGGAATCATTGTCGCCTTTGACCGACCCGAGCCGACATTTCGGCACATCGCTGAACCCTCTTATAAGGCCCAGCGCGAGGCTTCGCCCGATATTTTGCGGCAGCAAATGGGAATCGTCAAAGAACTCCTCACAGCAATGGGAATCGCTATCAC
>BJGB01000113.1 GCA_014190215.1 Actinomycetes bacterium | reverse complement strand
CGTCAATACGTAGGCAAGGTTGTCAATAAAGCACCTGAGGATGTTGATGTATTCGGTTTCACCACTCTCGGCTGGATTCAGACACTCTCTATTTGGAAAGTCGCAAAAAATATCGGGCCAACGGTCACTGGATCGGCAATCACTGATTCGTTCCGACAAGGAAAGGGAACCCTGTGGGGTTCGGATGCAGAATTGCAATGTGGATCGGTCCCTTCGCTGTCGGCCGTTTGCTCTTTTGCCATACCATTCGCTCTCTATACCGAGAATGGCGCTGAACCAGCCTTCGGAGGCGAAAATATCTCCGCCCTCGATGTCTTAGACCTGTAGTTCAGAAGCGATGACTGCTTATCTCGCTGCTCTCATCGCTGGTCTCGGGGCGGGAGCAACCTACGCCATCATCGCCACAGGTTTAGTGGTCACGTCACGCGGTTCAGGTCTCGTCAACTTTGGCTTTGGAGGTCTGAGCGCATGGTCGGCATACGTCTATTACGATCTGCGCGCCAATGCCCGCTATCCGCTCATGATTCCTGGTCCTTGGCGCGATATTACGTTTGGCGATGGTGTGCAGATGACTGTCATTTCATCGCTGCTCCTTACACTCGCCACAGCGGCACTTCTTGGAATCGTCAGTTATTTATTTGTCTTTCGCATTCTGCGCGCCGCACCAGTCTTGGCGAAAGTTGTCGCCAGTGTCGGCATCTTGCTGATTCTGCAGGGCATGATCGGTGTCCGCTTCAACGGTTCGCCGATCAATCTTGACAAAGTCCTTCCCAGTGGCGTGATCAAGATTTCAGATGAGATCCTGCTCGCCGTTGATGCACTATGGCTAACTGGTATTGCTCTCACTCTGGGTATCGTCCTGTGGCTTGCCTCGCGATTCACTCGCACTGGACTCGCCATCCGCGCAGCCTCAGAATCTGAAAAAGGCGCTCTTCTATTGGGTTTTTCACCAGACCGACTAGCACTTCTGACATGGATCATTTCATCTGTGATCGCTGGAGTCGTCGGTGTCATAGCAGCGCCTCTCTTCCAGTTGTCCCCCATGTTGTTCACTCAACTATTAGTACCCGCCCTCGGTGCCGCGCTCGTTGGTCGCTTCATTTCCTTCGGCTGGACAATCGGCGCCGGTCTTGCCATTGGCATGTTTCAATCAATGCTCACTCCCCTCCAACAAGATCTCACGTGGTTACCTAAGAGTGGTCTGCGCGATGGTTTGGTCTTTGTGGCAATCGTCGTAGCAATGATCGTCGTCGGTAAACGCCTTCCGACACGCGGTGCGCTTGATATCGGAAAGATGCCGACAGTTTTTTCTGGAAATGTCGAACCAAAATCGGCAATTCTCGGTTTGGTGTTTGTGGCTGCTCTCTTCATTGTCTTACCCGACGGCTGGGGGCTTGCATTATTGACGTCGGTGATCTTTTGTGGGCTCGCTCTGTCGCTCGTGGTCCTCACTGGATACATGGGTCAGATCTCGCTCGCACAAATGGCAATCGCCGGGGTAGCTGGCTTCACACTTTCACGGATCACCGAACGTGTCGGAATTCCCTTTCCCATTTCCCCAATTCTCGCAGCGTTAGTAGCAACTGCGTTTGGAATATTGGTGGGGATCCCCGCCTTGCGAGTACGCGGAGTTAACTTGGCCATTGTCACGCTCGCTGGCAGTATCGCCATCCAAGAGTTCTTGTTTAAAAACTCCGTGTTTGTCGGTGACGTTTCAACGGGCGGCGCAAAAGTCCAGAATCCAAATCTTTTTGGAATAAATCTCGGACTTCGCAGCGCACATGATCCCTATCGATCGGTGTTCGGCATTCTCGTCACCGTTGTTGTGGCGCTCATTGCACTCATGGTTGCCAATCTGCGTCGAAGTGGAACAGGTCGAAGAATGTTGGCCGTGCGCTCCAACGAACGAGCCGCGGCAGGCATCGCCATCAATACGGCCTCAACGAAGTTACTAGCCTTTGGAATCAGTTCGTTCATTGCCGGACTGATGGGCTCAATGATCGCCTACCGATTTGGCTCGATCTCAGATATTTCGTTCAGTTTCTTTGCGTCACTGACATTGTTGGCTTTTACATATCTGGGCGGCATCAGCAGCGTCACGGGAGCGCTTATTGCTGGATTCTTGGCAGCCGACGGGATTGGTTTCAAACTCATCAACAAAGGCTGGGCTTCACTCGGAGTCGACTTCGGTCGCTGGCAAGTGTTAGTGGGAGCGGCCGGATTAGTGATTACCGCCGTACAAAACCCCGAGGGCATTGCAGGTGCATTCCAGCGCGGCCGACGACGTTTCAGCCGAACTACGAGGGTCTAATCAGCTCTTCTTTTTTTCTGCTTTCTTGGCACGCTTCTCTTTGAGAGTTAATTGCGCCTCTCGCTTACCACTGGGCTTTGCTTTTTGCTCTTTGTTGGCCATGACCAATCCTTTTCGTTCGAAGGCTTACCTATTGATACCTACCATAACTCGTTTATGGGAGGAACTCGTTTATGGGAGGAACTCGTTTATGGGAGACTCCATTGACATTGGGATGCCCCCGCATTACTTTTATGAGGACCTTCACACTTATTAGAAACTGAGCGTAAAATGTCAAAGAAGACTACGCGTGCACTTTTGTTCCTCGGCTTACTGGCGTCATTTCTTGCCTTGCCAGTCTTGTCCGCCTCAGCAGTTACACCCACCCAGGTGACAATGAAAATTACTGGCATTAATAAGTCGTCCGTGAAGGAAGTTCTCATTGTTGGCCCCAAAACTGCAGTCCGCAAAAAGATCACCACCGCCGACTTGAGCGGCACGAAAACCATCGCCCTCCCGGCCAGCTTTAAAAACAGCGCTGGGAAATACGCCTACTCCGTACACCTCATCGGTCTTGACGGCAAGTATCTCGGCCCAGTGAGTTTCAAAACCTCAACCAACAAATACTCCGTCAACGTGATCGCCGACCCCAGCAAAACCCTTGACATAAAAAACATCGAATTAAAAACCGGTTATGGCCAAAGTAGTCTCACCTTGGGTGCCGCTAAATTTGGCAAGGTACTCACCGGAAATACGAATTTTAAACCCGCGGGTGCTGGAACACGCGGGCTAGTCAAAAGATCAAGCACAGCTCTGTTTTCAGTCTTGCCTCTAGCTGGTGTCACTTGTGGGACAACCGACCAAACCCTTGGTACTGACTGCGATTCGGATGGAATTATCAATGCGCTTGACGCTGATGATGACGGCGACAAGGTGCTCGACATCGCGGACACCTCAACTAAAAACTACGAGTCGCAAAAATTTACGCCGTGGTCCACATTGTTTCTTTCAATGACCACAGCATTGAATGCAAACATCGGTTCTTTCACGCCAGAGGAATTGATCACGGGAATTGAGGCGGCAGTTGGTGGTGAAAACACCTTCAACATCAATTTCTTCCTGAACTTCACGTCGGAGGTGGCACAGAGTTACGACGCCGTTTGGGTTGATTGTGGTTCAGTTGCGTACTGCGCTAACACTGAAAGTGCAACCGCTATTGGTGGCGCTCCGAGTCAGCAACTGGGGAATGGCTACAACAATCTTTACTGCACTGAATTCAACTCGGGTGGTGGCTGTGAATCTTCTCCGCTGTGGCGAACCGTTCCCGGCGCCCTCTTCGATGCCAACTTTGCAGCCACCGCAGTTACTGGAACTGGCATATTTAACGGTTTAGTGCGCAGTGTTGTTGGTGGAAATTATGGGTGGGCTGGAGCGATGCAACCGAGAACCGGCGCAGGGACCCTGAGCAAAGTTGTAGTTGGCGATCCGTACATTCTGAAATTACGTACAGCTACCAGCGGGGCCGTCACCGAAATGCCCGTCTCATTAGGCGGATTTTTTATCACCGTACCCGCGATCAAATCAGTCAATGGCACTGCCATCGATTATGAGGATCCCTTGGGCACGAGGGATAACCCGATTGTGATTGATAGCGACGGCATTATGGACCTTTCTTTCTGGCGCCCCCAGCGACAAAGTGTCGCAGCGGCTGGCGAAACATCAGCCTTTATGGATATGGGAGGTCTGCGTTACGGACTGATCTTTGGTTCAAACGATGGTGAGGCCTTGGTCGCTACCGGTCAGCAAAGAGAGACCGGCTGCAGTTCCATTTCTGGCGGAGCATATGTGTCTGTTCCGACTGACATCTCTCGCACGCCCGATACTGGAGACTCACAATATCGAATCAACGTATGGCCTCTGACAGATACCAAGTCTGACTCTGCTGCTAGCAGTAGCAGCGATATTGACATTACGTTTGACTTTGGGAATTGTTTTGACGAACTTGCGGCCGCTCCGTCTGGTCGTCGGTTCACATTGACCGGGTCGGGAAATATCGTTTCAGTGTCACTGACCGCTGTGGGCGTTGACCTCGGCGGCGGCGCAAGTCGTGGTGCCCAAAGTTTCTACATCGACGTCTCTGCTCTCAAGTGATTCGGGGTAAATTCCCGAATCACACGCCTCATAGTTCGGTATAAACGCCATAAGAAATCTCTGGCTGCACATTTCTCTCAAGTCCGATCGTTTATCAGGAAGACAGATAGCAACAAAAGTGATGAGCCGCTGAGGAATCAGCCGTCAGTCACTTATGTCAATGTCGCCTGATAATTCATCAGCACTGGAGAGACAAACCATGAAACTATTTTACAACGACGACTATGTGGCGGCAGAATATGCATACGATACGACGCGCAAAGCGAAGCATATTAGGCAATCACTGAGTGACGATCCCGTTGACAACCTTGAAATTTGGGACCCCCTTCATTTTGTCGAACAGTCATTGGAAGTCATCGCCAAGATCCACGACGAACCATATGTTGAGGCGATAAAAACAGGAATTCCAAAAACACTCGCAGAATCTCAAGGGTTTGACTGGGACACAGGAATTTGGACGACTGCAGTCGCCCACAGCGCGGGTCTTATCGCGGCCACTACGTATGCATTACAAGATAAGGAGAGAGCAGGCAGTCTGTCCTCGGGTCTCCACCATGCTCGGCGATCTAGCGGCAAAGGTAATTGCACCGTCAACGGTCTAGCGGTAGCAGCTCACCAGGCGATATCGATGGGTGCTCCTCGGGTACTCATTCTTGATTTTGACGCCCATGCAGGGGGTGGTACCTGGGACATCATGAGTCACCACCTTCCTTCTGTCGTTCAAATTGATGTCACTTGCGCCAATTTCGACACCTATCAACCCGACGGAGAAAGCCGTCTTATCTACAGCACTCCGCAGAGTTATCGAGAAGACATCAATCACGCGTTGCACCACGCAACACTTCTTGATCCATTTGACATCGTGATCTACAACGCAGGCATGGACCCTCTCAACAGCGGAGTGTCATTATCCGATATCACATGGCGAGAACATACAGTGAGCGACTTCATCGGTGACACTCCAGCGATCTTTGCCCTTGCGGGTGGATATACGTGGGGCAACAAGACGATGGACGAGGTCGTTAGTTGGCACAGAATCACGATTGATCTCTGGGCGAACGATCGGTGAAAACTGGCGGGAGTTGTTTAACTCATGCCTGATCAAAAAAGGCCTCGTTACCTGTCGCCTTCGCACAAGAGCATTGTGCGACTTCAATGACGGTCATGAACGGCTAACTCCCCCAAAGATAGGCACTCACACATGAATGGGCAGAATGTGACATTCAACTTCTTGTCATTCATACGGAACGCCAATGTTGGCATCACCAAAGCAAGCGTGACAGGCTCAAGGTATGCAGTTTGACATCGCAATTATCGGAGGTGGACCAGGGGGTTCATCGGCTGCAATTTCTGCTGCACGTGCCGGACTACGTGTGGTCTTATGCGAAAAAGGTTCGTACGGCCGCGACAAAGTATGTGGCGACGGACTAACACCACGAGCCATTGGCGCACTCGATGACTTAAACATTGATCACCTTGCTGCCCATCGCATTGATGGCCTACGGATGATCGCCGGCAAGAAACAACGGGAGTTGTTGTGGCCAACCACCGATCGTTTCCCGAACCACGGTGCGGTGTGGCCTCGACAGAAGTTTGACAATTACCTTCTTGATATCGCCATTGAGTCTGGGGCCGATGTTCGTTTCAACAGTGAAGCACTCCCCGTCATTGAAGACAGTGTTGTCGTCGGCGTTGAAGTTAACGGTGAAGTCATGCGTGCATCACTCGTGGTCTTGGCAACCGGCGCTCAAGGGGCGGCGGCAAAAATGCTTGGCGCTGTTCGTGATCCTAATGAAACTTTCGGATTAGCCATTCGCGCTTATGCGCCAACACCTCGCCATGCCGAACGCCATCTTGAGGCATGTTTGAGTTTGCGCGATGAACACGGGACGCCAGTGCCTGGATACGGATGGATGTTCCCCGCAGGTGATGGCACCGTCAATATTGGCGTTGGCGCATTGAGCACAATGAAGGGTTTCAAAAAACTGAATCTCAATACCTTGCTTGATCAGTACGCATCCATCGTTCGTGAACCATGGTCATTGGGTGATTATGTCGAGAAGCCACGTGCGTGGCGCTTGCCGATGAGTTGTGTACGGCGCCACGGTCCAGGTTGGGTTGCAATTGGTGATGCTGCCGGATTTGTGAATCCGATGAATGGTGAAGGCATTGACTACGCACTTGAGTCGGGCGCGCTCGCCGTCAAGTGTTTCCTAGACAATCCAGCGACCGCACCAAGTTCTTACGACACGCAGGTCGGCGAACGATTTGATTCGTTCTTGCGGACAGGTCGACGATTCAGTTTTATTATCGGTCATCCGTGGTTATTACGACCTGGTTTACGCGTCGCTGTCGGAACCCAAGTGGCCGCCGATATCACACTTGCTGTCATGGGCAATTTGATTGACTCAACGACTCCTGGCGCTGCTGGCAAAGTCATGCGACTGGCCGACAACGCTCTACGAATCGCTGACCCACTGCTGCGACGCACTCGTGCCAAGGCATAGTTAACACACCTCAACAAACAAGACCTATTGATTCAATGCATAGGCAAGCGATTGCACGAGCAATCACCAACTGCCGAATCTCTGATGCGTCCTCGAAGATGGTGTGACTATGCCACTCAAGGGATCAAGATTCGCCACAATATGGTGTTGTGGGTTTTTAGGTTTGAGCCCCAAATGAGTTCGGCAGAAGCATCCCACTTGATGGTGTCGTATCCGTCTTTCGCTCCGACTTCCTGCGATGTGTAGGTCGATGCACTCACCCATGACGAATCA
>BJGB01000112.1 GCA_014190215.1 Actinomycetes bacterium | reverse complement strand
TGCAAAACGCTCAAGTTCAGGTTCCTCAGTGGTGAGGTGAGTCATCGCCTCAGCAACGGCCTTATGCCCCGCCTGCTCGCCGATCAGTCGATGCATTTCAATTGCCACTCGGCGATAGGCCGGATGGCCTTGTGGGGAGGAACGCAATTCCAGCATGTGCATCGCCTCTCTGGCGTTGAACTGCATCACATAGCGCACTCGGTAAGCCATCGACACGGCGTATGTGGCCTGCTGAGGGAACTCGGGCTTGAGATCATCATATAACGCCGCCGAGCGGTTCATGACCTCATCGAAAACGGGGGTCATGCCCGCTTCATCAATCAGGTCAGGTCGTGTATAGCCATGATTGGCCGAAAGTGGTTGCCATTCAATTGTCAGCAAACGATGCCGTTGCATATCGCGAAACGCACCGTAATCCGACAACACATCAAAGCGATAGTCAATTCGTTCGAAGGCTCGCCCTGGGCGATGACGGCGATTCTCGCGCTCGCCGATGTACGACTTGAGGATGGACACTTTCTCATCATGATTTAGACGTTGCACGCGTTGCATGATCTGCGTCTCAGGCAAACTTGTGTGTGAATAACAGATGGCTGCTATTAATTTATCTTCGCCCTCAGGATCAAAATCCGTCAATACGACTGCGGCGCTGTGATCCACCGGAGTCTCATTAAACAGACCTCGGACAACCTCTTGAGTATTTTCTCGATTGTCGCTCAGATAGTCACTCCAACGACCACCGCGATCTGCCAAATCAACTCGTCGCAAGAAACTCGGGATGACCTTGCGCAATTCCTCCAACATCAAATCGGCGTATTGTCGCGCTTCTGGCAAAGGATGCGCCCGCATCCGAATCAACATTGCTTCGTAGGACTGACCACTGCCATAAATGCCAACGTTAGATAGAGAAGCAGCCGGCAAGACCCCGCGTACTGCGTCAAGTGCCTTAGCGCGCGTGGCCATCCGAAAGACGAAATCACTGTCCGCGGGATCCCGCTTGACCGTCGCGCGAATGTGCTCGGTGACCTTCTCCATCAGAACTGAATAAGAGTCAAACATGCGATCTAAATCGCCGACGTAGCGCGTCCCGAAACGGGAGGTTAAAACTTCAGGATCACGATAGAAACGGTAGCGACCAGCCAGACGCGCGTCATAAGCGATATAACGCGTACTCTGCTCCAAATAACTCGCCAGCCGACCCCATTCAAGAATTTTGGTCAGAATATTGCTGGCTTGTTCACAAGCGAGATGAACCCCGCCTAATTGAGCGACAGAGTCATCGCCATACTCGAAGAAAACCTTTTCGTAGAGTTCTTCAGCTCTTTCCAAGCCAATCGTGGCGTCCACACTTTGATCGCCAGCGATGTCCAAGTCACCGACAAACTCGTCAAGAAATAAACGCCGCAAGCTTTTATGCGTACGGCTATATCGAGCGAACAAAGCACCTTTAACCACCTCGGGTAAGTTCACTAGGGCGAAAACTGGACCGTCTAAATTAGTGAAATAACGTCGGAGAATTTCCGACTCCTCGGCGGTGAACTCCTCTGGCGCATAAACCGTCACGGTGTGCCACGCTAGTTGCTCGGACTATCCAGAACGCGGACGCAACTCCCGGTCAGGCCAAAACATCAATGTCACTTGTCACCTGAGCAAACTCACTACTCAACTGGGCACAAAGGTCGGGCTTGCTCCAAAGATCAATGACCGTCATAGCCATCGCCTGTGCTCCCGTCACAACGGCAGCGTCTCCCAGCGCACTGGCAGCGAAGTGTGCGAACTCTTCGGTATGAATCGCCACCCCATCGGGGGCCATCTTGATCATGGGATGGATGGAAGGCAACAAGTAAGAGACATTTCCCATATCGGTGGATCCCACAACCGAGTGACCGCTGACGCGTGGATCCGTGACATGCCGGCCGAGAGCCCTCATATTCTCCACATAGGCACCGACAAGGGCCATGTTGTCTCTGACGTCGGCGTAGGTGTGATCGTCCCATTGACTGTGCATCGTGCAACCACATGCCGAGGTTGCACCCTCAAGACAGGCCATCACACGATTTTTGAGAGGCTGCAAACTTGAAATGGTGTCCGATCGGACGTACCAGGTGGCGGCTGCCTGCCGAGGCACAATATTTGGCTTCTCGCCAGCCTCAGTAAAGATTCCGTGAATCCGTTCCGAGGGACGAATGTGTTGACGTAAAGCGGCCACACTGACGTACCCCAAAACCGCTGCATCAAGAGCGTTGCGCCCTTCCCACGGTGCGGCAGCTGCGTGAGCCGCCTTGCCCTGATAGGTCACGTCCACAGTGTGCACAGCAATGGAGTCCATCCGAATCAGATCAGCATCCGCTGGATGAACCATCATTGCTGCCACTCCAGTACTGAATGCCCCTTGTCTGGCCATGGCGATTTTTCCGCCGCCACCTTCTTCAGCAGGAGTACCCAAGATTCGCACCCTTCCACCCACTTGTTGCGCAAGTGCCGCTGCCGCCAAACCGGCTCCCAAACCAGCCGCCGCAATCACGTTGTGCCCACAGCCATGCCCAATGCCTGGGAGGGCGTCATATTCCAGTAAGACCAAAACCTCAGGACCAGATAACCCAGCCACCGCCTCAAAAGCAGTCGCCACGCCATAGGCATGTCGCGTGACTTGCAGTCCAAACTCTTCTAAAACAGAACACAGCAAGTCATGTGCGTAGTGCTCTTCGAAATTCAATTCGGGATGCCCATGAATCTTGTGGCTTACTTCAACGAGTTTGGGAGCGAGTCGATCTATTTCAGAAATCGCCGCCGTCTTTTCAGCATTCATCATGACAACTGTTCTCCCTCATATCCATAATGTAGCGAAATCTTTCATCACCTGAATCTCTACAAACTGAACCACGCCAATCTTCGCCCCATCAATCCACATCGTCAGTTCAGAACCTGACCATGTGAATTCGCTGACACTCTTGACAGAGATATCCGGATGAGGCAGGTGAGTTCCCGTCTTCATTCGCGATCGCGCGATCATCCTTTGGCGCACAGACATGCGGGCATCTACTTCTAAAATTTCAACTCTCCCATCATTGGGATGTCCGCGTGGAGCCACATCCCACTCCCCCAAATATTGAGCATTCATCACCGCCACGGCGTTTCCCCGAAACCAACCGCCTCGTGCGTTTCGCGCGCGCATAATGCAGTGCGAACTCGCCAACCTTGTTTTCAACTCAGAATCTCGTGAACGTTTAAAACTGATCTGCATGACATCAATTGGCAATTCCAAAGTGGCTGCCAGTGTTCCTGATGTTGATCCGCCAAGTGTGGCGAACATGTCTCCCCCACACAGCCGTATCGTGCTGACTGCATTGCCAAGATGCTCCCCAATCTCATGATCCGACCTTGCTGAAGGTAGATCCTCAGGCGGAGTTCCTAGACGACCCCAATCGCCTCCACGACGGATCGTCATGAAGCAACTCCGGGGACCGAACTTGATGCTGCCACAACACCACGCATCAAAAGTTTCGCTGCCGACTCAGCAGAACTTCTAGTCTGTGCCGAAGGAGCCATGGTTGCTATCTGCCGTAAGAGATCAATCAACTGCTTCATCGTTCGGACAAAATCTCCACCCGATAATTCCTCGGCCTCAACGACCTCTGCGAAGCCTTCGCCGGCCGCCCATGCATGGGCAATAGCGATGTATGTCGGGTCAGGTGCGCGGTGCTGATTTAAAGAAGCCGATTGTTCCGTCTGTAGCAATTCACGACTGACAGATTCAATTCGTCGCCACTTTTTGCGGACCTCAGCGGAAGGAAACCACGGCGCAGGAGGTGGCTCACTTGAACGATGTTCATAGACAAAGACCGAAGCTAAACCAGCCATCGCTGCAGGATCTAGATCATCTAAGAGACCCCTATCAAGACATTCAGCCACCAATAAGTCGCTCTCATGAAACGTGCGCGCTAGCACTTCTCCCTTTTCTGTCAGCGACCATTCGTTGATGTACTCCCAATCTTGGAGGATTTTGAGAACTCGATCAAACTTACGAGCCACGGAGTTTCCTCTTGCTTTGACCTGTTTACGCAACTCGTCTACTTCACGTGCGAGGCGATCAGATTGCACAGCAGCCTTCAAACGAGCCTTCAAATCCGGATCATCCTCAACTGGATGAACAGCCTGATGGCCTGGAGTTGGCGAGGTCCACTGTGTCTCTTCAGCGCGCATTGAGATCAGTCGTTCAATCACTGTTTTTTGAAAAGTAGGATTTGTTGGAGCGTACGGCTCGGGTAACTGCACATGCCCCAAGGCCACCACGGGTTCGCGAAAATCGCGAGCCGAAAGATTTAAGGTCGCTCTCTGAGTGGTCAATACATTCAGTTTTACGCCACCTGATCGATGGGCAGTCGCAAGTACCACACATCGCCCATTCACCTTTGCTTTATCCACATAAATCACGGCTCCTGGACGCAGGCGATTGAGTGAGAACTCAACTGCACTTTCGCTGCGCATTCCCAATGTTCCATCAATACGCGCTCGGAAGTCGTGGATGTCTCCGTACGGACTTTCGGCTGCTGTTCGCATTTCAGCCAACTGCTCAAGCCGACGATCAAGGCGCGCTTCAATCTTGACAACATCGCGATCTGTTTGATATTGGGCGAAGGACAAATTGAGTAAATGGCGTGCTTCTTCGCTTGAATACGACCGCACAAGATTCACAGCCATGTTGTAGGTCGGGCGAAAGGATGATGTCAAGCGGAAAGAACGACTACTCGCCAAAACGGCAACCTGTTCAAAGGTGACAAACGGATTCCACAGCACTACGGCCTGTCCCTTTTCATCGAGACCCCGCCTACCCGCCCGCCCTGTTAGTTGGGTGAATTCACCTGCCGTCAAAAATTCGTGATGTTCACCCGTAAATTTGGAAAGTTTCTCAATCACAACCGAGCGCGCTGGCATGTTGATGCCGACTGCCAAGGTTTCAGTAGCAAAGACAATCTTCACTAATCCCTCGACAAAACATGCTTCAACTGTCTCTTTAAATGGCGGAACCAACCCAGCATGGTGAGCAGCGATACCTGACTCAAGTTGAGCCACGAATTGCGGATACCCAAGAACATCTAAATCATCATCTTCCAAATCTCCGAGGCGACTTTCAATAATTTGTGTAATTCGCCTGCGCTCATCGGGAGAGGTCAGGCGCAGACCTTGTTTGAAACAAGATTCGGCTGCTTCGTTGCATCCATTACGACTAAAGATAAAAAATATTGCAGGAAGTAGACCTTCTTCATTGAGTCGTTCAACGACATCAAGGCGCGAGGGCGTGTACAAACTCCTTCGACCCCGACCCTTGCCAGCGCTTCGTCCACCTAATTTGCGGGACTGCTCCTCAAGTCGCGCACCTTCCGGGTTTGGGCGACCATCAATCAGGGTTGGAAAGAGGTGTTCACGTTCAAACGTGCGATCGCCGACCATGAAAAGATTTTCCAGTTCGACAGGCCGCTTTTCCTCCACGACAAAACGCGTCATCCCGCGTACCGTGCTGATCCAGTCAGCAACTTCATGAGCGTTACTCACAGTTGCCGAGAGGCACACCAACTTCACCACGCGAGGTAAGTGAATGATGACTTCTTCCCAGACCGGACCCCGAAACGAATCTTGAATGAAGTGCACTTCATCCAAAACGACAACGCCCAAATCATCAAGGGCTCGAGAACGCGCATAAATCATGTTACGGAGAACTTCAGTTGTCATGACCACGATCGGGGCATCTCCATTAACGGCGTTATCTCCCGTCAAAAGTCCAACTTTGTCTCGTCCATAGAGCTCAACAAGATCATTGAACTTTTGATTGGAAAGAGCCTTTATTGGCGCCGTATAAAAAGCCCGTTTACCGTCCACAAGAGCACAGGAAATCCCGTACTCTGCAACAACGGTTTTTCCACTTCCCGTTGGAGCCGCCACCAAAACAGACTCGCCCACATCTAGGACATCCATGGCCTCAATCTGAAAGCGATCAAGAGGAAATTTGTACTGGGCGATCAGCGCCGGCCGGTCAATCCGCACCTCACTAGTCTGCCCCGTGGAACAGCCGAACTAGTGACTTAATCGTCATCCTTGCGATTTCGAGTCGCTAAATGTCCAATCAAAACCGCTAAGAAATAGAACAACATCAGTGGAACTGAGAGCAATAAGAGCGTGATTGGGTCTCCAGACGGCGTGATCACAGCAGCGATCACCACAATTGCCACGATCGCTACTCGCCACCCCTTAACCAACTGCCGTGGTTTCACGACTCCTGCCAATTGCAGAAAAACCAGCAGCACTGGAAACTCAAAACCGACTCCAAAGGCGGCCACCATCAGACCCACAAAACTCACATATTTGGAAATCTGAAAGGCCTGTCTGACATCGCTTCCGGACCAGGAAATCAACCACTCAAGTCCTTTATCCAAGGTGTAGTAGGCAAAGAAGCCGCCCAGGACAAAGAGGATCACCGACGACAACACGAATGGAATCGCGTACTTCTTTTCTTTGGAATGCAATGCGGGAACGATGAAGCGCCAGATCTGCCACAAAACAACGGGTAGGGCCAATATCAAACCGCCATATAACGAAATTTTCAGGCGAGTATTAAACCCCTCGAGTGGGCCAAGAGTGGAAAAATCACAATCCTGGACGAGGTCTGGGCGACGAGCGCAGACATTGGCGTACGGCTGGCGCAAGAACCGCAAGACGGGATCGTAGAAAGCCAGAATCACCATCATCCCTAGCGACACGGCTAAAACTGAACGAATAATACGCGAGCGCAATTCACCCAAATGTTGCGTCAAAGTCATTGCCTCGCCACCAGAGGGTTGAGTCTGCACAGAACGAAACTTAAACGGCAATTTCATAATTCAGTGTCTTTTTGGGGAGGGTCAGTTTCACTCGAATCAGCTACTGCGGAAGGAGCTGGATCTTCTTGCAGAGGCTTCATCACCGCATCTTTAGTAAGTTGAGCAGTTTCCCGTAGTTCGCGTAAAGGCTCATCAAATGCGGTCTTAAATTCGCTTTGAAAACCTGTACTCATCTTGCGGATTTCTCCGTAGACGCGAGCGAAACGACGAATCGCCTCAGGCAATTTCTCTGGTCCAAGCACAATTAACGCCAGGAGCAAAATGACCACGATCTCGCTTCCCGACAGGTTGAACACAGTTGGAGTCTAGATAAAGATCGTCCCCCTCAGGTACTCAGCGTGCCAACATAGAGAGGTGCAGCAACGTCTACCTTCTTTGCTAGATCCCCCCATCGGCTTTGCCCATCGGGGTGCTCGGGCGCATGCCATGGAGAACACCTTGGAAGCTTTTGCCC
>BJGB01000111.1 GCA_014190215.1 Actinomycetes bacterium | reverse complement strand
TTCCTGGGGACCAACTCGGCGATGTCATTGTTGAGGCCTGTAGAAATGCGCCCAATGGACCGCTGCAAGATGGTGATGTCCTTGTCGTCACTCAAAAAATTGTCTCCAAAGCTGAGGGGCGAATGGTTGAGATTGACCCCGATGATCCGCTTTCACACAAAGTATTAGTCGAACAAGAAGGTGTACGCGTCGTACGCCGACGAGGCGATCTGATCATTACTGAAACTGAACATGGTTTCATCTGCGCCAATAGTGGGATCGACCTCTCGAACGTTGAACGCGGGTGGGCTGCGTTATTGCCCGTTGATAGTGATCGTTCAGCACGCCGAATACGCGACATTATTCGCGCAAAACTTGGGGTCTCTGTCGGGATCATTGTCTCGGACACTTTTGGTCGCCCATGGCGCAAAGGACTCACCGACGTAGCCATTGGTGTCGCTGGAGTTGCTGCGGTTTTAGATCTACGTGGCACACCAGATGCCCTCGGACGCATGATGCAAGTGACCGAGGTGTGCATCGCCGACGAAGTTGCGTGCGCCGCCGAATTAGTGATGGGGAAATCTAACGGAGTTCCAGTGGCAGTGGTTCGCGGCTTAGATCCTATGTGGATGCGCGAATCCTCAATGAGCGAAATTGTTCGACCACCCCAAGAGGACCTCTTTCGCTGAAGGCTATGGCCGTGTTGCTGCTTGAGTGGTGGCGCTCAACCCATCGCCGAGGCTTGTCCAAGGGGTCCACCCAAGATGCAATCTGGCACGCGATCCTGAGAGCGACATTCGTTGCACTCCCCGATTCGCTTTGGCGTCCATCGTTGCAGGTGAGTTTTCACCAATTAACGCCCACAGATCTTTGATGCTTGTCTGTTGCCCGCTTCCCACATGAAGCAATAAACCATCACCCTTTGTACAGGCCCGAGATGCGGCGTCAACAGCATCGTCAACATACAAAAAATCTCGAGTTTGTTTTCCATCACCATGGATCACTGGCGACTCCGAAGAATGATGTGCCTGAATAAATCGCGAGACAACATTATTTTGTGGCTTCTGGCGCGGGCCATAAATAGTTGCTAACCCCAAGACCGTAAATTCAATGCCATGATCGCGACGATACATTTCCAGAAGTTCAATGATCGCCAGTGCAACGACCCCGTTGATGCCGACTGGATGACGCTGTCTATCTTCTTTGATCGGTAAATCGCGAGCGGCCACCTCGCCGTAGAGCACTGCCGCTGGAAGTGTCACAACAACTTTGCTGACTCGCGCCTTCAATGCAGCGTTCAGAACTGACGCAGCCAGCGAAAAGGATTTGACAGCAGATGCACCTTCAGCCGAACTACCAGTGAGCAGCGCACTCACGAACAACACGTCGGGCCGCGTTGAGCGAACAATTTCAGCAAACTCGGCGATGGTCGCATCCACGGTGTGGATTCGCAATGCCCCCTCACTGGCTGAAGAGCGCGCGGACGACAAATTTGATAACGATCCAGTTGAGAGATCGTCAACCACATCAACACTTGATCCATCAGCCAAGAAACGATCGACCACATGAGAACCAAAAAATCCAGCACCACCCACGACCATCACGGTCATGTGGTCAGATACGCCCGCAGGTGGCGTCATAGTCGCGCCCTAGAGCAACGTTGGATCAGGAACAAGGGCATGCACAAGTGTGACACCTGGAACGACGCTGCCCGTTGCACCCACGATGGTGTCAGTGATCGAGGCCCCATTTCCGACTTCACCCATCACGATCGAACCATGAACGACCGCACCTTGGCGGATGATCGCCCCAGCCAAAATAACTGAATCTTTAATGTCGGCTCCTGCCTCAACGAGAGCCCCAGCCGATATCAGACTGTGACGGACGATGGCTGACGGATCAACTTTGGCACCAGCCTCGATCGCGGGGGCAAAGGCCGAACGACGAACCGCATCAATCATGTCCAGATTGGCCTGCAAATAAGGTTCAGGGCGACCGGCATCAATCCAGTAATCGTTAGTCGCTAAGGCATACAAACCGCCGTCATCAACAATCAGCGGAAAAATTTCTCGTTCAATAGACACCTTGCGACCGGTCGCAATACGTCGCAGGACCGAAGGTTCTACAACGTAAGTGCCAGCATTGATGAGATTGCTCGGCGCGGTACCAGGTGCTGGCTTTTCAACGAAGCGCTGCACTTGTCCCAGATCGTCAATCACGGCCACCCCATAAGCAGAAGGGTCGTCAACTGGAGTGAGATGCATCGTGGCTTGAGCGCCACGATCTTTGTGAAAGGCGATCAGCGCAGAAATGTTGAGGTCAGTTAAGACATCTCCATTGACAACAACGAAGGTTTCGTTGATCCCAGCGTGTTCGGCGGCAAATCGAATCGCCCCCGCAGTATCGAGGGGTTCTGGCTCGACCGCATAGTGCAGTGGAATCCCCGCACAGACACCATCTGGAAACGCTTCGACGAATGGTTCAGGTTTGAAACCAAGACCAAGAACAACTTCGTCGATGCCAGCAGCGGCCAACATCCGAATCACATTTTCGACAATGGGTCGATGACCCACGGGCAACATTGGCTTAGGAATTGACAATGTTAGTGGGCGTAAACGAGTACCAAACCCGCCAACCAACACCACCGCGCGCATCAGCCGGCTGTCGTCGTCGGTTCGGAAGTGTCCACAACAGTGGAAGATGTTGCAGTCGATGGAACAGTGGTGACACCCGGAACAGTGGAGGCACCGGCAATCGTGGTAGCACCCGGAACAGTCGTAGCCCCAGCAATCGTGGTGGAAGTTTGACCAGTCGTACCGCCGTCTGCAGCACCTAATTCGGGTAACGAGGCAGCCGATGGTGGAAGTCCGGGATTCTCGCCTGCAGGGGCAAAGACGATCGCGAAAGCCATACCATCTTGCTTGAGACGCACATCTGTGAAATTTGTTATGTAAGTGGTGAAATCAGTCGGCGTGTCGTAAGCATTGAAAGCGTAGACAACGAGTTCTCCGTCAACAGACTTTCCATCCTTGTCGGTGCACTTCGTGGTCCCCTCTTCGTAGACCGCTGAGCCCTGATCTGCTGGCATCTCAAGCTTGTCATTTCCAAACTTGATGCCGTAGACATCGAGGAAGACACCCAACTTTGCATTGCGCCCAGTGGACTCCGACGAGAACGGATGCCAATGGATGACCCCGTCTTCGTGACTATGAATTCCGGTGCGTCGAAATTCATTATTGACAAGTTGACCATCTGTGCTTTGTTCTTCTTTGTTGCCAGCCAAATCAGGCAACCACTCATCACATGCATAAAAACCGTAGGAGGCGTGCCAGTGATCCTCGACGGTGGGTGGCGTATTGAGATTAGGAATTGACTCTCGCGAATAGATAATCAATGCGGTACCCGCCACAGCCAAACCGACAACTAACGCGGGGAACAAAGTCCCGCCCTGAAAACGAACTTTTCGCCCTTTGCCCTTTTGAGCTAAACGAGCGACTTTTTTGGATGATGATGCCTTGCCCACGAGGGAGAAATGCTACCGCCACAGAGCACCTTTCTGCGTCGCTACCTAGCTTGTAGTCCTCTCATCAGGTCCACGTAGCGATGCGCCACGACTTGGGGTGAGGCCTGGGATTCAACAAAAACGCGTGCTCGGTGTCCCATCTCAGACATTCGCTGAGTGTCACCGAGGACTGTTTGAAGTGCCACCACGAAAGCCGCACTGTCATCTGGGGGCACGACCACCCCGCAATCTGCCTGCTCTATGAGTCTTGGGACCTGTGTTCCAGGGTCAATAGCGGCCACGATCGGTCTTCCAGCAGCCATGATTGAATACGTCTTTGAGGGCACACTGACTTTGCCCAAGCCTTGTCGCAAGGCAACGACGTGTACATCAGCAGTTGCTAAAACCTCAGCCAAGCGCTCAGCAGGTTGAAAATCAGCAAAGTAAACATTCTGCACACCCACAGCATCTATCTCCAAAGACTGGCGCGCCGAGCCATCGCCGTTAATCACAAAAGCCACATCCGGCAACTCGCGCGCGGCGTCAAGCAGCAAATGTAATGATTGCGAGAATCCAACATTGCCGGCATACATCACGATCTGCTGTTCACCGAGACCAAGTTCGATTCGATAGGCAGTTTGGCGATCCAACGGTTGGATCATCTCTGTGTCAACGAAATTGGGAATCACCACGACCTTGTCAGCATCTCTTACTGGAATCTTGGCCAATACATTTGCTTGCAGATCGTCAGAAAGAACGGTGATCACACGACTTGAGCGATACGAGACTTTTTCCAAGAGGCGGGATATCGCGATAACAAATGGATTTGACATCGCTCCGGTTTCAATGGCGGCATCGGGAAAGACATCTTGAATATTGAAAATCACTGGTGCACGGCGACAGATTCCCACGAGTCGAGCACCGAGACCAAGAGTCAATGGTGGTGACATTGCAACGATCACATTGACTCGTCGTCCTCGACCTGCGCGAATGCCCGCGGCGACCGCGAGAACGGAGAATCCAGCGAAGCCAAGAGCACGGCGCCAAAGGTTGCGCTTATCTGACCCAGCAAAGGGGTTGAGTCGTACCACTGAGCCCCAATCCATGACCTGCGTGCGCCTACGCCACGATGTGTTCTCCCAACCGATGTCAACCTGATGGCGGCGATACCACGGAAGAGATGTGACGACATGAATCTCGTGACCCAGTTCGCTGAGTTCATGAACAATGCGATCCATGATCACTCCGGTAGGGGCCGTGTCGGGAGCGAAATGCGGACACAGAATCAATATCTTCAAGGAATTCCCAGTCACTTTCACAAGATGATCCTGCGATAGGCCGTGGCCAAGGCTTGACCAGAAATTTCTGAGGTGAAAAGTTTCGCACGTTCCAAGCCACGAGCAATGAACTCGCTGCGCTGATTCTGCACTACCTGTAATGCCCCTGCCCATGCCTCTTCATCCAGCCTAAGCACCAGACCAGCGTTGCCAATAACCTCGGGCAAACAAGCTCGATCGCTACTGAGAACTGGCACACCTAAAGCCATCGCTTCGACAACGGGTGCACCAAAGCCCTCGTATTCACTGGGAAAAATTAAGGCCTCAGCCATTTTCAGTAGACCGTCACGATCAGCGTTGCTGACGCGTCCTAACTTACGAACACTTTGCGACAAAATATCTTCAGACAAGCGTTGTTGTACCGATTCTTCGGCAAGTCCTTCGCCTCCTATGAGTACCAAACGGATTCCCTCTTGGGCCCAAAACTTCTTCATAACGTTAAGCAAGAAATGATGCCCCTTATGAGGGTGAGTGATAGCAGGCATCACCACAATCGGACCCGTGCCCAGCTTGTATTTTGTGCGCAACTCATCTTGTGGCGTGGCGTGAACACCCAAGGTTCCTTCAACACCGTGCGGGATAACGACTATGCGCTGCGCATCGATCTTGTAAGCCTCAATGACAGTTTGCTTGACGAACTCACTGGGTACGGCAATGAGATCTGCTCGTCGCGCCGAGCGTGGCATGACATATTTCAGATAAGCCAGTTTGCTGGCGCGAAAATACTGTGGGAACTGGCGATATTGCAGATCATGAATCGTCAACAAAGAAGGACTGCGATATCGCGCTGGGATCGTGCCTCCCCCATGATGAACAAGGTTGGCTTTTTTTGATTGAGCGAAGAGTTCCGTTGATTCGCTGAAAATCCGTCGACCCCGTGACTGTGCATCATGACCCAGTTCGACGATGCGATGGCGACTCGCGACGTCGTCATGAGAAGCGGCAAATCCGCGCGGGGCACACACCGTGACATCAAAAACACCTGCCGGCAAACCCAAGAGTTGTCGCACTAGATACTCTTCGCTGCCGCCGACCGCCCCAGGGATGCACCACATCATATTCACGGTGATCTGAGGCATGCTCCCATTGCTCGAATCGCTGATGTCTCCTGGCACCCCCCTATCTTGCCCGACGTTGGCTGCACTTACCTTCCATCGGTCACCGAATGGGGAGATTCAGCAGGGGTGAAGCCCAATGGACCAAATGCGCGAAGATCAGTCATGACAAAAAATCACGACGCTGCACATGGGCCGCTTCAAGGAATCAAGGTCCTTGATCTCTCGGTGATGATCTCTGGTCCGTTAGCCGCCATGATGCTGGCCGATCAGGGCGCAGATGTGATCAAGATTGAAAGTCCCGGCATTGGTGATTTCATGCGTTATCTCGGTTCCGCCAAAGGTGGAATGACGGGGATCTTCATCAATAACAACCGCGGTAAACGCTCACTAGTCGTTGATCTCAAGAGCCCACAAGGAATTGATGTTCTCAAAAAGTTGGCGGCTACGGCCGATGTCGTGATTCAGAACTTTCGCCCAGGAGCCGTTGAACGTCTCGGTATCGGTTACGAAGACCTCAAAACCATCAACCCGAATCTCATTTATGTCAGCATCAGTGGCTACGGTCCTGACGGCCCCGACAGTGGCCACCGCGTGTACGACAATGTGATTCAAGCAGCCTCTGGTTTAGCAAGTGTGCAAACCGATCCGCGCGACGGCGAACCTGCGTTATTTCGCACACTGCTGTGCGACAAAGTCACATCGCTGACTGCAGCACAGGCAATTTCATCAGCTCTCTATGCCAGAGCGGCTGGTAACGCCCAAGGTCAACACATCGTGCTGGCAATGCTCGATGCTGCGGTGGCTTTTATGTGGCCAGATTCCGGAATGGACGCGGTGCTTCTTGATGATGACGCCAACCGCACTCCGACCATTGGCCAGAACTACGGCATCACTCGTCTGCAAGATGGATTCGCCGCTGTCGCCGTTGTCAGCGATAGTGAGTTTCGCGGTCTCTGCCACACCTTTGGGCGACCCGACCTTGCAGACGACGAACGTTTCGCCACAATGGCTGGGCGCACGATAAATGCCTCCGAACTTGTGCCTGTGATGACACAACTTTCAGCACAACAGCTCACCAAAGACTTTGTGGCCCGAGCCCAATCGTTTGATGTGCCAGCAGCATCTGTGGTGACGCTCCCCGAACTCCCCTCACAACCTCAGATTGTCAACAATAAAGTTTTTGTTGAACGCCAACATCCCACGGCTGGTCGCGTTCGTGAACCTCGCCCAGCGGCGCGCTTTTCTGAGACTCCAGCCACGGTCGGAAGTTTCGCCCCGACTCCTGGCGAACATAGCGATGAAATCGTCACCGAAATAGGGCTAGACGCTGCTGCCTTGAGAGCAGCCGGCATCATTTTCTAAAAGCCCGACCTATGTGCGATCTGGCGATCACTCGCAGATCCACGTCACGCATTGTGGCTCAACCAGCAAGTACCGCGCGGGCCACTAAATCGGTTCCGAAAGAAGTCAGAATCGCCAAGTAC
>BJGB01000110.1 GCA_014190215.1 Actinomycetes bacterium | reverse complement strand
CGCGCATTGGTCAGCTCTCCTTCGAATCTGTCGAAGATGTGACTTCGATAAGGTGCGGAACTCGGGCGATCATGCCACGAATTTCTGGGCGATCGGGCAACACATTACTCTTGCCGATACGACCAAGACCAAGAGCGCGCAATGTTCCACGGCTCTTCGGCTTGGCATGGGTACTGGATTTGATCTGCTTCACCGTAATGGTGGGGCCAGTATGAACGACTGTCTGATAAGTGGCCATAATCAGTGACTTTCTCCTGCAGCGACTGCACGCTTGGTCTCGTTGTATGCCTTGAGTAAGCCCTTGGGTACGAAACTGTCGGCGGGAAGTCCACGGCGAGCCGCGACTTCATCGGGTCGCTGCAAAGCTTGCAGACCATTGATCGTGGCGCGAGCCACGTTGATGGCATTGGACGAACCAAGTGATTTGGCCAACACATCATGAATGCCAGCTTCTTCGAGAATGATTCGTGCTGCTCCGCCAGCGATAACACCAGTACCTGGAGCTGCAGGCTTGAGCATCACGCGACCAGCACCCAACACACCAATGACTGGGTGAACAATGGTGCTGCCTGCAAGAGCCACGGAGAACATATTGCGCTTTGCGTCTTCGGTACCTTTTTGAATAGCCAAAGGAACTTCTTTGGCTTTTCCATAGCCGAGACCAACACGACCGTTGCCATCGCCAACGACAACAAGTGCGGTGAACGAAAAGCGACGACCACCCTTAACAACCTTGGCCACGCGGTTAATGTGAATCACGCGTGATTCGCGGCCACCCTCAGGTGTATTACCCATGCCTGGGGGCGGACGATCGCCAGGTCGAGGAGCATTGTTGCCACCCGGACGAGCGTTCGGATCATTGGTGTTATTGGGATTGTTCGTCATCAGAACTCCAGACCTGCTGCACGAGCGGCTTCAGCAACCGCAGCGACGCGACCGTGATAGAGGTATCCACCACGATCGAAAACAACTTTCTTAATACCGATTGCTTGAGCGCGTTCAGCGACTGTCGTGCCTAATGCCTTAGCCACTTCAACCGTGCGTCCACCAGATGCACGCAATCCTGCCTCTGTTGACGAAACTGACGTGATAGTCACACCAAGATCGTCGTTGATGACCTGCAACATGATGTGATTATTTGAACGGTACAAAGACAAGCGCGGACGCTCGGCGGTGCCGTGAATTTTCTTGCGAACTCGGTTGTGACGAACGAGACGACTCTCGCGGCGCTCTCTACTGATTTTGCTCATGACATCTCCCTAGCGGAATCTTTTCTCGGCATTACTTCTTGCCGGCTTTACCGGCTTTACGCAGAATCTTCTCGCCCTGATAGCGCACACCCTTGCCCTTATAAGGCTCTGGCTTACGAATGGAACGAATGTTGGCAGCTACTTGACCGACTGCTTCTTTGTCGATGCCTTTGATGATCACGCGAGTTTGCACTGGCACTTCAAAAGACACTCCTTGCGGAGCTTCCACATCAACTGGGTGTGAGAAACCAAGGTTAAGACGAATGAGCGTGGGGCTCTTCAACTCTGCTCGGAAACCAACGCCGACGATCTCAAGTTCTTTAGCGAAACCAGTAGTCACGCCGACGACCATGTTGCTCAACAGCGCACGACTCAGGCCATGCAAACTGCGTGATTCACGCTCGTCATTGGGACGTTCGACAACTAGGTTGCCTTCATCCTGACGAACGGTGATACCACCAACGAGGTCACGACTCAAAGAACCCTTCGGGCCTTTGACAGTCACTGAGTTTGCGTTGATGCTGACATCAACACCGGCTGGAACCGGGATAAGTGCTTTACCGATACGTGACATATTGTCTCCTGATCACCACACGTAACAGAGAACTTCGCCGCCCACTTTACGCTTGCGCGCTTCGCGGTCGGTCATCAGTCCCTGACTGGTGGATAGGACAGCAACACCTAGGCCACCAAGTACGCGAGGTACGGTGCCGGACTTGCGATACACGCGAAGTCCTGGTGTTGAAATGCGCTTGATACCTGCAATAGTGCGACGGCGTTCAGCGGAATACTTCATCGCGATATTCAGAATCTCGCCTGGGCCTTTGGTATTTGCTGTCACAGCAAAACCAGAGATGTAACCCTCTTGCTCAAGAATCTTCGCCAAAGCGACTTTTTGTTTGGACGACGGCATTTTGACCTCATCGTGCATCGCCGTATTGGCGTTGCGGATGCGGGTCAGCATGTCGGCAATGGGATCAGTCAACATAAGTGCCTCACCAACTCGACTTTGTTAGGCCGGGGATTTCACCAGCATGGGCCATCTCACGAAGGCACACACGGCAAAGACCGAACTTGCGATAAACGGAACGTGCGCGACCACACTTCAGGCAACGTGTATAGCCACGAACCTTAAACTTGGGCTGCGCAGCAGCTTTGTTAATTAACGATTTCTTCGCCATGAGTCAGTACCTCTCGCTCACTTCTTCTTCTTAGAGAACTGCGGACCACGAACATTGCTCTTCTTCTTGGTCGAAACAGTTGCTTCAGCGCCGCGCTTGAACGGAAATCCGAATGCGTCGAGCAAAGCCCGACCTTGATCATTCGTCATTGCGGTCGTCACGATGGTGATGTCCATACCACGAGGGGCATCGATCTTGTCGTACTCAATTTCAGGGAAAACAGTCTGATCGCTGAGGCCGAACGTGTAGTTGCCACGACCGTCCCATGAGTGCGATGGCAAACCGCGGAAGTCACGAATACGAGGAATCGCCACCGAGATCAAACGATCCAGGAATTCCCACATACGGTCGCCACGTAGCGTGACCATGCAGCCGATGGCCTGATTCTCACGAAGTTTGAAGTTAGCGATTGAGTCACGAGACTTAGTCACCTTTGGCTTCTGACCAGTGATCCGAGTCATGTCAGCGACCGCACCCTCAAGCAACGAGGGTTGCTGAGTGGCACGACCAACACCCATGTTCACCACGATCTTTTCGAGGCGGGGAACCTGCATGACATTGCTCAATTCGAGCGAAGCCTGAAGGCCAGCACAAATCTCACTTTGATATTTAGACTTAAGACGGGGCATTGTTGCAGTGCTCATCCGATTTCCTCACCTGTGGTTTTGGCGATGCGTACTTTTTTGCCGTCAGCAAGCACCTTGTAACCGACGCGTGTGGGCTTGCCCTTATGCACGAACATCACATTGGATGCATCGAGAGGCATGTCACGGTCGATAACTCCACCCTGCTGATTTTTTCCGCTGGGCTTCTGGTGCTTCTTCACAACATTGATTCCGTCGACTAGGACCTGGTTCGAACGAGGCATAACACGCGAAACGGTGCCTTCTTTGCCTTTGTCCTTACCGGAGATCACTACCACGTTGTCACCTTTTTTGATTTTCATCTCACAGCACCTCCGGCGCTAACGAAACAATTCGCATGAACTTCTTGTCGCGCAGTTCGCGACCAACTGGTCCAAAAATACGTGTTCCACGAGGTGTGAGATCATCTTTGATGATGACCGCAGCATTCTCGTCAAAACGGATGTAACTGCCATCAGGACGGCGCTTTTCCTTCTTGACGCGTACGACGACGCACTTCACGACGTCACCTTTTTTGACACCTGCACCAGGAATCGCATCCTTAACGGCGGCCACGAAGATGTCTCCGATCGAGGCGTATCGGCGACGTGTGCCACCGAGAACCTTGATACACAAAACTTCCTTGGCGCCACTGTTATCGGCAACTCGAAGACGACTTTCTTGCTGAATCATGATTTATCCTCCGTCGTTCCCAGGCTCACTTGGCCCGCTCGAGAATCTCAACGAGGCGCCAGCGCTTCAGTTTTGATAGTGGACGGGTTTCCATGACGCGCACGCGATCGCCAACATTGGCGTCGTTGGCCTCATCGTGGGCATAGAGCTTCTTCGTTCGTGTGACGAACTTGTTGTACTTCGGGTGACGAACTCGCTCGATGACTTCGATCACCAAGGTGCGATCCATCTTTGAAGACGACACGATGCCTTCGCGGACTTTGCGGGGTGCACGTTCTGTTGTGGGTGTTGTTTCAGACATCTGATTCACTCTCCGGCCTCAGCGGCAGCGATTTCACGCTGACGGATAAGGGTGTTGATACGAGCGATACGGCGACGAACTCGGCGCAATTCGCTATGGGTGTCGAGCTGACCGGTGGCGCTACGAAAGCGGAGGTTGAGTGCCTCTTGCTTTGAAGCCCGGAGCTGTTCGACCAATGATGTGAGGTCGAGTTCGCCTAGTTCAGCGCGGTCTTTGGCGGCTTGAGTTGCCATGATCAGATCGCCTCCTCGCGGGTAATAATGCGGGCCTTAATCGGCAATTTCTGGATGGCCTTGTTGAGGGCCTCCATTGCCTGCTCGCGACTTGGGAATGAGAGTTCAAACAAAACACGGCCAGGCTTCACGACGGCTACCCAAAACTCTGGGTTGCCCTTACCTGAGCCCATACGGGTTTCGGCTGGCTTCTTGGTGACGGGCTTGTCGGGGAAAACGTTGATCCAAACCTTGCCGCCACGCTTGATATGACGAGTCATAGCAATACGCGCAGCTTCAATCTGACGTGCGGTCAACCAGCACGGCTCAAGAGCTTGGATTCCGTACTGACCAAAAGCCAGTTCACTTCCACCCTTGGCCATACCTCCGGTACGACCACGATGGTGCTTACGATGGGCAACTTTGCGAGGCATCAACATGGTGAATCAGTCCTGTGCACGGAAGTGCGGGGTCTCGTGCCCATCGTGGGTGCGGCGGGCGATTTCTTCTTCCTCGTCGAGTAATTTCTCGAGTTCTGGATCGGCTTCTTTCACGAGTGGCACTTGGGCTGCTTCAAGAGCTTCTTCGGCCTTACGGCGACCACTTGACGACACAACCTTGCGTGCACCAGGTACACCAGGAGTTTCGCCGAGAGCACTTGTTGCCTCGCGAACAATCCTTTCATCAATCACTGGCTTGTACGGCAAGATGTCGCCGCGATAAATCCATACCTTGACGCCGACGCGACCGCTCGCAGTGCGAGCCTCGCGAAAACCGTAGTCAATGTCGGCACGCAGTGTGTGCAACGGCACGCGACCTTCGCGGTACCACTCGGTGCGGCTCATTTCAGCGCCACCCAAACGACCCGAACACTGAACACGAATGCCAAGTGCTCCAGCCTTTTGTGCGTTCTGCACGGCACGCTTCATGGCACGACGGAATGCAATTCGTCCGACCAACTGATCAGCTACACCTTGAGCAATCAAAGCCGCATCAAGTTCAGGAGACTTAATCTCCACGATATTGAGCTGCACTTTAATGTTGCCAGTGAGGGCAGTTAAACCAAGACGAAGTTCATCTGCCTTGGCACCCTTACGACCGATCACAATTCCGGGACGTGCAGTATGAATGTCGACCTTGAGGGTCTCCCCACGCTTGCGCTCAACTTCAATGCGCGAAATCGCTGCGTCTGGAAGTGACTCCATGACATAAGCACGGATCTTCCAGTCTTCGGTGAGATATTCCTTGTAATTGCGCTCACTAAACCAGCGGCTCTTCCAGTCGGTTGTAATTCCCAGGCGGAAGCCGTACGGATTGACTTTTTGGCCCATCAGTTGGTCTCCTCGGCCTCGGGTGCTGCAGTTTCAATTGACGTAGTCTCCACAGCAGTTGCCTCGATCGTGGTTTCTTCGATGTTCGATTTCTCAGTCGCCACTTCTTCAACTGAAGTGTCAACGGCATCATCGGAACGCTTGGTACGGCTTGCTTGCACGCGAGCCCGACGATCAGCAACGCCACCACCGCGAGTTGCCCGACGACCGCTCACGGCACGCTCACGGCGAGCCTGAACGACCTGCAATAGTTCGCTGTCAATCACACCAAGAACAATCGTGATGTGACAGGTGCGCTTGTTGATACGAGTAGCACGACCTTTGGCACGTGGCTTGAAGCGACGCAAGGTCGGACCTTCATCGGCGTAGCAGGCCTTGATGTACAAGGTGTCAGCGTCAAGACCATCGTTGTTCACTGCGTTAGCAACAGCTGATGCCAAAACTTTACGAATAACGCGGGCTGCTTCACGCTCTGTGAATTGCAAAACCTGATCGGCAATGACGACATCGCGTCCACGAACAAGGTTGAGCACAACGCGTGCTTTGGATGCCGACATGCGCGAACCGCGCACACTGGCTCGAGTTCCGGTGCGCTCACCGGCAATAAAGGAGCGCTCGTTTAGCTTGGGACCAGTCATTACTTGCGACCCTTCACGTTCTTCTCTTGACCTGCGTGATATTTAAAGGTACGAGTCGGTGAGAACTCACCAAGCTTGTGACCAACCATTGATTCAGTGACATAAACCGGTACGTGCTTACGACCGTCATGCACGGCGATGGTGTGACCCACCATGTCGGGAATGATCGTCGAACGACGACTCCAGGTCTTGATGACCTTTTTTTCATTGGCAGCGTTCAACGCGTCCACCTTTTTTACGAGGTGGTCATCAACGAACGGACCCTTTTTTAAGCTACGAGACATCTAATGCACCAATCCTTTACCGGCGGCCCTTGCCGGAACGACGACGACGAACAATCAACTTCTGTGATGCCTTCTTGCCGTCACGAGTACGGCTTTCTGGCTTGCCCCATGGCGACACGGGAGGACGACCACCCGAGGTTTTACCTTCGCCACCACCAAGAGGGTGGTCAACCGGGTTCATGGCGACACCGCGAGTTTGTGGGCGAACGCCCTTCCAACGGTTACGACCAGCTTTACCGATCTTGATGAGTTCGTGTTCGGCATTGCCGACTTCTCCGACAGTGGCGCGGCAATCGATCAGCACGCGACGCATTTCTGTTGAAGGTAAACGAAGTGTGGCGTAGTCACCATCTTTGGCTACTAACTGCACACCAACACCGGCCGAACGGGCCATCTTGCCACCTTGACCGGGGCGCAACTCAACGTTGTGAACGACAGTACCAACAGGCATGTAGCGCAATGGCAAAGCGTTGCCTGGCTTGATGTCTGCCTTAGGGCCGTTGGACACATGATCGCCAACATTCATGCCCTTAGGAGCAAGGATGTATGCCTTTTCACCGTCTGCATAATGCAACAGCGCAATACGGCACGTGCGGTTTGGGTCATATTCAATCGTCGCAACCTTGGCAGTGATGCCATCTTTGTTGCGCTTGAAGTCGATCATTCGGTATTGCTGCTTATGGCCACCACCGCGGTGACGCGATGTCTTGCGACCATAGGCATTACGACCACCAGTCTTAGGCTTGCTCGTTAGCAATGACTTTTCTGGCGTCGTTGAAGTGATCTCGGAGAAATCTGACGAGGTCTGGAAACGACGACCTGCAGATGTTGGCTTACGTTTACGAATTCCCATGACGTGATGCCTCAGTTGTTC
>BJGB01000109.1 GCA_014190215.1 Actinomycetes bacterium | reverse complement strand
ATCGTGGTCAAGCAATCCCTGAACAAACTCATGGAAAGCCAGTTGTCGAGATTGTTTTGACGGTGATTCCGGCGCTCATTCTTTTAGGTGTGGCAATCCCCACGGCGGGAACGATTTTCAAGTTGGCTAAGACCAGCGACACTGAAATGACTATCAATGTCACTGGTCAACAGTGGTGGTGGGAATATGACTATCCGGCGGTTGGTTCGAATGCCGAGCAGTACGGCATTACCGCTCCGATCGTGACTTCAGGGCAACTCGTCATCCCCGAAAACACCAAAGTGCTATTACGGGTAACAAGTCGTGACGTCATCCATTCCTATTGGATCCCCAAACTCAACGGTAAAAAAGACAGTGTTCCCGGGCGCGTGCACTTGCTGCGCCTCGAAGGCGCAAAGCCTGGCATTTATACGGGTCAGTGCACCGAGTTCTGTGGTCTGTCTCATGCGTACATGCGTATGGAAGCAGTGGTGCTTTCACGTGCCGATTACGACGCTTGGATAGCGAACCAACTTGAGGCATACACCTCGCCGGAAGCCGGGACTTTGGCTGCCGAGGGCGAAGGAGTGTTCATTCAACAATGCAGTCGTTGCCACCAAGTCAATGGTTTGTTGAAGGACGATGGAACTCCAATTATTTCGGCACCAGATCAGTACCTGGTCTCCGGTGCGGCGCCAAACCTGACCAATTTGATGACCCGCAATACATTTGCCGGCGCTTCATGGGATCTCTTGACTCCTGAGTGTCGTGACGATGTCTGGAAATCTGACTCTGCAACTTTCGGTGCGAAGTACCTGAAAGGCGTGACCACTGATTGTTTGAATCAGAAAGATCTACGCGAATGGTTGCGTAACGCTCCGTTGAAGAAGCCAATGTATGCAAATCCTGAAAACTTGGCTGCAACCGGCGGCAAATATCGCGGCATGCCAGCCCTCGGATTAACAGAAGATCAAATTAATTCAATCGTGGCTTATTTACTTGAGCGGAAATAACGGAGAACAATCAGATGACCATCATCGAACGTCCCTCCACCGAGGTTGCTATTGCGGGTGCTGTGCCCGTCGGCGTTAAGCCAAGTGAAGCACTCGGTGTTTTTAAGCGCCCCGCCGCGTCATCAAGTTGGCGCGATTGGGTAGTGACCGTTGATCACAAGAAACTCGGCATCATGTACGGTGTCGCTGCCTTCGTTTTCTTCTTGATTGGTGGAGTTGAAGCCCTCTTAATTCGTTTGCAACTGATTGCTCCCGACGGAAAAGTTCTCAACGCTGATCAGTACAACCAAATGTTCACGATGCATGCCACGACGATGGTGTTCTTGTTCGTGATGCCGATGGCTGCAGCCTTTGCTAACTATTTCGTACCGCTACAAATCGGTGCCCGTGATGTGGCTTTCCCACGTATCAATGCTTTTGGTTTCTGGTGTTTCCTTTTTGGTGGTTTGTTCTTGAACTCATCATGGTTTTTGGGTGGCGGTGCCGACGGCGGTTGGTTCATGTACGCCCCGAATAGCAGCACCTTGTTTTCCCCAAGTCACGGCGTTGACTTCTGGACAATGGGTTTGCAGATCACGGGTATCGCTTCACTGACAGGCGCCATCAACTTGATTGTGACCATTCTCAATATGCGAGCACCTGGCATGAAGATGATGCGTATGCCGATCTTCACCTGGATGGTGCTGGTGACTCAGTTCCTATTGCTGTTCGCTATTCCAGTGATCACCGTGGCCCTGTTCTTATTGACCTTCCAAAGATCATTCGACGCAACCTTCTTCGACGTGGCCTCTGGAGCGGATCCATTGCTATGGCAACACTTATTCTGGATCTTTGGTCATCCCGAGGTTTATATCTTGATTTTGCCTTCGTTCGGCATTGTCAGTGAAGTCATTCCAGTGTTCTCCAAGAAGCCATTGTTTGGCTATCCAATCGTGGCAATGTCTGGTGCGGCGATTGGATTCGTCGGCTGGGGAGTTTGGGCTCACCATATGTTTGCCTCTGGTTTGGGTCCAGTGTCGGTCACTGTTTTCTCCATGTCGACTATGGCGATCGCAGTTCCAACTGGCGTCAAAATTGTCAACTGGATTATGACCATGTGGGGCGGCAAGTTAACCTTCACCGTTCCAATGTTGTTCGCCGTTGGTCTCGTCACACAGTTCACTATCGGTGGACTTTCGGGAGTAACTCACGCCGTAGCGCCGAGTGATACTCAACAAACCGATACTTATTACATCGTGGCGCACTTTCATTATGTGTTGTTCGGTGGTGCAGTGTTTGGATTATTCGCCGGCTTTTATTATTGGTGGCCAAAGATGTTTGGTCGACAGTTGAGCGAGAGCATTGGTAAATGGAACTTCTGGCTGATGGTCATTGGTATGAATATGACCTTTGGACCGATGCACATTTTGGGATTGCAGGGTCAACCGCGGCGCATGTTCGTGTGGACCAAGGCGCGTGCTGGAGAAGGCTTATTCAACTTTGGGTTTTGGAACCGAATTGCTTCGATCGGCTCGTTTATCTTGGGTGTCGGCATCCTGTTGTTCATCATCAACATTTTTTATACCCACAAGTTAAAGAAGGGTGCTTTGGCTTCCAATGATCCGTGGGATGCTCGCACCTTAGAGTGGATGACCGATTCTCCTCCTAAAGAGCACAACTTTGATGTGATTCCGCAGATCAATCATCTTGATGAGTTCTTCCATCGTAAGTACGAGCAAGATTCTGCGACTCACTCAGTCACTCAGGTACATTCGGCAGACGAAGTAATGGCCGAATTGAACGCCCATCCAGATGAGCACATTCATATGCCGTCACGCTCGTATTGGCCAATCTTGTTGGCTTTATCTTTGCCAACGATCGGTTACGGGTTGATTTACAACCGGATGCTGATGGCCATTGGGGTAGCGATGGTATTACTCACGATGTTTGGTTGGGCGATGGAACCCGCAACATCACCTGATGAAGACTTTGATCCCCCCGAATCCGGTGACACTCACACCAAGGAGTTGGTGCCACATGGCTGAATCAGCGATTGCCCATGATCATGGCGTGAGTCATGGTGCTCACGCCTCATCAACCGGCTTGTCAAATAACAAGATGGGGATGTGGATGTTCCTCGGTTCGGAATGTCTGCTTTTCGGTGGACTCATTTCGACTTACATGCTTTATCGCGGCCGAGTGAGTTCTGGACCGCAGCCAAACAACATTTTTGACATTCCATTTACCTCAGTGAGTTCATTCATATTGCTGATGAGTTCACTGACCATGGTTTTGGCCGTTTCGTCAGCGCAGCGTAAAGACGACCGCAATACAAACCTGTGGCTGACGATCACGGCTCTTCTGGGTGCGACGTTCGTTGGTGGTCAGGTCTATGAGTTCACCGCGTTCTACCGTGAAGGTTTGGGCTTTACGACCAGTTTGTTTGGTTCAAGTTTCTACTCTCTCACTGGTTTTCACGGTGTGCACGTCTCAGTCGGAATCATCATGTTGATGGCCCTCGTTGGGATGAATCGCAACAATCGTATTCCTGGTGATAAAGCTGAAGTCGTCGAACTCATTGGTTTGTATTGGCACTTCGTGGACATTATTTGGATTATTATTTTCACCCTCGTCTATTTGATTCCGTCCTGAGGAGCGACCGATGAGCACCGCCACCACACACGAAGCAGCGACCGAGAACCACGAAGTTGAGCATCACGGCTTGTCTGACAAGCAGTACATCGTCATAGCTTTGATTTTGGCTGCATTGACGGCCATCGAAGTCTCGACCTATTACGTGGATTTCGGTCCGTTCTTCATGCCCACATTGTTGATTTTGATGGTCATTAAATTTGTCACGGTTGTCTCATACTTCATGCACCTGAAGTTTGATAACAAGATTTTCAGTTACCTCTTTTACGCAGGCCTATTGCTCGCCATTGCCGTCTACTGTGGTTTCTTGGCGACATTTAAGTTTTTCTTGAAGCAGGGATAAATCCTCATGATCGGCGGGAGTGTCGTCGACCCATGGCGCTTTCAGTTGCATCTCGAAATTTGGTTGTTGATTGTTGCGTTAGTCACTTCGTACATCTACGTGGTTCGAGTGCTGGGACCGAGAGCAGTCCCTGTTGGTCAAGTGGTGGTCAGTCGTCGGCAGTTGACATGTTTCATTGCTGGTATCGCGATGATGTGGTTTGCATCTGACTGGCCAATGCATGACATCGCCGAAGAGTACTTGTATTCAGTGCACATGTTTCAACATATGACTCTGACTTACTTCATGCCGCCTCTTCTTGTTCTTGCGATCCCTGAATGGTTCATCCGAACACTCATTGGTGAGGGGCGGGCTTATCGGGCCTTGAGGTTTATGTGCCATCCAGTACGCGCTGCGCTCTTGTTTAACGTGGGCGTGATGGTCAGTCATATTCCTGGTGTTGTAAACGTGTCGGTTTCCAACGGACCTTTGCATTACACGGTGCATGTTTTGTTAGTGCTGTCGTCAATGCTGATGTGGATGCCAGTGTGTGGTCCGATTAAGGAGTTTCACATCACGCCGATGTCAAAGATGATTTATTTATTTTTGAACAGTGTGGTGGCGACCGTACCAGCAGGTTGGCTGACCTTCGCTGAAGGAGTTGTGTATAAGCACTACAACATCCCAATCAGAGTGTGGGGCATTTCAATCGGCGACGATCAGCAAATCGCTGGAGCGATGATGAAACTTGGCGGGTCTGCATTCCTTTGGACAATCATCGGAGTGATGTTCATCAAGAATTTTGTGTTCACTTTCAGACGTGAAAATGAGAGTGCTTACGTTCGAGAAGAGGAAGAGTTGACGACTGCTGATGTTGAGAGGGCTTTCAACGCATCACCCCCGCAACCCGAGCCCAATAACCGCTGAAGACTATTCCCAGCGAAAAGTAAGTGCGGTCAGCACTGGGGTAACGAGTGCCCAGATACCTAAAACTAGCCATGAGGTTGCTGGGCGATCACCACCGTTCACGAGAGCCTCACGCAAGACATCGGCCAGGGCTCCTGATGGCAAGCACTTTGCAACTGCGGCAACAGGATTTGGCAACTTGTCAAAAGGTATGACCATTCCACCAAGTAAAAGCAGCAATAGATACAAGCCGTTTTGTGCCGCCAAGTTGACTTCAGCCCGCAGGCGGCCAGCAATGAATAAACCAAGACCGGCGAAAGCAATGCTGCCAGTGACAACTGCGCCAATTGCCGCAAGCCATTGAGCATCATCTGCCTGCCAGTCAAGAAGTAATGCCACAGGGATCAGAATGCCGAGTTGAATGAACTGCACGACCAAAATGGTGATTACTTTTGCGATGAGCCATCGTGGACGCCCCAGGGGAGTGACTCCTAGGCGTTTGAGCACTTTGTAACTGCGTTCAAAGCCTGTAGCGATACCGAGGCTGACCATTGAACTACTCATGATCGCCAGAGCGATAACACCGGGAGTGAGAAAATCCATGTGGTCGTCAAAGCCTGTGGGCAACACGTCAGTCATCCCAAAGAAAACCAGCAGCATCACAGGGATAATCAGCGTCAGTAATAACTGTTCGCCATTGCGCGCCAAGATCTGTAGTTCGGCGCGTAACTGGGCACGCAATGGACTCACTGAAGTCTTCACGGCGCACCCCCCGTGAGTTTTTTAAAGGTGTCTTCAAGACTGGCCATACCAGTTCTGAGTTCAATGACGTCAATACCGCGTTCTGAGAGCCACACTGCGAGGGCCGCGATCAATCCTTGTGGAGCATCTTCGATGCTGTAATCACAAGGGGCATCTTCAATCAGCCAACCCGCCAAGTTGTCGGGCATATCGGTGAGGTCAAGTGGACGAACGGTACGTAATCTCACGACGCGACGCGCCCTACGGACATCGTCAAGGCCCCCCTCAACAAGAACCTTGCCCTTGTCAAAAATCACGACCCGATCGCACATCTTTTCGGCCTCATCTAATTCATGAGTCGCCAAAATGATTGTTGCTCCTTGATCGGCTAAGCGGCGAATGATCTGGCGAATAGTCGTACGGCCATTGACATCGACACCACTCGTGGGTTCATCCAGGAAAATTATTTGTGGCTGGGCTGCTAAAGCCATCGCTAATGAGAGACGCTGTTTTTCGCCACCAGACAAGCGACGCCAAGGGGAGAGGCGCCGCTCGCTGAGACCGACCAAGTCCAGGAGTTCGTCGGGTGCCACAATCTTGTCTCGGCCCGAGGTATATAAACCGCAGTACTGGCGTACAACATCAATGGCCCGAGCACTTGGGTAAATGCCACCATCTTGGAGCATCACGCCCATCTTTTTGGCGAGGATTCGGCGATCTTTGACTGGATCAAGACCGAGGACTCGCACCTGCCCACTGCTGGCCTTGCGAATACCCTCGCAGACCTCAATTGTGCTTGTTTTACCCGCGCCGTTGGGTCCTAGAACCGCCGTCACTTGACCTGCTCGGGCAGAGAATGAAATATTGTCAACCGCCAGCAGATCCCCGTAGCGCACGCACAGTTGCTCAACAACAAGCGTGGGTTCCGTCCGGTCAATACGGCTCAACGACGGGGGATCATTGAGTGGAGAAAGATCGCCGTTCACAGTTCTGACTTTAGTCGTAGGGCTTGGCAACTCCCATCGGGATAACCTGATGTTTCTGTGATTGATGTCCGTTTATTACGAAACGACCCCGCCGCCGTGAAGACTGCCCTCGCTCGGCGTGGCAACCCAGAGATCATTGAACAACTCGACGCCGCCATTGCCCTAGACGGTCAATTGCGCGATATCACCGCTCAACGCGACGCCAGTCGTGCGCGAGTTAATGAACTCTCCAAATTAGTAGGCGCCGCTCGACGCGATGGTGAGAACGAAGCGGCCGAAAAACTCCAAACCGAGAGTCGCGCTCTGGGTGATGATGAGAAGGCATTGGCTGAAGTGTTTGAAACTGTTCAGGCTCAACTACGTGACATCATGTTGCGCATTCCAAATGTGCCTCATGATGATGCTCCCGACGGAGTAAATGATCAGGACAATCCCCTCGTGAAGGGTCCGATTAATCTGCCGGCTGAATTTTCTGAACATCAAAGAGTCGCGCATTGGGTTGTTGCTGACGAGTTGGGCATTCTTGACAACGAGCGCGCAGTGAAGTTGAGCGGGGCAATGTTTACGATGCAGCGCGGTGCAGGAGCAATGTTGTCGCGCGCGTTATGTCAGTACGCGCTCGATATGAATGCAGATGCTTTTGAAGAAATCCGTCCACCATCACTGGTGACTACAGCTACGTTGACTGCAACCGGTCAGTTACCAAAGTTTGCTGAGGACGCATACGCCATTGAACGTGACGACCTGTGGTGCATCCCGACAGCCGAGGCACCCTTGACGTCAATGTATTCTGGCGAGATTTTAGATGAAGCACAATTGCCGATGCGTCTGATGGCGATAGCAAGATGAGTACGCCATCAGAC
>BJGB01000108.1 GCA_014190215.1 Actinomycetes bacterium | reverse complement strand
TTCGTCAGTCCCTTTCCAGATTGGCGAACCCCACAGTGCTAAATCATCACTATTCGTGTTTGCGGCGTAGACCTCGGCCTTCCAATCTCTGCCGAGAACCCCAATTTGTAGTTGGGCCATTGCTGAAGCGCTGATTTGCACAACTACTCCAACACCACTTTTACTGCCAAAAGTTGAAGATTGGTAGCAATCAGTGGACCATGCGGTGCTCAAGTCACCATCGGTGATGTTTGCGAGCAGGGCGGGGTTTTCCTCACCGTCATCACCTTCTGGGTCAAACGACTGAACCCCCGTGATCTTGATTGGGTCAGTGTTTGGCACCGAGTTAGCCAACGTTGTGTCGGGGGCCACTATTTTCGGGTCGCTACCATCGAGTATCTGAGGAATGATCAGCAACGCCAGGAGCAAGGAGACGACCGCCCCGCCGATCAGCAATGGTGATGGCCTCCACTTCTTCTGGCCTGGTAGAGACGTCGGTCTTTCATCTTTTGGCAACTGAGTCGGGTTACTGGGGGTCGGCGTGCGGATTGTGCCCGTCGGCGTATGGTTCTTCGGGCGAATCACTTTGCCCGGTGTCGGCGTGCGGTCGCGTTCGGTCCGAGATGCACCCGTTGCAGGTTGGGATTTGCGGGCATTGATGACTTTTTGTATCGCTTCGCCGGCTTCTCGGGCATTGGCGTAGCGATCTTCTGGTTCGCGAGCCAACAGTTTGTGAATAATTGTGGTCACCTTTGGGTCCACATCTGGTCGCAAGGTGGACAAGTCGGTTGGATCGCGATGCAAGCGAGCGAGAGCGATGTCTGTGTCATTTTTACCGACAAAGGGCACTTTGCCGGCAAGGCATTCGTAGAGCACTAACCCCAGCGAGTACAGATCAGCGCGCCCATCCAATTGATCGCCGCGGACTTGTTCAGGCGAGAGGTACTTCGCCGTGCCCATCATGATGTTTTCACTCGTCAGATCTTCATCGCCGTCCAAAATTTTTGCGATCCCGAAATCGGTGAGCAGTACTTCATTTCGTTTACTGATAAGGATGTTCCCTGGCTTGACATCACGGTGAATGAGGTCTTGCTGATGGGCAGCGTTCAGAGCAGCGAGCACATAGAGGCCAATGTGTAAGACCTTGCTGACGCTCAATGTGTGATCATGATCCAGTTCTTCGCGAAGGGACCGCCCGTCGATGAAGGCCATGATGACTGCCAGACGACCGTCATCTTCGATCGCATCATGAACGGTCACGATGCTGCTGTGATCTAACTTCGCCGCGGCAATTGCTTCTCGACGAAAACGCTGAGAAAGCGTTGATTCATTGGCTAAGTGAGGCTTCAGAAGCTTGATCGCAACAATACGACCAAGTTGCAAATCGGTGGCCCGCCACACATCAGCCATGCCACCGTGAGCACGAATTTCCTCAAGGCGATAGCGACCTGCGAGAACTGTTCCAGGTTGCGGGCTTGAGGGGTGAGACGACGAAGACATACCTGACAGGTAACGATAGTTCTCACGACTAGTCCCTCAAGGTAATACTAAGACCGAGCAAGATCTCAGCACGATGACAGCGTTGCTATCGATTTTCGAAGTAGGCAACACCGATAGTTCCGCGTCCAGCATGGGAACCAACCACCGCTCCAATTTCACCAACAATGATTTCACCTTCGTAGACAGTCTTCAGTTGAGCTATGAATGCATCAACATCTGTACTTGCGGCAGTGAGAACTGACAACTGACTGATTCCAGGGTGGATCATTGCTTCACGAACTTTGTCGACAAGAAAAGTCAGAGCCTTTGAGCGAGTGCGGACCTTGCCACCCTCTTGGACGCTGCCGTCGCGCACCTCAATGATGGGTTTCACGGAAAGAACTGACCCCAGCATTGCCTTGGCCCCGCCTATGCGACCGCCTTTGCGGAGATTTTCGAGGGTGTCTAGTGCCCCCCACACCTTGCTGCGGCTCGCAAAATCGATAGCCATGGCCTCAACTTCGTCGATCGAGGCGCCACCTTGAGCCGCACGGGCACAGGCGATCACGATTGATCCGAGTCCCATCGTGACCGTCCGACTATCAACGACACGGATGTCAAGAGATTCTTTCAATTCTGCAGCGGCGACCTCAGCGCTTTGCATCGTCCCGGACATGGCTGATGACAAGTTGATGATCACAACGCCAGTAGCTCCCTCGCCTCTCAGTCGTTCAATTGATTCCTTGAAGCGTCCAGGTGAAGGGGCAGCAGTTGTTGGCAGGTCAGATTCAGTAGTGCATCGCTCCCAGAACTGGCTTGTCGTGAGTTGCTCACGATCAATCAGTTCATCGTCTCCGAAACGAATAAAGAGAGGAACGACGTCGATGCCAAGTTGTTGCACGAGAGCGTCGGGTAAGTCGCAGGCACTGTCGGTAATAATTCGTACGGAGGAGGTCACATGGAGAGATTAGTCCGCTGAGGCAGTATGAGTATGAGTCGCCGTATCAGGCGGAGCGTGTGAGATTTAGCTTTCGTCGCGAGGCTCTACGCAGGTGAAATACCCACCAGATGATCAAAAGTAGCAACGCTAGACCTGTGACTAATTGACCTAATCCTGCAAGCGCATTGACTCGCGCCGTCAAGGTGATGGAGCGACCAACCGCCACGTTCCCGCTAGGGCTGAATAATTGCAGACTGACAGGAAAACTTCCGTTGCTCTTTGCCACGACTGGAACCTCAATTGATGTCGTCATCCCAGCGGGCAACAGCACAACTTGTTCCGCAGCGGAGAAGGCGAGTTTTGAACTCGTGAGTCGTACTCGCACTCGCACGTCATAGTCATTGTCGTTGCGCAGTGAGATCCTTAGCGAACTTTCTCGGCCACCAAGGGTGAAGGTGGTTGAGGTTGGGGTGGAGATGGCTTCTCCTAAGAGAAAAGTCTGCAACCAAATAGCATCGACATAGGACTGTCGCTGTGTGCTACTGAGAGTGCGCGCTGACATAACGCTGAGCAAGTCTTTCCATTGTGTTACCTGCGCATCGCCAGGTGCCAGCATCGAGGTGTAGGCGTCAACTCGTTCCTGAGTTTGCGTAAAAAGTTGATGACTTATTGATGGAACGTCTGCATCTTGCGCAAGGTCTAGGGTGAGGCGCGAGTCGTCTTTTACTTCATGGGTCATGGTGCTCAATAGGTCGCCGAGGGAAGCAAAGGTGATGGCCGAGTTTGTGTTAAGAGTTGCTCTCAACGCAGTCAGCATGGCTGTTGATGGCAACATTCCAGAGTCCGTGCTGAGAATGACACCGTGATCGGAAGTGGATAAATTGTCAACCGTTAACTCAGCGCGCAACATCTTGAGTTCGGCCAAGATCTGCTGAGCAACAAGGTATGCGCCACCGCGTGGATTTTGCGAACCACGAGTGAGTGCTGCACTCAGATTCACATCAACAAAGGCGGCATCAATGACTCCACCATCAGGCAACTGCAATTCAACAAGACCAGTTGGAGGACGATCTGCATCGGCACCTTTGGTTTCTCGTGAGGCTTCTCTCAGCATGACGATGTTGCGGATACCGAGGTTACGTAATATCTGCGCCCCACCTCCAAACAATGGTGTTTGTTGGAACCAAATGTCGCGGGTTGCTTTATAGGTTGGCAAAAGTCGACGCAGAGTATCTTCACCCAGACGTAATTGGTCGGTGAAGATTGACTCAGATTGATCTGTTAGTGCTTGATTGACATCAACATATGTATTGCTCAGAATATTGAGGGACTGTGTCGACTGCAGGCGAGCTAAAAGATCACCATCCTCAAGTGTTGAACGATCAAGTCCTTCAATGAACTCTGGGCGTATGGCCAGGGTGATCGGAGTAGTCGGCAAATCTTCTAGTGATGCAATAGCTTGTGCAATTGATGCGCGGTCATTGTTGCTGATCAGTGTTGACGAGTCACTTTGCCGAGTGACATCTCCGTCTAGCGAGCCAATCACGGCCACCCGCAAATCGTCTTGGGTATTGGGCGTCGTGATTTTCGCACCTAGACGCTCAACAAAAGTCACCAATTGACTAATCACGGTTTTGCCTTGTTGTAATCCAATAGTGATTGGGTATAGGCCAGTCGCTGACATTTGTAGAGCATTCGTGGTCCGGGTGTTGATCTCAATCGGAATAGCAAGATTGACGCGTCCAGTGATCGGGTCCCACAGAGACGCAATGTCGACGACAACGGTGTCAATAGTTTGAGGAAGCGAGTCGTTAACGGCATCCCGCACATCTTGGCGAGTTTTGACTGGCTGATAAGAGGTGACCACTATCTCTGTGGGTTCACCGCTCTCTGCGTCGCTACCACTAAGAGATAGAGAGACATTAAAAATACTTCCCTCATTGCCGGGCACAAATTGGTCCTGGCTAATCACGCTGTTAATTGATCGATTGCTGACAGCGTGTGCCGGCACTGGGTTTTGGATCCCCGTCAAACTCAACCCAAAGATGCCACAAGCGAGGAGCAGGCGATTATTCATGACTCAACCGAAGCATCCCACTGCATAACACGCAGAGTTTCAGGAAGTGTTGCGAATCCCAACCGATGGTATAAATCTAAAGCCCGTTGGTTGTCTAGATGGGTGTTTACTAAAATATCGCTGACCCCAGCTTTACCTAACCATTGCAAACCGTCCTGTAATAACGAGGTGGCGACACCTTGACCAGCGTGTGTTGGTGAGACTGCCAACCTCTGAATGAAACCAGCAGAACCATTGCGCCCTGTGATCATGTAGCCAACTGGTTCATCGGTTGAGGTGAGGGCGAGGCGGATGCGGTGGGCCGGCGTCGCTCGACAAGCTTCGCGAATGCCCAGTGCATCAAGTTGCCAGCCAAAGTCAAATGCTTCTTGGTCGATGCGTGCCGCTATGTCCATTGAGCGGATTGTGCGCAAGGCGCGCATTTCATGATGTGGAGTAGGGCTATCAACCCTGCTGGGCGTTGCAGTGCCCAAACGTAATAGGGCTAATTGCTGAATCTCGTAAAAATCCATCGCTTCAAACTGCTCGGCGGCTTCGCCCGACAGGGCCCCAGTGCGGATGGACGCATATCCCTCGGCGCGCAAGGTATTCATCCACTCGTGGAGTGATGAAGCTGATGGGGCAATGGTGTGATCAACGAGGACCAAGTGGGCGATCTCTGGTCGCCCTGGCCAATGTCGGACGCGCGCCGAGATATGTCCATCATCCAGTAAGCGCGGTCGAGCGGTGCTCTTTGATCGTCGAAAGTCACCCATCACCCTGTTGACGGTAGTCGCCCGAAGTGGTTTTTGTTAGCGTCCTCAGCAATGACAATTCTCTTCGCTACACACGAGGCCTATCTCGATCACTTTAATGGCCCGCGCCATCAAGAACGTCCTGAGCGTTTGGGTGCGGTTATAGATGGAGCCCGTGAGGCTGGTCTCGGTGAAGCTTTGGTCCCACTTGTTCCACAGGCAGCGACGCGAGAGCAATTACTGAGGGTTCATACGCAAGAGCACGTGAATCGCATTGAGCAGGTCGTTCAACAAGGTGGAGGTCGCTTAGATCCCGACACTCGCGCCTCAAGTGGATCGTGGGCTGCCGCAACGCTCGCTGCTGGTGCGGGTTTGACGGCGATTCGCGCTCTGCAAAGTGGACAAGCAGATTCTGCTTTTTGTGCCGTTCGTCCACCAGGCCATCACGCCACACGTACCGAGACGATGGGGTTCTGTTTGTTTTCTAATGTGGCCGTTGCTGCTGCGGCTCTTGCCGACGCGGGTGAACGGGTTCTCATCGTGGACTTTGACGCTCATCACGGAAATGGGACACAAGATGTTTTTTATGATGACCCACGTGTGATGTTTATTTCTGTGCACCAATGGCCCTTATATCCAGGTACTGGTTGGTACGACGAAACTGGTGTTGGTGCGGGCGTGGGATACACAATGAACATTCCATTGCCACCCGATTCAAGGGGTGATGTGTACCTTGCAGCATTTGATCGTTTGGTTCTTCCGATCAGTGAAAAGTTTGCACCGACATGGTTGATTGTCTCGGCTGGTTTTGATGCCCATCGCAGTGATCCGATCACCGAGATGGGATTAACGGCCGGCGATTACCCGCTGATGATGCAGCGTATTTTGCAATTGGTTCCCGCTGGTCGGCGCTTAGTGATGCTTGAAGGCGGATACGACTTAGATGCACTGCGCATGTCATCGGCGAGCACTTTGTCGGCAATGGCGGGGGAGTCACACACCGATGAGAAACCGAGTAGCGGTAGTGGCGATGAATCCCGAGAGATGATTGCCACGATTGAATCTCATTGGACATCCAACGGACTTTGGTGACTTTTACAAGCGCCGAATTCTAAGCACTTGTCCCGTACCACTGCACGAGACCACCGTGTTTGGGGGAGAGTTCAAGTTTTATTCTTTGCTGGCCCGTTGCGCCACGCAAGATAACGATTGCCGAGGTGCGACTTTGTGCTTGAATCTCCTCCACATGTAGACGACCACACTCGGCGACAATTCGCTCAGCGGCGGACTGTCGAATCATAAATGAGGCATCGAGTTCTACATTGTCAGCGAATAACGCTCGTGCTTGTTCATCGTTCCAGTCATTGAGTAGTTCAATCAATTGCGTGACGCGCTGTTGTAGTAGGGGTGTGAGCGGTGTCACTGGTTGATGAATCAAATCAGCCGAATGAAACAACTTCAATACTCGTTGAGTAAATACTCCCATAGGCGCATAGGTCACATTTGATAAACCAACAACACCGAGACCGCGACCATATAGCCAACGCATATTGCTGCCATAGCCAGGCAAGCCGCCGGAATGAGAAACGGTCATTCCTAAAAGTGGATCATCTCGCAGCAGAAGCCCAAAGCCATATCCACCTGGGGCACTCTGGCCATCAAGTTCACTGTCACCAATAAATGTATGTACGGATTGCATGTCTCGGCGTGAAGCAATACTGAGTTGTCCAGTCAGTGAATCTCGCCCGGCGTTTGCTTCATCAAGCCAACACATCCAACGTGCGACATCAGCGACAGTGCTCCATAATCCACCCATCGGAGAAATCTCACCGTCGCCTAAAAGTGGTGCGCCATCAGCAATGTGTGTGTTATTGGCGAAGCGCAAGGGTTCTGCCCACGGAGCGTGATGTGGTTGATCCCAAGTCGTGGCCGACATTGAGAGAGGACCGAGAAAACGCTCATCAATATGATCGCGGACTTTTCGGCCTGTGAGGCGTTCAATGACCCGACCAATGAGAGCGAATCCAAGATTCGAGTATTCGAAGTTCGTCCCAGTGGCGAAAGCAAACTCGGGGCCATCGGCGTAGATCCGATTCATCTCGTCAGCCGTGGCGTCAAGGTGGCGGTCTGCCCAAGCATCATCAGTGGCTAACCCTGACGACATCGACATCAGGTGTCGGAGTGTGATTGGTGGCGAAGAGTCTGGACCGACAACATCTGCCAATTCGGGGGCGTATAGACCCACGGGAACATCGAGAGCGAGAACACCCTCATCACGCAAACTGAGAACGGCCGC
>BJGB01000107.1 GCA_014190215.1 Actinomycetes bacterium | reverse complement strand
AAGTGGCGTTACTGCTGTAGGGCATGCGACCTTCAATTTCAATATCGCCGTTATTCAGAAGATGCAAGATATCCATAATGATGAAGCCGTCGGGTTAATTCATGCGCGGGCAGAAGTGACCATCGGGATTAATCGGCAGGTCACAGTACACACAGTCGGGGCGACCCGCCGAAACTGTGCGGTCAGCGTGATCACAAAAAGCCATAGCCTGAGCGCGGGTCAGACTGACTCGTGCATGAGCACCAGGAATGTCGTCTTCGTCCTCATCATCGTCCTCGTCGTCTTCGGCGAACTCGTTGTCATCTTCATCACTGAGCGGGGCAAATTCTTTGAGGTGCAAAATGAAATGGTCGGCTGAGTTGTTGAACTCAAGTGCAGTTGCCCCAAGGATGAAGGCTTGCGTGATTGGCTCGGCGAGTTGCATCACGGAGCGTGGTGGCTGACCCTCTGGCACGGGCAAATGAGCTAAGGCTCGACGAATGTATTGCGCAATAGTGGCAACTTGTTGCTTTTCACAGCGCACCGTCACCGAGCGAACACCAGCACGGGCTTGAATATAAAAAGTACGAGACCCTGGTTCTCCCAAAGCACCTGTCGTGAGAACATCGACAAAATCGAAATCAGCGAAAAAATCCATGAGTGTTTTTCAGGATGGACGAAGGTCGCCGAGCGATCCACCGGTTGAGTTGACATTGAGAACGATCGGCCCACCATTCGTATAGGCCACAGCGGAGACTGAACAGGTACTGATAACAATGCGTTGGAAGAGATCGATGTGAGTTCCCATAGCGTGCGCAACGGCGGCCTTGATGGGATCAGCGTGAGATACACAGACGATCACCCCACCGCGATGTTGAGCGCAGAGACGGTCAAGTGCTGACACCATGCGCGTTTGCATCTCAGTAAAACTTTCGCCATTGGGAAAACGAAAAGTTGACGGCGCACGTTGCACTGTTGACCATTCGGGCAACTTCATCAGTTTGCTGAGTTCGGCACCGGTCCAATCGCCAAATTCGCATTCAAGTAAGCCCTTGTCGATTTTGGTGCGCAAACCTAAGGCGGCAGCGATGGGAGCAGCTGTCTCGCGGGCGCGCTCAAGCGGCGATGCATAAATAGCATCAACTTTTTTTATGCCAGCGATGCGTTCGGCAACTGCCTGTGCTTGTTTGATTCCAATATCGGCAAGGTGTAAACCAGTTGCACGACCAGGGAGGATTTTTCCTGTTGTCGGAGTTTGACCATGGCGAACGAGAAGCACCAAAGTTGATGAGGGAGGTGCCGTCTTTTTCATAACAGGCTTTAACCTAAGCCTTCTCGGTAGATAAACCATCGTTTTGCGCTCAGAAAACTACCTTGAAGGAGTTGGTTAGTGGGATCGTTTGAGCGGGGGTTCCTCGCCAGCAATAATTCGTTTGAGATTTGGGATATGCCGCCAAATGACAAGGGCGAATAAACCCACGCCAGCAAGAACTTCACCCGCTGGGCGCCCGACAATGACTTGAGAAATAGGTAACCCGAGAGCGATCGCAAGTGATCCGAGAGAGGCTTTCTTAGTCACTTTGGCGACGAGCAACCATAAAACTGTCATCACCAGGCCGATCCACGGATAGAGAGCAATCATCCCGCCGCCCGCCGTGGCAACTCCCTTGCCACCTTTGAACTTTCGAGTGACGGGAAAGATGTGACCGATCACGGCAGCGAATACCAAAGTCAGGGCTCCGGCGTATCCAGCGAAGGCATATCCAACAGCAGTTGAAATGGCGCCCTTTAATCCGTCTAAGAGAAAAACTAAGACGCCCAACTTACGACCGAGCGTGCGTCCGATGTTGGCGGCACCGGGATTACCGGAGCCCGCTGCTGTGATATCAACTCCACGGGCATTGGCGATCAGTAGTGCACTCGGGAAAGTACCGAGTATGTAGGCCACGGGAAAGAGGATGAAAAGAGCAATCACCACTGACATCTTTATGGATATCAGAGACAATGTGGGGGAATTCAAGCGGATCGTTTAAACATGGGAGTATCGCGCGGGGGTGATCCTTGGTTCGGTACTCTTCCAAGCAATGTCTGAGCAACTCATTTCAGGTGAAGGCGCGTCCCGATCCCGACGCAATACCTCAACATCAGCATTCGGGGCTTCACGCCGCGAGGGACATGATGCGTCAGCGTTTTACGCTCGTTTTCGGGCCCCTGAGATATCTTCCGATGAGTCACTTGCCGATCCCGCAGCAGTTAACGCCATTCGCAACCGCATCTTTGTCGGCGATTCTCGCAAGATGGACGAGATACCCGATAACTCGGTAGGTCTCGTGGTGACATCGCCACCTTATTTCGCGGGGAAGGCGTACGAGGAGGCTCTCGGTGAGGGCCATATCCCCGCTGATTATGTGGAGTACCTCAAGATGCTCACGGCAGTGTTTGGCGAGTGCCTCAGGGTACTTGAGCCAGGTGGGCGAATAGTCGTGAATGTTGCCAATTTGGGTCGTCGCCCGTTTCGTTCCTTGGCTTGTGATGTGACGACAATCTTGCAAGATGAATTAGGTCTGTTGTTGCGCGGCGAAGTGGTCTGGCTGAAACAGCGCGGCTCATCGGGTAGTTGCGCATGGGGATCTTTTAAATCCGCTACCAATCCGGTTTTACGCGACACTACTGAACGTTTGATTATTGCCAGCAAGGGCCGCTTTGATCGCGCTGTCAATCCAGCCAAACGTGTCAAGCGTGGTCTGCCAGCAGTGTCAACGATGACTTCAGATGAGTTTATGGAAGCAACTCTTGACGTCTGGGAAATTCAACCTGAAAGTGCTACGCGGGTTAATCATCCTGCGCCTTTTCCTGTGGCGTTGGCAGAGCGCTGTATTGAGATGTATTCCTTTGCCGGTGATCTCGTGCTTGATCCCTTTATGGGCTCAGGGACGACGGGCGTAGCTGCCTCACAGCTCGGGCGCTCATTTGTTGGATTTGATACTGACGAGGTCTATGTGGCGCGTGCGCTTGAGAGGATCGCTGACGAAGGTGGGGCGCGTGAGCAAACCGGTAGGCGCTCAATTCGTGACATTGTTGAAGAACTTCTGACGGACGCTGGGTTTACCAAGATCGATTGGAACGCGCGTATCGTGACTGGCTTTGAAGCCACGGGTCGCGCTTGGCGAGAAGATCAAACGTCTATTGTCTTTGAAATAGTTGGTGGTCTCACAAGTGTCCGACCTGGTTTATCGCGCGGCGATTTGTTGTGGCGAGCCATCGGTCGCGCGGCAGTGATTTCGCAGGTCTGCACCGATGAAGAATTAATCCTTTTTACAGCGGGCTTACCTGAGAAATTAAGTGGTGGCAATGCGCTTGCAACTGTGGTCGGTCCAAGTCTGGCGATCGCCGGAATCATTGATATTGCTGATTCAGAAACGGCAGCCGAAGCCTTGCGGCATATCTTGCACGAAAGTAGATGATGTCACCGTTAGTGAGGCGATATTATTTGAATATGACTGGGAGCCGCTCGTGAGTTATCTAGCGCGTTTAGAGGCCGAGTCAATGCACATAATTCGCGAGGCTGTCGCTCAGGCTGAGAACCCAGTCATGCTCTATTCGATCGGCAAGGACAGCACAGTTATGTTGCACCTAGCCCGTAAAGCATTTTTCCCCGCTCCCTTACCGTTTCCGTTGCTCCATGTTGATACCACATGGAAGTTCAAAGAGATGATTGAATTCCGCGATGTAGTGGCCGCAGATCCCAACCTGAGATTGATTGTGCATATCAATCCCGAATGCGTGCGACTCAATATCAATCCATTCGATCATGGTTCATCAATGCATACCGATCTTTGGAAAACCGAAGGTCTCAAGCAGGCTCTTGATGAAGGTGCTTTTGATCTTGCCTTTGGAGGCGCGCGTCGCGATGAAGAGAAGTCACGCGCCAAAGAAAGAATCTTTTCCTTTCGAACGTCCAAGCATGTCTGGGACCCGAAGAATCAGCGTCCAGAATTGTGGAATATCTACAACGCCCGCCATGCAGCAGGTGAATCAATCAGAGTTTTTCCATTATCCAATTGGACAGAACTAGACGTCTGGCAATATCTCTTAGCCGAAGATATACCCGTCGTCCCGCTCTATTTCGCTAAGCCACGCCCCGTTGTCATGCGGCAAGGAATGCAGATTTTGGTCGATGATGATCGAATGAAGTTACTCCCGGGTGAAGTCGTTGAAACCAAGATGGTGCGCTTCCGTACTCTTGGGTGTTACCCGCTGACTGGCGCCGTAGAGAGCGAAGCCACAGATTTGTCAATGATTCTCGCAGAGATGTTTACCAGTCGTTCCTCAGAGCGACAGGGTCGGATGATTGATCATGATCAAGCGGGCTCAATGGAGAAGAAAAAAGTTGAAGGTTATTTTTAATGAGATCTTCAAACTTGCCACCCAATAATCCGGTCTCTCATTTCATTAAAGCCCAGCAAGAGAAAGATCTTTTGAGATTCATCGTCTGCGGAAGTGTCGATGACGGTAAGAGTTCAATGATTGGTCGGCTTTTGTATGACTCAAAGCAAATCTTTGATGACCAACTTGCGTCATTGGCCAATGATTCTCTACAGCATGGCACTCAGGGTGAGGCAATTGATTTTGCGTTGTTGACTGATGGTCTTCAAGCTGAGCGCGAACAAGGTATAACAATTGACGTTGCTTATCGCTTCTTCGCCACCGACAAGCGGGCTTTCATTGTCGCTGACGCGCCAGGGCACGAGCAATACACCCGCAATATGGTGACAGGCGCTTCCACAGCGGAGATGGCTGTCGTGCTCATTGACGCGCGCAAGGGGGTTCTGACGCAAACTCGTCGGCACTCATTGTTAGTGGATCTGCTGGGCATTAAAAACATCATTGTCGCAATCAATAAGATTGACTTAATTGACTACAGCCAGGAAGTTTTTGATGGGATTTCACAGCAGTACTTAAAGTTTGCAGAAACTTTGCATTTTGAGAACATTCATTTTGTTCCGATTTGTGCATTGACGGGTGAAAACCTGACGTTGCCTTCGACGAATACACCGTGGTATACCGGGTCGCGTCTGATTGAGATCGCTGAGACGGTTGCTGTTGGTACTCAAGATCTCTCAGCTGCATTTCGTATGTCTGTACAAAGTGTGAGTCGCCCGAATTCAGATTTTCGCGGCTACATGGGGACAATTTCTAGTGGTGAGATCAGTGTTGGTGACCGAATACGGGTCAATCCGAGTGGACGGGAAACTCGCGTCAAAGGTTTTGCAGATTTTGATGGACCACGCGACTCTGCCATCGCTGGTGAAAGTGTTTGTCTTGTTCTCGAAGACGAGATTGACATTAGTCGCGGCGATCTTTTGTCAAGCATCGTCGATCCGGCCTTGGTTTCAGATCATGTCGAGGTACATCTAGTTTGGTTGGCTGAAGAAGCCATGATTCCTCAACGCTCCTATCTTCTCAAGATTGGCAGCAAAGAGGTCCGGGCACATATTGACCGTTTGAAGTATCGAATTGATATCAATAGCAATGAGCATGTATCGGCTGTCACTCTTGGTCTTAATGACATTGGTATTTGCAATATTTCCACGGTGACCCCGATTGGTCTTGATCCCTATGACGTGAACCGAAGTACCGGAGCCTTTATTCTGATTGATCGCATCACGAACCGTACTGTTGGTGCCGGAATGATCCGTCACAGTTTGCGCCGTTCCGAAAATGTGCAATGGCAAGAACTGACGGTAGGTCGCGAACAACGCGAATTAATGAATGAGCAAAAAGGCTTCGTGGTGTGGCTCACAGGATTATCTGGCAGTGGTAAGAGTACGCTCGCCAATGCCCTTGAAGTCATGTTGCACCAACGCAAAATTCGAACCTTCGTTCTTGATGGTGACAATGTGCGACATGGTCTGAATGCCGATTTGGGCTTCACGGAGGCTGATCGCGCAGAGAATATTCGCCGCGTTGCAGAAGTTGCAAAACTCTTTGTGGATGCTGGATTGGTGACCATTGTTTCTTTCATCTCACCCTTTGAGGCCGAACGTTCACTTGCCCGAGAAATCATCGGGGAGAGTGATTTTTTTGAGGTGTTTGTGGATGCTCCAATGGTCGTCGTAGAAAAACGCGATACCAAGGGCTTGTATGCCAAGGCGCGAGCGGGACTGTTGCCCAACTTCACTGGCGTGGACTCGCCCTACGAAATTCCGACTAGCCCCAATCTGCGCGTCGAATCATCGGTATCAAGCGTCGTTGAATGCATCGATCAAATCGTCGCGGAACTTGTGCGTAACAGTTTTCTTTAATTCTGATAGCCCAGACTTAAATTTGTTGAGTGACTCGGCGGCCTTCAAGGACGGCTTCAAGAATTGTTCGTGGGGCGACGCAATCTCCCGCTTGTAGAGCACCATTAATGGGGTCGGTAGGAAGACGAAAGCCTGCATCCACAACAGCAGCACAAACAATCTCCTCAACAACGCCAGAGAAGCGATCTTGGACGCGTACCACGAATTCTTCTCCTCTTCGTTCAACACCGCGAACCACACAGCGCCGCCGAATAGCGACTCCACATTGGGCTAATCGAACATTGGCAGGCGCTAAGTCCCCAGTGCGCGCCAATTCATTGCCGGCAATATTGTCAGGGGTGAACAGAATCGCACGTGCACCAAGTTCTTCGGCAAGAGCCACACCGATAGGGCCACCAATGGGATCGAGAATAGCGATGATGCCGATATCGGGTAAGACAACTGATCCGCATCGAATATCAGCGATATCAAAGACGGTCGAGGGTGAATCGACCTCGTATTCGGGATTGCCACGCCGACCACCAGTGGTCTGAATCACGACATCGTGTTCGCCAGATTCAGCAGGCGAGAACTCAGTATTTGTCCGGATAGTCACACCGAGTCGCAGTGTCTCAGATTCAAGCCAATTAACTAAAGAAGATCCCGGCCCAGTGATGGCGCTGAGACCACCCACCTTTTCTTGTTTTTCAATGAGGTGCACCGAGTGCCCGCGCAATGCAGCGACGCGGGCCGCTTCGAGACCTGCGACTCCTGCGCCAACGATGAGGACCTTGCGTGACTGGTGGGCTTTGACATACCAATCTGGATCATGCGATTCGTGACCTGCCGAGGGTTCGCCAACACAAGTGACAATTGGATTTCGAGCATCGCGGACTTGGCAGGTCTGATTACAGCGAATGCAGGGACGTATTTGAGCAACGACATCTTGTGAACTTTTCAGTGCTACATCGGGATCGGCGATTTGGGCGCGCGTCATTTCGACGCCGTTGCAGATTCCCTCATTGAGGGCCCATTCGGCTTGAGCCACGTCCACAACTGAGCCTTGCAAAAACACGGCAGTGGTCCTTGGAGTGGCCGCACGTACTGAGCGACAGAGTTCACTATTGAAAATGGGAGGTTCGTGAAAATCAGGGCGCGTTTTTTCAACGGAAAAAATCGATCCGCGCACGACAACCAAGTAGTCAATTCCCAAAGCACACAATTCAGCGGCGATCTGTGGCGCCATCTCGGGAGTGA
>BJGB01000106.1 GCA_014190215.1 Actinomycetes bacterium | reverse complement strand
GGAGTCTAGATAAAGATCGTCCCCCTCAGGTACTCAGCGTGCCAACATAGAGAGGTGCAGCAACGTCTACCTTCTTTGCTAGATCCCCCCATCGGCTTTGCCCATCGGGGTGCTCGGGCGCATGCCGAGGAGAACACCTTGGAATCTTTTGCCCTAGCGATACGTCTTGGTGCTACTGGACTTGAAAGTGACGTTTGGTTGACCGCCGACAATGTCGCAGTCCTCGATCACGACGGCGTTGTCCGGCGATGGGGGCGCAAGCAGCCCATCAGCCAGTTGAAATCTCACTCCCTCCCATCTCATATTCCTTCCCTCGCCTCCATGCTGAGCAACTGTGTCGGCGATTTCCACCTTTCATTAGATATCAAAGATCCATTGGCATTGACCGCCACTTTGGCGACGGTTCGCGAGGTGCGTCCTCACCTTGAGGAAAATCTTTGGCTGTGTCATCCAAACTGGGAGTTAGTGGCGGGGTGGCGTGCTTTGACCCACGCAAAATTGGTTGACTCCACTCGCCTTTCACGCATCAAAGAAGGCCCCGAGCGCCGAGCCGCTACGCTCCACGAGAGCGGAATCGACGCCATCAACATGCACCACACCGACTGGAATGGCGGACTCGTGACGCTCTTTCACCGCTTTAAAAAGTACACCTTGGGGTGGGACATGCAACAAGAACATGTCATCAGCGATGGACTCCGTATGGGTCTGGACGGGATCTTTAGTGATCACACAGACCGCATGATGGATGCCTTTAGCCGCCATGTCTGACTCAGCGACAAGAGACCTCTACAACCACGCCCAAGCGCCAAATGGCCATAACACGACAAAAGCCCGGCCCCGCACTTTGCTCTCTTCAATGGCGCCAAAGTCTCGCGAGTCGAAGCTTTGTTGCCGATTATCTCCCATCACAAATACGTGATTCTCGGGCACTAACACTGCTGCAAGATCGGAGTGTGACCCACACCGATCACCCAGATCTGGGTTTGAAAGTTGATCCTGATCAAGGTAAGGCTCTTGTAACTCTTGACCGTCAATGAATACGACGCAGGATTTAATTGTGACCGTCTCATTCGGCAAAGCAATGACACGCTTAATCAAATCATCATGAACGATCTCATTAGTCACACGATCGAAGACAATCACATCACCACGACGAATATCGTGGAGACTGTATGAGAGTTTATTCACCAATACTCGGTCATTAGGCCCCAAAGTCGTCTGCATACTTGGCCCGTCAATGTAGTACTGCTGAAAAACGTAGACCCGAATCAACATTGCCGCCGTTAGCGCTATGACGACAACAATGACCCACTCCCAAACTGTGCGCATCTGCTCTCGGCGTTTGTCGTTAAAGTCGCTACGCGAGGACTCCCCCGTCGGTTCCTCATCAACTGCCGTCAGGTCAATATCCATTGTCTGTAACCGTACAGTACGGGACCACATGATGCCCCGTTCACAACGAAGCGATCAACTTCTCCACTCGTTCATCACGACTTTTCAAAGGATCTTTACAGAGCACCGTCCGTTGGGCCTGATCATTTAATTTCAGTTGCACCCAATCAACGGTGTACTCCCGGTTCTTTGCTTTGGCAGCCTTAATGAATTCACCTCTCAGACGCGCCCGAGTGGTCTGTGGAGGAACGTCAATCGCCATTTCAATATCACTCTCGAGACAAACTCTCTCCACCATGCCGCGCTCTTGCAATTTGTTAAATAATCCACGGGTACGCAAAATGTCGTGATACTGCAAATCAATCAATTGCGACTTTGGATCTCCTAAATCAAGACCATTCTTTGCGCAGTATGCATCGAGTAATTTAAGCTTGATCACCCAGTCGACCTCACGGTCAAGTTTCAAGGGATCATCTTCAATCGTGGTCACACAATGTTCCCACATTTCAAGGGCACGTTGTTCAAGATCAGTGAACCCCTTTGTCTGCGCGTACTGCAGAGCAGCGTTGAGATACTCGCGTTGAATATCCAAGGCACTGACCTCCCGTCCACTGGCTAAGAGAACCGTCCGCCGACAGGTGATGTCATGGCTGATATCGCGAATGGCCCTGATTGGATTTTCCATTGTCATGTCGCGGAGTATCACCGAAGGGTCTTCCATCATCCGCAATATGCAAGCCGTGGAGCCGATCTTGACAAAAGTCGAGTATTCGCTCATATTGGAATCACCGACAATGACATGCAGTCGCCGGTAACGCTCAGCATCGGCATGAGGCTCATCGCGGGTATTGATGATCGGCCGACTTCTTGTGGTCGCCGAAGACATTGTTTCCCAAATATGGTCAGCGCGTTGGGTGATTGAGTACTGCGGACCCCTCGCGGTTTGCACGATCTTGCCCGCTCCAGTAAATATTTGGCGAGACACCAAAAACGGAATGAGCGCTTTTGAATGCTCACTTGGGTCATCAGTTCGACTCGTCAAATAGTTCTCATGGCAGCCGTAACTATTCCCCGCTGAATCAGTGTTGTTCTTGAAAAGATAGATTGTGCCGCGTATACCTTCTTCACGAAGTCGTTCCTCAGCAGAGATCAGCAGGCTCTCAAGGATGCGTTCTCCAGCCTTATCATGCACTACTGCTTCATACAGCGAGTCACACTCTGCAGTCGCGTATTCAGGATGCGATCCGACATCTAGGTATAAGCGCGACCCATTTTCTAAAAAAACATTCGAACTACGTCCCCATGTCACAACCTTTCGGAAAAGGTAGCGCGACACTTCGTCGGGACTCAGACGACGCTGACCGCGTAAAGTACAAGTCACCCCATATTCATTTTCCAGCCCATAGATGCGACGTTCCATCAGAAAATCCCTATCTACGAGAAAAAATCACTTGAGAAAAGCGTCAATCTCTTGATCATCGAATCGTCTAAAGCAACGGCGTTCGGTTGAACGGCTCAGTATGGCGATCTCCAACCCGTCGGCCTGAAGAGTGCGGTCGGGACCTGCAAGGGCCGCCACGCACTTTCTCACGGCAACATCCAAAACATCGCCCGGTAACCATGTTTCGCGTAACCGACCGCTGATCGCCTCCGCATCGCCTCCGAGGACACTCAAGCCTCGCTCGTCCATCAAAGTACCGTCGTACATGATGTGAAATAACTGATCCGAATTCTGATCCGTGCCCACTTCAACGAGCAGGATCTCTACTTCGTAGGGCTTGACATCGTGTGTAAATGTTTGGCCAAGGATCTGAGCGTATTCATTAGCCAGACTTCGGGCCTCAACATCATCACGCGAATACTGATAACCGCGAACATCAGCGTTGCGCACTCCAAAACGTCGGAGTTGATCAAACTCGTTGTATTTACCGACTCCCGCGAAACCAATCCGATCATAGATTTCGCTAATTTTGCGCAAAGTGTTTGAAGTATTTTCTGAAACAAGAAGGATGCCGTCCACATACTGCACAGCAACGAGTGCTCGCCCGCGGGCAATACCTTTTCGCGCATAGTCCGCGCGATCCTTCATCAACTGCTCTGGTGCTACATAGAAAGGCTGATTCACGATGACACCCCGTCTTGTCTCTGACGTTGCTCTTGCACCAATGCTTCAAATCGGCGCGCTAAGTCAGCATCATCGCGTCTCTCCCATCCGTTCACACTGATCGTGGCTACTACGGGATAAATACTCCGCAACACATCGGGACCTCCCGTGGCAGAGTCGACATCTGCTGCTTCCAAAAGCGCTCGACATGCAAGGTCTACTGCGTCATCAGCGGACATATTTGGACGAAAGCCCACCTTCAATACCGTAGAAGCTGGACCTCCCCCGGAACCCGTCGCAACAAACTCACGTTCCTCATAACGTCCACCTGTGATATCAAAATCCCACAGTCGTCCCGTGTTGCGCAATAAGTCATAGCCAGCAAAAATTGGAATGACTCCTAGACCCTGCATCGCTCCGGCCAAATTGGCGCGCACCAACTGTGAAAGTTGATTCGCCTTACCTTCAAGGCTGATCGGACGCCCATCAAGTTTTTCAAAATGCTCAAGTTGCAATTGGAAAATTTTGATCATATCCATCGCTACTCCAGCAGTACCCGAAATAGCTACACCGCTATGTCGGTCCGCTGGGACAACTTTTTCCATTTCGCGATTAGAAATCCTGTTGCCCATAGTGGCCCGTCTATCGCCCGCCATGATGACGCCATTGAGATAGCGCACAGCCAAGACTGTCGTGGCATGGGGGGCTAGAACCTGCTGCGAATCACCAAAACTTGAAACAGTAAATGGATCCAAGCCAACTTTGCGCAACAAACTCGTGAAGTTACTGCCTGGGTCGTTGTCGACATCAAAGAATGGGACGACCACTATTTACTCCCCACCTTTTTGAACATATGACTTAACGAAGTCTTCTGCGTTGCTCTCCAACACATCATCGATTTCATCGAGAAGTTCGTCCAGATCAGATTTACTTTGTGCGCTCTGCGTTGCCGTTGTGGCAGTCACTTCAGCGGTGACCTCAGAACGATCCGATGTTTGTTTATTTTTACGCACTTGCTCAGCCATAGTTTCCTCTCAGGAATGTGACCATATAACCCAACTCTAAAACTAGATAGTCACTTCTCAACACCTTTAGACACCTAACTGCTCAAGAAACTCGGCAAGCGAGGTCGCCGAGTCGAATAAATGTCCTACCAACTCTTTAGACCCGCGCATCGGTTCCATCATCGGCACCCTTCGTAAAGGACCTTTGTCAACCTCAAAAACCATACTGTCCCAATTCGCCGAGATGACCTGATTAGGCCAACGCTCGAGACATTTACCGCGAAAAAAAGCACGGGTTGAATCCGGAGGTTCCGTCACTCCTCGCTGAATCTGTTCATCGGTGACGATCTGATCCAACCCGACACGTAAGGCCAAGCATTTCTCCTCACGCATATCGTGATATTGCAGATCAATCGCCTTCAATCGGGAATCGCCAGGCTGTAGATCATGCCGCTGCGAGTACCCATCAACTAAACGTTTTTTTGCGACCCAATCCACAAGATGCGCAACAGAGTCTGGTTCACCAGAAAGACCGTTGAGAACGGTCTCCCATAAATGCAAAATCTGCTCACCATCATCTTGTCCGCCAAGGCACTCCAAACCGTGAGAGATCGAATATTTACTCGCCATCTCCAGTAACGCCCATTGAATATCCAGCGCACTCATTCTGCGACCATCGCGCAACAACAGGGTCTGACGCAATGTCAGGTCATAACTCACTTGACGAATCGCTGGTACCGGATGCGCCAGAGAGAGGTCAACTGGCAAGACCTCGTCTTCAATCATTGCCAGGATCAATGAAGTGGTACCAACCTTCAGTAACGTCGCAGTCTGCGACATATTGGCGTCACCCACGATGACATGCAAGCGACGATATTTCTGGGGATCACAATGCGGTTCATCCCGAGTATTGACAATCGGACGACGAAGAGTCGTCTCTAAACCGACTTCTTCTTCAAAAAAATCTGCCCTTTGGCTTATCTGATATGGCACCTCGCGTTCAGAGACTCCTGGAATCTCGCACCCAACTTTGCCGGCTCCAGAAAATATCTGTCGCGTCACAAAATGAGGGGTGATCTGAGTCACTAGACGGCCAAAGGGAACTTCTCGGGAGACCAAAAAGTTCTCATGACATCCGTAACTGTTTCCTTTTCCGTCGCTGTTGTTTTTGTAGAGAACCATTTCGGCTTGCGGCCCAAGAAAAGGCTGCGCAAGTTTCATTGAACGGCGGACGATCTCTTCAGCCGAACAATCAAAAGCCAAAACTTCCAGAGCCGTCCGACATTCGGGGGTCGAGATCTCTGGGTGAGCATGATCCACGTAATAGCGTGCCCCGTTGGTCAGGACCGCATTCACCAAGTGAGATTCAATCTCTGGGGCGAAAGAGTCCTCATAGGAGAACCCACGGGCATCTATGTCTGGCTGCTCGTCGCAAAAATCCCAGTTGATTCCCTGTGCATCAGATTTTTTAGAAGTGGCAACGACATAGGAACTGATTAACAACGAAGAAGCAAGTATCGGATTGGACTCATTACCGCGAATCTGAATTCCATATTCGGTTTCGATTCCACAGATTTTCGCGATAGCCATAATCCGACCTCATCTACTACAGGTATTGACCCGTAGCGCTACGTTCAATGGAGCGACCACCCGCTACACGGGTTTGGCGACCTTCGTTCACAAGCGTGCGAATAAAGACGATTCTTTCGCCTTTCTTTCCTGAGATTTTTGCCCAGTCATCGGGATTAGTGGTGTTTGGAAGGTCTTCATGCTCGTGGAACTCTTGGCGAATTGAATCAAGTACATCCTGCGTACAAATTCCTCTCTCACCACCGCTGATGACCCTTTTGATCGCCAACTTCTTTGCTCGGCGCACAATATTCTCAATCATCGCACCAGAGGCAAAATCACGAAAATACAAGACTTCCTTGTCGCCGTTGGCATAGGTGACTTCCAAAAAGCGATTGACCTCTTCAGTGCTGTACATCTCAGCAACACCTTGATCAATCATCAAGGAAATTGCGCTGTGAATATCTCCAGCAATTGCAACCTCGTTCAATGAAATCGGAATGTCACTCGTCAAATACCGCGCGAAAATCTGAGAAGCTGACTCTGCTGTAGGCCGTTCAATCTTAATCTTCACGTCTAGGCGACCAGGTCGTAAGATCGCCGGATCGATGAGATCCTCTCGGTTTGTGGCACCGATGACAATGACGTTGCGAAGTCCCTCAACTCCGTCAATTTCGGCCAAAAACTGCGGGACGATAGTTGACTCCATATCCGAAGAAATGCCAGTCCCGCGTGTGCGAAACATTGAGTCCATCTCGTCAAAGAAAATGATCACGGGCCAACCCTCTTCACTCTTTTCTCGGGCTCGCTGGAACACTAAACGGATTTGTCGTTCGGTTTCTCCGACATACTTATTCAGTAATTCAGGCCCCTTGATGTTGATGAAATAACTCCGCCCCTTTTCATCTCCCATTCGGGCTGCAACTTTCTTCGCCAAACTGTTGGCAACCGCCTTAGCAATGAGGGTTTTGCCACATCCGGGCGGGCCGTACAACAGAATTCCTTTGGGAGCGGGTAACTGATGTTCAGCGAAGAGATCGTGGTGCAAAAATGGCAACTCAACAGCATCAGCAATCTGTTCAATCTGGGCGTCGAGTCCACCAATATCGAGGTAACTCACATCGGGGACTTCCTCAAGAAGAAGATCCTCAACTTCAGGTCTTGGAAGCTTCTCCAATAACAGGTTGGTGCGAATATCGCGTCGCACGGTATCTCCATTACGCAGGTGCACTCCCCGCAAAGCATCTGCGAGTTCACACACTGACTCTTCGTCATTTCGCCCAACGACAATGGCGCGAATACCATCGGCAAGCAATTCCCGAATGGAGACCACGTCTCCTGAGCCTTCAGAGCGACGAGATGTCACGACGTTGAAACTCTCGTTGAGGACTACCTCGGCGCCTCGCTCAAGTAACTCAAAGTCAATCGCAGGATTGAGATTGACTTTCAACTTGCGTCCACTG
>BJGB01000105.1 GCA_014190215.1 Actinomycetes bacterium | reverse complement strand
ACAACTTTGGTTTAGTGGTTGATCACTACATCAACATTGATTTTTGCGCATTTAAAGAAATTGTTGATGCAATAGGTGGCGTGCGGGTTCCCTTTGCCTCACCAGTCAGAGATAAAAAAACGAACCTGCTGATTGAAACTGCAGGATGCCACACCTTCGGCGGCGAAGAAGGTTTGGCATACGTCCGTTCACGCCATTTCTACTACTACAAAGCAAATACAAAAACTTGGTCAGAAGATCCCGCTTCCGACCGTGGTCGAATTTCGCGCCAGCAAGACTTCTTACGCAGAGCTATCCAAAAAGCGCTGGATAAATCGGTCGGCAACCCGCGAATCGCTAAAAATCTTGTTGATGCAGGTCTGCAATATGTCATTACCGATAGTGGTCTCACGGTCGGCAAGATTCTTGATATCGCGACGGGGATGAAGAATCTTGATCCTTCAACGATGCAGACATATCAAATTGAAGGCACGGGCACCGAGATCGCTGGTCAATCCGTGATTGAGCCCGCACTCGACGGGGAAAATATGAAAGCAGTCCTTGCCGTTTTTCAGGGCCGAGCACGTTTGGTTGATGCCCCCGATCAAATCTTTGCGCCAGCCACGACGAAACCGCCAGCAACGACAGTCCCGTCAAACACTCAAACAACTATCAAACCTGCAGTAACCACGACATTGCCACCTGTCTATGTCGAGTCAAATAGTGTCGGCGTTATCCCACCTGACGATCCTTCTTGCCGCTAGTCCCCAAGAACCGCTTGTAAGGCCGCAGGAATGTCACTTGGCCCGTCAATGCAGGCAATGCGCGCACCAACTTGCCATGCCAAGACTTGAGCCTCTGCGTCATCACCAGATGGTGCAAGAATGACCACTTCATCCAAGGCCAGCGCTGCCGCCTGAACATCACCAGCGACCGTAGCGCGACAATCACTGAGGATTATCGTGATTCGCCGACCCGCTCGCGTGCGCGATAACTGTTCTCCAGCACCGCGTAGCGCTCCTGCAAGATCAGTGGTGCCAAAACCGCGTAATGCCAACACATCGTTGATCACCTCTTCACTCGACTTCATCGATGTTTGGCCTTTGGCGACCACAACATCTTGGCCAAAAGCAATCACGCTGTAATCAGATGGACTGCGCCAAGCAACCGCTGCCGCCGCCATGGCACTCGTAGCCAAAGGTTTTCCTCCCATTGAGCCACTGCGATCCACCAATAAAGAAATCGCCGTTCCAGGTCTTGCCCAACTGCGCACCTTGAGACCTTCTGGATCAATGGCCTGACGTGCCGCGCGGGCCTCGAGAATGGTGCTCATTGAGGCATCAAGATCGATGTCACCAGCATCTGGACTATAAGGGCGAGTGACAATCCTGCCAATACCGCGCGGTTTCACTGGTCCTCGCCGTGAGACGTCCAAGAACAAACGACCTGCCAAACGCTTTGCCAACTCTCGCAACTTCTGATCTGTGGCGCCGGTGAGATCAGCCAATAACGCCAACATGGCGTCGGGATCTTCTTCAAGGGCTTCGTCCACGGCAGACTCATCAAGTTCACCAACTTCTGGAGAGACCTGTTCAAATTGCGGATTGCGCGATAACTCGCGTCGCGACAAAGTTTTCTTTGACGCTTCACTGACCGCATCATCGGCGGCGGCACCCTCTTTGGCTAAGGAGTCGCCCCCATCGGGGCGTTCACTTTTCCCGCTTCGCCAGGCGATGTTGGAGCAAACACCTCATTCCACAATTCACTGATGATCTCTTCAGAAGTGCGCGCGCTGCCCTCGCGCACACGCACTCGGCCCGACAATGCCACCAGCGCAGCGTCCAGTCCCACGCCAGAGTCAGTGACCTTGGAGGATCGTACGGATGCCAAAGACACTGCGACCGCTGCCATGTCAATCGCTCCACGTACTGATGAACCGACGCGTAATTCACTATGGTTGCGCGTTCGCCTCACAAGTTCAACTACCTTGTCAAGCCAACCTGCCGGTAATCCTTTAACTCCACGAGAGGCAATCTGCTGTTCAACTTCAGCCGACTGATAACCCACGGATACGCGACACACACGATCATAAATCGCCCCAGAGATGCGCGCAGTTCCTACTGCATCAAACGGATTCATTGCGGCAACTAATCGAAAACCAGTTGAAGCTGGGACACGACCATAACGCGGCACATTCAATTCACCTTCACTCATCACGGTGATCAAAACATTCAATGTTTCTTCGGGGATACGGTTGATTTCTTCGACATACAGCAACGCTCCATCGCGCATCGCCGTAATTAAAGGACCGTCCACAAAAACGTCGGGGTCATAGCCATCCGAGAGCACTCGGGCGGGATCAAAATGACCGACCAAACGCGCTGGAGTGAGTTCGGCATTACCTTCAACAAAGACAAAACCGATGCTCAAACCTTCAGCCACAGCGCGCAAGAGAGTGCTCTTACCTGTTCCTGGTGGACCTTCAAGCAGTACATGTCGATCAGCATCAAGGGCGGCCACGACCAGTTCAACTTCGCGGCGGCGCCCAATGACAGTGCCCTCGAGCGCCGTAATCAATGAACTACGAGGTGATTGAGTCATCAGAATAATCGGGTCAGAAGAAGAATCAGGCGTTCACAATAACGCCACGAATATTCGTGCCGTCGCGCATGGCTTCGTAACCTTCGTTGATGTCTTCAAGCTTGTATGTATTGGTCACCAGTTCATCAAGCTTCAGTTGACCGGCACGGTACATATCTAGCAATGCTGGAATATCGGCACGAGGGTTCATTGAACCAAAAATCGTTCCTTTGATCTCTTTATTCCACATTGCTAACTGGAATAAGTTGATATTGGCGACCTCACTGGTCATCGGCGAGATAGCAGTGACCACAACCGTGCTGCCCTTGCCTGCCAGGTTCATTGCTTCACCCATCATCTCGCCGTGCAAAACGCCTGGAGTCATGATCACCCGATCAGCCATCTGGCCATAGGTCATCTCCATGACTGACATCATGGCTTCAGCCATTGAAGGAAAAGTGTGAGTGGCCCCGAACTCCATAGCTTTTTCACGCTTGAACTCAAGAGGATCGATAGCGATGATGCGCTTAGCGCCCGCCATTCGCGCGCCCTGCACAGCGTTCATTCCGATGCCACCGATACCGACAACTACGACGGTGTCTCCCGGTTGTGTGCCAGCACGATTCACTGCTGAACCCCAACCAGTGGCCACACCACATGACACCAAGGCCACGCATTCCAAGGGAATGTCTTTTTCAACTTTGATAATTGACTGCTCACTCACACAGGCATACTCGGAGAATGTTCCCACCTTGGCCATCAAGGTCACAGGTTTGCCATTGATGAAATGGCGATGAGTGTCATCGGTAATCATTCCACCAACAAAAGTTTTGGCTCCGTTGTCGCACAAGTTCTGACGACCCGTGCTGCAATAACGGCAGCGACCACACGATGGTACGAATGAAGCCGAGACATGATCGCCAACAACAACGCTAGAAACTCCAGGACCAACCTCGACGACAACTCCGGCGCCTTCATGACCACCGATGATGGGGAAGAAACTTTCAATACCCATGAGTGGCCAAAATTCTTCTGGTGGAACCATGTCGCCAGTGACCAAGTGCTCATCACTGTGGCACAATCCAGCAGCACGCCAATGAACGATCACTTCTCCAGTTTTTGGAGGATGGATTTCGATCTCTTCAATCTTCCATTGCTGATTCAGACCCCACAACACAGCAGCTTTTGACTTACGAATTCCAGACATGATGAACTCCCCTGTTGGTTCCACTTTGGTGGCTACTAGATCAACGATACTCTCCCTCAACCCAAAGGTTCTAGGCGAGTTGCCGACAAGTCAGTCGTAAACAAGCACGCCACGGATGTTTTCACCCTTGCGCATCGCCTCGTAGCCATCGTTCACACCTTCAAGGCTGTAGGTGCGAGTCACCAGACCATCGAGGTCCAATTGTCCCTCGCGGTACAAACTCGCCAACTTAGGAATGTCCGCTCTTGGGTTACCCGATCCGAACAAGGAGCCCACGACCTGCTTTTCCATCAGCGTGACATCGAGGAGGTTCATCGTGACACTCATTTCCATGGCCGGGTGAATATTGGTCACGACCACTCTGCCGCGCTTGGAAGCCAAGGCCATGGCCTCCGCCATCACCGCTCCAGAACCCACGCCCATGGTCATGATGACCTTATTGGCCATCGTTCCCCAAGTGACTTCTTGTAGCAAGGCCACTGCCTCGGTCATCGAAGCGGCAGTATGAGTCGCTCCAAACTCCATGGCTTTTTCGCGCTTGAACTCAATCGGGTCAATAGCGATGATGCGCTTTGCCCCCGCCAAGCGGGCACCCTGAATAGCATTCGCACCAATCCCGCCGATACCTACGACAGCCACGGTGTCCCCCGGGCGAACTTGCGCAGCGTAAACCGCCGAGCCCCAGCCGGTGACAACACCGCAGCCGAGCAAACAAATTTTATCAAAAGGAAGATCATCATCGACCTTGATGCAACTGGCTTCGTTGACCACAGTGTGATGGGCGAAAGTACCCAACAAGCACATCAGACCCAATTCCTGACCTCGAGCGTGATGGCGTGCGCCACCATCGGTGATCTGGCGACCAGTACCCATCAGTGCTCCTAAATCACAGAGGTTCTGATGTCCAGTTGAGCAACTCGCACAACGACCACAGGAAGGAATGAAACCAAAAACTACATGGTCGCCTGGAGCCAGCCAACTGACGCCTTCGCCAACTTTGCGGACAATGCCAGCACCTTCGTGACCGCCGATAATCGGCAGGGCGAAAGGTAAATCACCAGTCGTCAAATGCTCATCGCTATGACACATGCCCGAGGCTTTCATTTCAACCAGCACCTCGCCGGCCTTGGGCTCGTCGAGTTCTATCTCTTCAACGCTCCAGGGTTGATTGACTTCCCACAAAATTGCGGCCTTGGACTTCATTGTTGCCCCCTACGGTCATGGTCGCTGTTTTTTGCGACAAGTAAGCAGAGGGTAGCCCATGCCAGACACTGGCGTTGTACGCTGGGAGATATGCAAAGCCCGACCACCACCACAGCACCCGTCGTTGCTGCCGAGTCCAGCGTGGATGACGCAGTGGCGATTGATACGCCAGTTATTGAATCTGAATTGCTGATTGAGGAAATCTCCATCGACGGCATGTGCGGCGTCTACTGATCATTTCGTTTCGTACGAAACCTGACCTGCCATGACCATTGCCCTCGCATCAGTACTTGAGATCCACCCTCAAGTTGCCGTTCGCCCAGAAGCCTTTGGTGCACTCGCCTACCATTATGGCAATCGTCGGTTGATTTTCTTAAAGCATCCTGATGTCGTCACGGTCGTACAGGCACTGCATGATCATCCCGATGTTCAATCGACGCTCAGTGCCTGTGGCGTGACCCAAGATCGCTGGCCATCGTTCATCGCTGCCTTGACATCACTCGAAACATCGGAGGTCGTACGTGAGCGCGAAATCACTGGTTGAAGAAATGAAGAGGGGCCTCGATGCTCCAATCTGTCTGACATGGGAACTCACCTACGCCTGCAACTTGCAATGCGTGCATTGCTTGTCATCAAGTGGGCAACGCGATGAACGCGAACTCTCAACTGACGAAGCCAAAAAAATACTTGATGATTTACGCGATCTGCAGGTTTTTTACATCAACATTGGTGGTGGCGAACCAATGGTGCGCCGTGACTTCTTCGAATTGCTTGAGTATTCCGTCGGCAATGGCATCGGCGTGAAATTCAGCACTAATGGAGCCTTCATTGACGAAGAAAAAGCTCAGCGACTTGCTGCTATGGACTATCTCGATATTCAAATCAGTCTCGATGGTGTTGACGCGGCGACAAATGATGCGGTCCGTGGCGAGGGATCCCACGCGATGGCGATTCGCGCCATGGATAATCTCAAGGCAGCCAACTTCGGACAATTCAAAATATCTGTCGTCGTGACCCGTCACAATGTTTCGCAACTTGACGAGTTCAAAGCTCTTGCAGACTTCTACGGCGCACAATTACGCATTACGCGCCTTCGCCCCGCTGGTCGAGGTGCCGATACATGGCACGAGTTACATCCAACGAATGCACAGCAACGCGAAATTTATGATTGGTTATTGAAGCACGGCGAGAATGTTCTCACTGGTGACTCATTTTTCCATCTCAACGCATTTGGAGAGGCATTACCTGGACTCAATATGTGTGGAGCAGGTCGAGTCGTCTGTTTGATTGATCCCATCGGCGATGTGTACGCCTGCCCGTTTGTCATCCACGACGAATTCAAGGCCGGCAATGTTCGCGATGAGGGTGGCTTTGCCAAAGTCTGGAAGCAGAGTGATTTGTTCTTATCGCTACGTGAGCCGCAATCAGCTGGAGCTTGTGCTTCCTGCGGCGCCTTTGACGCTTGCCAAGGTGGTTGCATGGCTGCCAAGTTCTTCACTGGGTTGCCACTCGATGGTCCCGATCCTGAATGTGTTGCTGGGGACGCAGATGAGGCACTCTCAGTCATTGCACGAGGTTCGTCGCCTAAGCCCGGAATGGATCATTCCAAGCCGATTACTCTGACGCGAAAGAGACTTCCCGTCGGCGCCTGAGCCGAATAGTAGAGCTGGTCACCGAGGGGCGGGTCGTAGCGCGTGACGGTCAAAACGAATGCCAAGCGCAGCAAAAATCCCGCAACAGTAATCAGGCTCAAGCGGACCAACCACACTTTTTGCCCACGTTCCATCACGATAAACCCTACCTATCCTGAGCCTTTCTGATGAGGGTTTCCCACTTCGACCGCAAATCGGCGAGACTGTAAATAATGTTGCTTTTACAGCCGCTCACTATCGGCACACGCTCCTCAAAGAATTCGTTAATGTTCGGTCCCCATGCCACCAACTTGGGTGATGATCTTCGCGGTTTGTCGCCACGACATGTGGCGTATTACGAGCGGCGTGCCATGGGTGGTTGCGGAATCATTGTTGTCGAAGGTGCCAGCGTCCACAGCAGTGATTGGCCATACGAGCGGGCTCCCCTGGCGACTCAATGCGCGACGGGATGGGCAGCGATCTCCGAGGCCTGTCATGCCCATGGCTCATTGGTTATTGCTTCACTTGACCATGCCGGTGGACAGGGCTCCTCGGCATATTCACAGTTGCCGTTGTGGGCTCCGTCACGAGTGCCCGAAGTGAATTCACGTGAGGTTCCTAAGTGGATGGAAACCCATGACATCAACGCAGTGATTGAAGGTTTTGCCGAAGCCACTCGCCTCGCAATTGGTGCTGGTTGTGATGGCGTTGAGATCAATGCAGGGCAGCACAGTCTGGTACGCCAGTTTTTGTCGGGTCTGACTAATCAGCGTGGCGATGAATGGGCGCAACGTTCATTGTTCGCCCAAAAGGTCATTGTCGCGGTGCGCTCCGCGGCACACGCAGTGCGCCCCGATGCGATCATCGGTTTACGTTTGTCGTGCGATGAACTTGCTCCATGGGCAGGAATCACTCCCGAGATGGCGCCACAGATCGCCGCTGAATTGTGTGCTTTGGGAATTGACTACTTGGTTGTCGTGCGCGGATCGATTTTTTCCGTTGAAAAAACGCGCCCTGATTTTCACGAACCTCCCACTTTCAATAGTGAACTATGTCGCTCAGTACGC